>CACKSN010000013.1 GCA_902602845.1 uncultured Alphaproteobacteria bacterium | reverse complement strand
TAGTATGTAAAAGAAAAACTCCATTTTCTTTCAAAATATCATTGGCTTTACTAAGGTATGTTTTAAAATATTTAACTCCAACATGTTCAAACATCCCAACAGATACTATTCGGTCATATTTTTCTATTTCATTTCTATAGTCTTGAAGAGCAAAGGTAACTTTATCACTTAAACCTTCTTTTTGTGCTCGTTCAGAGGCTGTTTTAAATTGATTTTCTGAAAGTGTAATTCCTTTGACTTTAGCTCCGGTAGATTTTGCAATTTCTATTGCCATACCACCCCAACCACATCCAATATCAAGAACATTCATATTTTTATCAATTTGTAGTTTTCTGATTATATGTTGCTTTTTATCTTTTTGTGCTTGTTCTAAGCTGATGTTAGGATTGTGATAATAGGCGCATGAATACTGCATATCTTTGTCCAAAAACAGTTTGTATAGATCTTCATTGATATCATAGTGATGTGCAACATTATTTTTTGAATTAACAAGCTGATTAATTTGCTGAAGTGGCATCAAAATAGAAGATATGTATTCGTAAAATTTATAAAATTTGTTGTTTGAAATAAAATCATCGTAACAATTAGTTATTAGGTTAAGAAATTCCTCTATAGTTCCTTTTTCAATTATTAACTCTTCATTCATATAAGCTTCACCAATATGTAAATTGGGATTAAAAAAAAGTTTTCTTTCAATAGACTTATTTTTTAATTTAATACGAACTTGTGGATTTGAGCTTCCAAATTTATAAATTTTGTTATTACAGTCAATTATTTCTAATGTTCCGTCAAAGTTTAGTTTTTTCAGTACATTAAATAGCATGATTTTATTATTTTAAGAAAATCGTTACTTATGTCAATAACTCTAAACTATTAACTTTTGATTAGGAAATAATTCTTTGAAGTAGACTTAAGCAGCGATGCGACGATTTTTTTGAGCTTCTTTTTCTTTTTTAAGCTCTTTTTCATCAATGTATGCTACATCACAGTGAGCCTGGCAATAAGGTTTACCTGATACTGTATCAGCTTCGCAGAAATGAAACTCTTTTTCTTGAGGATCACCAATTGGCCACTGACAGCTTGAAAAGCTGTGCATTACACTGTTTTGTTTAAAATAGTTTTTTAAAATTGACATATTTTACCTAAATTGTTTAATTTCGAAGTAGTTTATATTTATGAAAAAACCAGTAATCAACAGAAATTTGCTAAATATTGTTAATTATCAATATGTTAGTATTAATTAAATTTTAACATACTATATATAGATTTTAAATTTTATCAAAAAACGAATCGGTTATAAAAAAATATTATTAAAACTAAAAAAATTATAAAAAATGAAAAAGAATAAATAATTATTTTATTCGTTAACTTTGATCCAGTTGGTCTTCTTATAGATATAAACAACACTACAGTTGACCAAAACATTAGTAGAATTATCCAACCAATTACTAATGCGTAAAAAAAATCCTCACTCATCAGTTTATTTTTATAAATTTAAAGGTTAAATAGCACAATGTAGGCCTGTCTTTAGAATATATTTTTGATGATATTCTTCGGCTTTATAGTATTCTTTTGCTTCACTTATTTCAGTAACAATTTTTATTTTATTTTTTTTAGAGTAAATATCCTTGGATTTTTCAGCAACTTTCTTTTGTATTTCGCTATAATAAAAAATTGCGGATCTGTATTGAGTCCCTATGTCTGGACCTTGCCTATTCAAAGTACTTGGATCATGGCATTTCCAAAAGTGATTGATTAAATCATTGAACGAAATTATGCTCTCATCATATTCCACTAATACAACCTCAGCATGGTTAGTATTGCCTTCGCATACTTTTTCATATGTTGGGTTAAGAGTTATTCCACCAGAGTAACCTACCTCAGTTTTATTTACTCCATTAAGCTTTCTAAAACTTTCTTCCACACCCCAAAAGCATCCTGCCCCAAATAATACTTTTTCCATACAATATTAAATATATATCTATTTGTTAATTTATCAAATTATATGAGCTCTAAATTCAAAATAGTTAGTAAAAAAAATCTTTATGACGGTTTTTTTAAAATGAATGAAATAGTATTAAAATATAAAAAATATGATGGTACTTGGACTAATAGTATAAGTAGAGAATTATTTGGTGGCGCTCAAGTATCAGCAGTCTTACCATATGATCCATTAAAAAAAGAAATTATTCTTATTCAACAATTTAGGCCAGGTACAATTTCAAAAAACTTAGATAACTATTTGATTGAAATTGTTGCTGGAATTATAGATGAAGGTGAAACTCCAGAAGACGCTGCTAAAAGGGAATGTTTTGAAGAAACAGGCTGTGTTATTAAAAAATTAATTCCTATACAAGGTTATTTCCCAGCTCCAGGATCATCAGAATCTTTTTATCATCTCTTCCTTGGAGAAACAGAAACATTCAGTGGAACTAGAATAATGGGATTAGAAAATGAAAATGAAGATATTAAAGTACAAAGCTTTAAATCTTCCAAGGTGCGAGAAATAATGCAAAAAGGAAAAATTTTAAATGGCCTTACATTGATTGCTCTTCAATGGTTTTTTTTAAATATCAAAGAAACTTAAGTACCCACACCTCTTTGATATGGCTGAACTAATTGTTTGCAAATTAGAGTCATGTCTAAAGTATCTAAATTTTGATCTATTGTCTGATATTCTTGGCATTCATAAAGATCGTCATTTTTTTGGAGAACTGTTACAAAAAGTATAAGAATTAGTCCGTTTGTTGTTTGAATGTCACTTATTGAATAACTTTGGACTTCATAACCTTCATTAATCAAATCTTTATAAGTTTTTGCAGTATCTAACCACTGGTCAAGATTAGGATTTGTAAAACCAGAATGAGAAAAAATGAATGTTACAAAAAAAATAAAAAATATTAATTTTCTTTTAACCATAACAGTACATCATTTACATGTTTGTTGATCGAAAAAATAGGAAAGAATACCTTAACAATAATATTTTTTTCCACAACTATGGTCAATCTTTTGATAAATATATCATTGTTGATTGAAAAGGTTGGTAAGGAGAGTTGATTGACGCACTCCAAATTAAAGTCACTTAAAACATCATATTGTATTCCTAATCGAACTGTCATTTCCTTAATATCATCTACATTTTGAGTTGAAATTCCAATAGGTAGCGAATTTAATTCAATGAATTTATCATAATTATCTCTAAATTTTGAATTTTCTAAAGTGCATCCTTTTGCACCAGGAATTTGGTTCCAGTTTTCAGGTAATTTTTTTTTAGGATGACCAGTCAATGAATAAAAATATATTACAAGCCTAAAAGTGTCAGATCTATTTAATTTTAATAAATTTCCATTTTGATTTAATAATGCAATTTTTGGTAAAATTTTTCCTTGTAAATGGTCAATGCTTCGATCATTTTCAGGTATTGGTTGATCTTTTATAATTTTAGTGTCATCCATACTATTAAATATCTTATAAAAATTTATAATATAATAATTTTATGACTCAATTTAAACCTTTATCAAGCATGTCAACACCAAGATTTGCTGATGTAGCTACTTTTTTTAGATTACCCATAGAAAAAGATCTTTCAAAACTTGATTATTGCATATGTGGTGTACCATGGGATGGAGGTACAACAAATAGACCAGGTGCTAGACATGGTCCACGAGAGATACGAAACGCATCTTCTTTAGTAAGATTATATCATCCTGTCTCTCTACTGAGTCCATACGATAAATTTAATGTTGCTGATTTAGGAGATTGCCCCGTTAATCCAGCTGATCTAAATGATTCACTAAATAAAATTGAAAAGTTTTATAAGACAATATCAGAAAGTAACACAATACCTATTTCTATTGGAGGGGATCATCTAATCACTTTGCCTATATTAAGAGGTATGAAGAGCAGCAAGCCATTCGGTCTTTTACAATTTGACTCTCATTCTGATACTTGGGATAGCTATTTTGGTGGGTTCAAATATACACATGGAACACCTTTTAGAAGAGCAATAGAAGAAAATTTAATTGATCCTAAGAAATATGTAATTATAGGATTAAGAGGATCTCTTTATGATCCAAATGATCTAAAATGGGCAGAACAACAAGGGGTAACTATAGTAACCATAGATGAATATTATAAAATTGGATTTGAAAACTGTATTAAAAAAATTTATGAAGTTTTAGGAAACTCCGAAACTTATTTCACTTTTGATATAGATGGAATTGACCCAACTTTTGCACCTGGTACAGGAACTCCTGAAGTTGGAGGTTTTTCAGTAAGAGAGGCTCAACAAATAATTAGAGCTGTAAATAATTTAAATTTTGTTGGAGGAGATGTTGTCGAAGTTTCACCACCTTTCGATTTAAATAACTTAACATCACATGTTGCGGCAACAATTGCTTTTGAAATGCTTTGTACGATGACTCAAACAAATTAAATTTATGGAACTATCATTTAGATGGTATGGCCCTAAAGATCCAGTTAGTTTATCAGATATAAGACAATCTAATGCAAATTTTGTTGTAACTTCTTTGCACGAAATTCCGTCTGGTGAAAAGTGGCTTGATTTTGAAATAAAAAAGAGAATAAATTTTATAAATAAACAAAATCTAAAAGATAATGTTCATCTTAAATGGAATGTTGTTGAAAGCATTCCAGTACATAATAATATCAAACTGAGAGATAAGAATTATAAGAAACTAATTAACAACTATAAAGATACTATTTCAAACATAGCAAAAAATAAAATTAAAACAATTTGTTATAATTTTATGCCAATTGTTGATTGGACAAGAACTCAATTAGATTACAAATTACCAACAGATGCTCTTGCTTTAAGATTTAATTTTTTACAAATTATTATTTTTGAAAGATTTATTTTAAATTTAAAAGATATTGAGAAGAGATACTCTTTAAATCAGATAAAAATGGCTGAAAAACTCTATAAAATTATGACTACTAAAGAAATTCAAAACTTAAAAGTTGCTATTATGGGTGGTTTACCAGCAGCTGAAAAAAAATATTCAATAGGTAGTTTTAAAAAAATGCTTCAAGCTTATAAAAATATTCAAGATAAAGATTTAAAAGAAAATTTAAAATATTTTTTAAAAGAAATTATTCCTGTAGCTGAAGATCACAATGTTAAAATGGCTCTACATCCTGATGATCCTCCAATTCGTTTATTTGGTGTTCCAAGAATAGTATCAAATTCAAATGATTATAAATATATTTTAGATTCATATAAATCACCCTCAAATGGAATGACATTTTGTGCTGGCTCATTAGCTTCTAACAAAAAAAATGATGTGTATAACATTTTTAATAAATTTAAAAAAAAAATAAACTTTATTCACTTAAGAAATATAAAAATTGAAAAAGATCAAAAAAGCTTTTATGAATCAAATCACCTAATGGGAGATATTGATTTTGTAAAAATTATAAAAATGATCATTAAGGAAGAAAAAAGAAGAAGTATAGATAAAAAAATCGAAATACCAATGAGGCCTGATCATGGTCATTGCTTACTAGATGATCAAAATAAAAAATTTATAAATCCAGGTTATACAGCAATAGGTAGAATGATGGGTTTATCTGAAATAAGAGGAGTTATTAAGTCAATTAATTAAAACTATAAGTAAGATACTAAACCAATAAATTTCCTAAATCTATCTCTTATTGATATTGGATTGAGTGGTATAGGTTCAACATCTACATTTCCTGGTTTTATTTTCGAAATTATGACATAAAATTTATTTTTATCTGCACAAGCTTGTTCTAATTTTTTTGCTGTATCTTCGGCATTGCATTCAATTACATTTTTACAACCGGCCCCAATTGCTACATCTTTTAATGAAGTTAACTCACTCGTAAAAGTTTTTTGATCACCTGTTGACCCATACGAACCATTATCTAAAATAAGTAATGTATAATTATTTGGAGCTCTATTGGCAATTGTAGCTAAAGTATTCATATTCATTAATATAGACCCATCTCCATCTATACTGATCACTGGATTATCTTGTGATATAGCTAAACCTAACCCAATTGAAGACGCTAAACCCATGCTACCCAGCATATAAAAATAATTTTCTTTATCATTAATTTTATACAGTTCCTGAGATGGAAGACCAATATTACAAATAACAAGTTGATTGATTATTTTTTTTTGAATACTTTTAAGAAGTTGAAATCTATTCATTAATCATTACTCATTAATTCAAAATTGCATAATATGGCAACTGGTGACTCAATAACTTTTGCATGTTTACTAAATGTTGAAATCTTTTCTAAATCTTTTTCAGAAGAACAGTTCAACATTGGTATTCGTAATGATTGCAAAATTTCTTCAGTTATTTTTGCCATTTCACTTTGTGCTCCAACAGGTTCACCTGGAGTACCTCTATAACTAATAAGTAAAACCACTGGCATTTGATATAATTGTAATAAAGACACAATTGCATTTATAGAATTTCCAATACCACTATTCTGCATCATTATGCATGGAAATTTATTCCCCAAGTAGGCACCAGCACAGATACCCATGCCTTCTTCTTCTCGCGCTACAGTCGAATAGTAAACATCATCATCATTTTCAAGAACTTCAATCATATTAGCTAACAACTTACAGGGAACACTTAGATAAAAATCTACACCACCTTTTTTTAGATTGTCTATGATTTTTTTACTTATTTTCATTTTGTGGATGTCTATAGATATAAAAAGATAAAACAATAAATTATTTATACAAAATCATTTCTTAATTTTATTTTTGTGTTTGAATTATATGTTTCACCTTTTTTTATTATAGTTGATGGGAAGCTTGGTTGATTAATAGCATCTGGAAAAATTTGAGTTTCTAAACACATACCATATTGTAAGCCGTAGCTTTTATTATGTTTGCCATCATATGAGTCTTTCATCATATTTCCGGTATAAAATTGTATTCCAGGTTGATCAGTTGAATATTCAACTCCCATACCAGTAATTTTACTATAAATAGAAGCTATGGATTTATGTAATGAATTGTCTTTAAGAACATAATTATGATCAATTCCACCACTTTCTAAAAAAGAATTATTTATTTCAAATGAATTATTAAGATCATATTTTGTATTAATTACATCTAATAGCTCACCTGTTGGGATTGAACCATGATCAGTTACACAAATTTGATTAGATGATATTCTAACAACGTGTTCAGTAATATTTTTGTAATTATCTTTGTGACCATGGAAATTCCAATAATTATGATTTGTCATATTAACAATAGTATCTTGGTCTGAAGTAGCATTAAAGGAAATTAAAATTTCATTATTGTTATTAAGTTCATAAATTGTTTGACAATCTAAGTTGCCTGGATAATTTTCTTCTAAATGTTTAGAGTGGTAGGTGAGCTCTACTTTTATACTTTCGCTTGTTTTTTTAATATCAGCTATTTTCCAAATTTTTTTATTAAAACCTACCTTTCCACCATGGAGATGATCAGGTTCTGTATTTGGATATAAATTATATTCTTCCCCATTAAGAGTAAATTTACTTCGCCCAATTCTATTACAAACTCTTCCGATAATTGAATTGAAATATCCATGAGCTTCAAGGCAATCATCTAAATTACCATAACCTAATAACACGTCCTCTGTTTCAGAAACATTGGAAGAAGTTGGAATACAAACTTCATTCATATAGCCGCCATATGTATAAAAACTAAAACTATAATTGTTCGAGTTAATAATATTAACTATATCAATATCTAAACCTTTATCATTTTGAAGTTTGTTAATTTTGTATTCCATTATGTTTTCCTCAATCTTTGAAAATTATTTTTTCTTTGTTGAAGATAAATGATTAATCCACCTGAAACTATGAAAAAAGCACCTGGGAAGAGTTGATCAACCGGCCATTCTGCAAAAAATATCCAACCTAAAATAAGTGCAAAAAATATCTCAATATAGTCAAATGGCATAATTTTGCTAAGTTCTGCTTTTCTAGCACCATATATTAATAGTAAAGTTCCAGATCCTCCTGCAATTCCCATTACACAAACTATTAAGAAATCATTTATACTTTTGAAATTTTCCCACATACCAAAAAACAATACTAACATACATGCAACTATGATCGTTCCTGTTTGGCCGTATAAGTTGATAAGAGGTGAAGGAACATGATCCTCAAAACTTAAAGATGTTACCCTTGCTAATGAATATCCAAAAGCAGCAAGGATAGGGAGTAATAACATATAATTAAAGTCTGATGACCAAGGCTGCATAATTAAAACGATACCCGCAAATCCAGAAATTACAGCACTCATTTTGTACCAACCAAATTTTTCACCTAATATAGGAATGGCAAGAAGAGTAACCATCATAGGTCCTGTATATTCCATTGTAGCAACTAAAGCAAAAGGGAGGTAAGCATAAGAAGTGTAGAGACACAATTGAGCTAAGGCTACAAAAACTCCACGAAATAATCCTAACTTCCATTGCATTATTTTTATTTGTCTACCGTTGCGATGCCAATCTTGTGAAAAATATAAAGCAATAATACATGGAATCATCCCAAATAAATTTCGAAAAACAGAAAGTTGAGCAGCTGGGTAATCGTTTCGCAAAAACTTTATCGCTATGCCCATACAATCTAATAAGAACAAACCTGAAAGTGATAGGATAACAGCTAAAAATAAATTACTTTTCATAAAATGTTATGTGTTTTTAAAAGATACTTTTTTATAAAACACAACACCGGTCTACCCAGTGACCTGGTTCAACTTCAGTAAGGCCCATTGTTATCTCGCCACCTTTGCAATCTACTCCGGGATTAGGACATCTTGTTCTAAATACACAACCTGGAGGTGGATTTAATGCACTAGGTATTTCTCCTTTTAGTTCAATAGCTTCAGATCTTTTCTCTGGATCAATTGAAGGAATAGAAGATAATAATGCTTTAGTATAGGAGTGTTTAGGGTTCTTAAATAATTCTCTTGAGGGGCCCATTTCAACTATATGCCCTAAATACATAACTGCAACAACATCACATACATGCGCAACAACACTTAAATCATGACTAATAAATAAATAAGTAAGGTTAAGTTCAGTTTGAAGTTGTTTTAAAAGATTTAATATATCTGCTTGTATTGATACATCTAAAGCAGCAACACTTTCATCTGCTACAATAAATTTTGGATTACTTACTAAGGCTCTTGCAATTGATATTCTTTGTCTTTGTCCTCCAGAAAATGCATGAGGGAATCTTCGTAAATGCTCAATATTTAGTCTACATTTAGCTGCGATATCTCTTACTTTTTCATCAGTCTCTTGTCTTGAGTTTGTTATTTTCATTACTTCTAAAGGTTCTGCAATAATATCCCTAACAGTCATTCTTGGGCTTAAAGCAGCATAAGGATCTTGAAAAATTAGTTGAGCTTTTTTTCTATATTCTTTTAAATCTTGTTTGTTCATATTAGTTAAATCATAATCTCTTTCATCGTCATGAAAAATAACATTTCCTGAACTAATTTTATTAGCCCCAAGTATTGCTCTACCGAGAGTAGTTTTTCCTGAACCTGACTCGCCAACTAAACCAAAAAAAGATCCTTTTTTTATTTTAATATTAATATTGTTAACTGCATGTATTTTTTGTTTTTTTGAAATAAAATTTTCTTGATAATCAAAATTTACTGAAACATTATTAACTGAAATTAAATTATCACCCATTTTGACCACACTGAATTCCACACTGGTCAACCCAGTGACCCGGTTCAACTTCAATTAATTTCATTTCTATTTTACCATCTTTACCCTCAGGATTATGATGAGGGCACCGAGTTCTGAATACACAACCTGTAGGTCTATCTAATGGACTTGGAATATTTCCAGGTATCGGAGATAATGGTGCATCTAAGTTATTAATATCAGGCAAGGCTTGTAATAGACCTTTTGTATAAGGATGTTTAGGATTTTTAAGAATCTCATTTACTGGACCTTTTTCAACTACACTTCCTAAATACATTACTGCTACATGATCAGCGACCTGAGCAATAACACCTAGATCATGAGTAATAAATATTACGCCCATTTGATATTCTTTAATAATATCTTTAATTAAGTTAATTACTTGAGCTTGAATTGTTACATCTAAAGCAGTTGTAGGCTCGTCTGCTAATAAAAGTTTAGGCATAGTTGATAATGCCATAGCTATCATAGCTCTTTGACGCATTCCTCCTGATAGTTCAAAAGCATATTGATTAAACCGTTTTTCTGCATCTGCTATACCTACTCTTTTAAGCATGTTTATAGATATTGATTTTGCTTCATCTTTATTAATATTTTTATGAATTAGTAATTGCTCAACCATTTGTGCACCAATTTTTATTGCTGGAGCAAAGCTTGCCATAGGTTCTTGAAAAATCATTGATACTTTTCCACCTCTAATTTTTTTTAAGTCTTGCTTAGAAGTAAATTGAAGAACGTTTTCGTTGTCTAAAATTATTTCTGCATCTTCATTATAAGAGGTATTACCTGGGTTTAACTTCATAATCGATTTAGCTGTAACAGATTTACCTGATCCAGATTCGCCAACTATACCAAGTACCTCTCCTTGATCTACAGAAAGAGAAATATTTTCAACTGCTGTTATTCTACCTTCATCAGTATCAAATTTTACATCTAAGTTTTTTACTTCTAATAAGTGACTCATATTACTTTACCTTATGAGGATCTGCTGCATCACGTAATCCATCCCCTACATAAACAAATGTTAAAATTAATACGACTAAAAAAAATACAGGAATAAAATACCATTGATAATTTAAAAGTACATCAGCCTTGGTTGCATTTTGCAAAAGTACACCAAGAGAATTTACAGGTTCTCTCAAACCTAATCCTATAAAACTTAAAGCAGTTTCAGATAATAACATGTATGGAAAACTAATTACTAAATCGACAATAATGTAGCTTGTGAAACTTGGTAATAAGTGTCTTATAATAATATGAGTAGATGATGCTCCACAAAGTTTTGCAGCAAGAATATATTCTTGGCTTCTTTCACTAAGTAGATGAGTTCTTACTCTTCTTGCAAGTGTTGGCCACGATATTAATCCAAGTAAACATGATATAAAAAAGAAACGCAATTCAGAACTCCATTCTAATGGCGCAAACGCGGCAAGACACATAAATAAAGGTATTGGTGGTACCGTTCGAATTGCATCAGTAAACATCTGCAATACACTATCAATCCATCCACCATAGTAACCTGATATTCCGCCTATAATTAGTGATAGTACAAATGATATAAAAACTCCAAGTGTGCCTACAGCCAGCGAAATGTAAATTGCGCTTAAGGTTCTGCTAAATAAATCTTTTCCAGCCTTATCTGTTCCAAATATATGAATACCACCTTCTTCAACTCCAAACAAATGAGTATTAAATGTAAAACCTGGAATTTTAAAATCAAAAATTTTTCCTGGAAGATTTATATTAAAATCAAAAACTTTATATTCCCATCCTTCAACAAAAAAATAAACGTATCTTCTTTTTTCAGTATCAACTTTATAGACCCATCTGAAATTTGTATCTGCTCCTCTATACTTTTCTAATGTGTGAAGAAATGGCCTAGCTGAAAATCCATTATCATCCCAAAACATTGGAATTTGGGGTGCTCCATTTTCATAATCTTTATCCCTTCCTTTAATTGTGGGGTCATAAGGAGATAGAAAATCTGCAAAGAGACTGCAAATAATCATAAACAGTAAAATAGAGCCAGCTATCATAGCAGATCTATTTCCAAAAAAGCGTGTCCTTACTAACTGCATCTGCGTTGCAGTATAATAAGCTTCTTTTTTTTGATTACTAACCTCCACCCATAACTCCTTTTCTTATTCTTGGATCAATTATAGCTAAAATGATATCCGTTATAAAATTAACAAAAACAATAGTTGCTGTTAAAAGAAAAATAATTGCACCTGCTAATTGCTGATCATTTGATCTTGCTAAAGCTTCAATCAATAGTGCACCAGCTTCAGTAAGAATTAAAATTAACGCTACAATTGGTAATGCACTAAATATTCGATTAAGGTCAAAACCTATAGAATTAATTACTGGACCTAATGAATGCTTTGCCGGATATCTCCATAGTAAACTCATACCTGATATTCCTCTAGCTCTTGCAGCCATCACATATAATTTATCATTTTCATCTAACATCAGTGCTCTAACTGTCTGAAGTGCAAACGCAGTTGCATTCCAACCTAAAACAAAAATTGGAAGCCATGCTCTACTCAAAAAATCAAATAGTTTTGCTGATGACCATGGTTCATTTTCATATTCCTGGGAAAATAACCCAGTCATTGTATCTCCATAATATACAGTCATGAACAGCATGATACAAAGTGCAACTAAAAAATTTGGAAGGGCTATACCTAGATAACTTATAAATTTAAGTGTGTTGTCTAATGAGGCATATTTTGTTGTGGCCGAAATGATACCTACAGGTATTGCTATTAAATATGAAAAAATAAGTGCGACCAAACATATTGTCAATGATAACATAAATCTTCCACTTAATAATTCATTGATATTCATTCTTAAGATACAGCTATCACCGAAGTCACCCTCAAAGACTATATTAGAAACCCATTTGCCATATCTATACAGAAACGGCTTATCTAAACCTAAACGAATTTTTTCTTTCTCTATATCTTCATAAGTTATTTGTGAACCTTGTGTATTTTTAAATGCAAGATATCTCTCAGCACAAGTTCCGGGAACTAATTCCATTAAAGAAAAAACAATAAAACATACTAGCAGCAAAGTTATAATTGCAAGTCCTGCTCTTGTAAGTGTAAATTGTATAAAATTAATCATATGCAATAATTAGCAATTAAGAATAATTGAAAAAAGAAAAGCGGCAATAAATAATTGCCGCTTTTTGTATATTTTATTAATTTAAATTACTCGTCTAACCACCATTGAGTAGCTAGATATGGGTATGTTCTATAATACTCATAAGAAGTAGTTTTAAATTGTGTGAAGTTTTTAAGTGCATTTCTATGATAAGTTGGGAAAGGAGCTTTCACCGTACCTATCAAGAGACTTTGCTCGGTTAACATTGTAGCAATTTTTTCACCCCACTCATTAGACTCCGCAGTACCAAGAGCATAAGATTGGAATTTATCAATTCCATCACTTAAGTCATATACCCACTGAGGTGGTTCAGTACCTTCAGAACCATTACTGTCAATGTATGCTGCCCAATCTAAACCTTGTGTATGGTTAAAATAATTACCAAATGGAGGTTTAAATGTTTCTGGGTTACCAGCAACAATTGCAAGTGGTTGGCCTTTATCCCATACATGAACATCTAATTGATTTGCAGCTTGCGAACCACGATATTCATCTGGAGTTACTTCTTTGAAAGTAGTTTTAACTCCTACCTCATTGAAATATCTTGCAACAAGTTCAACTTCAACACCACCAATACCTTGAGTAGCATAATCAATGTTAATAGCTAGAGCATCACCATTTGGAAGTTCTCTAAATCCATCACCATCTACATCTTTTAATCCTACTTCATCAAGAAGTGCATTTGCTCCGTCTGGATCGTATTGTGTCATGTGCATTTTAATACTTTCAGGAACAAAGTCTGGTGCAGGTGAAAATCCTACAAACTGCTCAACTTTACCTAAACCGTAATAAGCAACATCATTGATTTCATCTCTGTTCATTGCAATTGACATTGCTTGACGGAAACGAATATCACCATACACTTTACGTTTTTCAGGGTCAGGGTGAGTTACATTAAAACTAAATAATGCAGCACCACAACCTGGGTTGATTTGCACACTATATCCACCTCCTTCAGCACCGTCTAATAGTTGAGGCGCAGACTCAAGCTGAACTGACTGAGATTTATAATCAACTTCACCATTAACGAGTTTTAATAATCTTATTTCGTTTTCATTGATGTATCTTTCATTTTGATAATCAATATATGGTAACTGATTTCCCGCAGTATCAACTTGGTGGAAATAAGGATTAGCAGCATATACTCTTCCTTCAGTGGTATCTTCGATAGTCATATATGCTTCCAAAGATGGATATGCAGCATATGGAAGGCCAGCTACTAAATCCGGTCTTGCAAGAAGTGGAGTCGGAGTATCAGTCCATCCAGAGTTTCCATAATATGCAGCAAGCGCATCATAACCATCTGCAAATCCTAAAGCTTGAGCATTTGCATCTGCATTAGAATCAATTTCTGGGTGAAACTGTTCTAGGAAATGAGAAGGCATGAAAAACTGATTATATGACCATGCGATTGTAGCAGTTAAACCAGGGAATGGTGAAGGTAAATTGAATCTAACAGTTTGATCATCAATTACATCAACAGTCATTGGTTCGCCACCAACTAATAAATAAGGATATGGTTTTTCTCTGATTTTTGGATTCATCATTAAATCCTCATACCAAAACTCTACATCTCTAGCGACAAATGGTTCTCCATTAGACCACTTGTGACCTTTTCTAAGTGTAAAGGTTAAAGTTGTAAAATCAGAATTCCATTCAAAATCTTTAGCAACGTTTGGAACAATAGTAGATAAGTCATCAGCAAAACGAAGTAAATTAACGTGTCTTGTTGAAAGCATATCAGAAGTACCAGCTTCTGTTGCGTTAGAAAGGAAATTAATAGTTCCACCATATTCACCAATAGAATCGTAAGGAACAACGACTAGAGGTTCATCAGGTAATCGATCTGCGACACCAGGCAAACCTTCGTTACCTTGAATTGTAGCATTTATACTAGCAATATTTGGATTTTCAGAAAACTTCATAGTACATCCGGCTGCACTTTCATATTCTGATAATTCATATTGCTGTGGGTACTTTCCGCCTTTTTGACCATCGTTCATTGTAGAACCTTGACAATGACCATCTGCGAAAGAGCTTCCACTCCACACTAAAGTTGTGAAAGAAAATACTAAAGCTATGAATAGTTTTTTTAACATATATTTTCTCCTATAAGATAAATTTATCGTATACTTTTTTTTTATACACTTTTGAGTTTTTATCAAAAATATTTGACAATTATATTACGTTTTTTTTAAGAAAATTGTGTATTTCTTTTTATAGCCAAACAGGGTTTGACCAAGCAAAACGGCCAAATTTATTAATAATGCTAATTCTAAACCAATTTGTATCAAAATTGCTTAGATCAAAAATTGCCTCTGTAATATTATTACCATTTACACTTAAGGATTTAGAACCTTTGCCAACTAAAGTGATATGCTCTGATGGAGAAGAAATTACTTTTACTAAATTATTTTGGATTTCAAATTTTAAAATCTCAACCCCAGTTGAAGAATAATATTTTCCCATCTTTAAGGAATCTAAAATGGATTGTTCATTCAAATTATCAGAAGCTACCATTACCCAACCTCCTCCTGCATCATGCATTCTAAAATGTGAGTCATCAGTAGCTGTTAAAAAAATTTTTTTATTTTCTTGCAATAAATAATCTACAGTTGCCGTACCAAAACCTCTTGCTGCTTCTATGTGGCATGAGTGATTATAAATTTCTACTCCATGAACATGACTTACAGACATGCATTCATCAAAAGTTAAAGTATACCATTCTGGATGTGCAATTGTTACAAATGCACCAGTATCTAATGCTCTTTTAATTAACTCTGGTGCTCTTTCTTGATCATCAGCGCATTTAAACTCTAAAGGTAATCCATTAGCAACTATATGCCAGAGCCCATTTTTGATATATTTTTTTCCCTTACAATGAAGTTCAGCAGAAGGAATGACAATAAAATTATCTTCATTTAAATTAGTTGTATCTAAAACTAATTCGTTAGCAAACTTTTCACCTTTCCAAAGATGTTCTGAGAGACATGTAAAGTCATATCCTAATTTTTTGTACTCATTAACAACTTCATATGGTTTTAATGCTCCATCAGAATGAGTGGAGTGTCCATGTAAATTTCCTTTAAAATAATTAGTTAAATTCTTTGGAGGTAGTAAATCCATATAATTTCTATAATTAATATTATTTATATTTTATTTTAATTAAATATATATAAATAAATTTATGTTAACCACAGTAATAGGGGCCTATCCAAAACCTAATTATATTAAAATTACTGATTGGTTTAATGCAGCAGGTGGAACAGATACGGAGCATCCAACAAAATTCTATAATAATGAAATTAAGGCAATGGGTACTAAGGCTGAAGAACTATTTAAAAGAGCAACAATAGAAATAATTAAAGATCAAGAAGAGTGTGGAATAGATATTTTAACTGATGGTGAAGTTAGAAGAGAAAATTATATTCATTATCATTGTAGATATCTTGAGGGTATTGATTATGAAACACTTTCTGAAAAAGTAGCAAGAACAGGAAATTACAAATGTTGGCTTCCAACAATAACAGGGAAAGTTAAAGCTACAGAACCTTTTTTAGTTAATGAATGGAATATAAACCAAAAACTTACTTCAAAACCTTTAAAAATTACAATTCCAGGTCCAATGACGATAACAGACACTATAGCCAACACTTATTACAAATCTGATGAAAAGATGGGAGAAGATTTAGCAGATGCAATAAATATTGAAATTAAAAGATTAGTTGATGTCGGATGTAAGTATATACAAGTAGATGAACCGCTGTTTGCAAGAAAACCAGTAAATGCATTAAATTTTGGTATTAAAAATTTAGAGAGATGTTTTAAGGATATAAATGATGAAAGTGTAGAAAAAATAACACATATTTGCTGCGGATATCCTGATAAATTAGATGCAATTGATTATCCAAAAGCTCCTTTAGATTCTTATGAAAAAATTAGTGAGGAATTAGATAACTCTATTATAGATACAGTTTCAATTGAAGATGCTCACAGATATAATGATCTAAAGTTTTTAAAAAATTTTAAAAATACAAAAATTATTTTTGGATTAATAAAAATTGCAAGTTCAGAAATAGAAACTAAAGAAGAAATCATTTCAAGAATAAAAGCTGCATTACACTTTATTGATAAGGAACAACTTATAGTAGCACCTGATTGTGGACTAGGACATTTATCAAGAGATTTAGCAAAATCTAAATTAAAGATTATGGTAGATGCTGCTAAAAATTTCTAGTGAACTAAAGTTTCTGGATCTACATATTCGTAACTTAAATCATCGGCAATAGCTTTATAAGTTACTGAGCCTTTATAAATATTTAGACCGTCCATAAAGTTTTTATCATTTTTTAGTGCTTTATTAAAACCATTAGCAGCTAAGTTTTGAATAAAAGGTAATGTAACAGTGTTTAAAGCAAGAGTTGAAGTTCTAGGAACACCGCCTGGCATATTAGCAACACAATAATGAACAATGTCATCAACGATATATGTTGGATTTGCGTGAGTTGTTGGTTTACTTGTTTCCACACAACCCCCTTGATCTATTGCAACATCTACAATTACAGACCCGCTCTTCATTTCTTTAATCATTTCTTTAGTTATTATTTTTGGTGCATTAGAACCAGGTACTAAAACTCCTCCAACAAGCAAGTCGCATTTAGAAATATAATCTTGAATATTGATTTTATCACTGTGTAAAGGTTCAATTTTATCTCCAAATTTCTCTTTTAATTCTTCTAAACGTCGCTCAGACTTATCGGTAATAAATACTTTTGCTTGCATTCCTGTTGCGATGATTGCAGCGTTTTCACCAACAACACCGCCTCCTAAAATAAGAACTGTGCCTGGTAAAACACCTGGTGCACCCCCTAGTAATAAGCCACTTCCTCCTTTATGCTTTTCAAGAGAATAAGCTCCAGCTTGAATTGACATTCTGCCAGCAACTGCGCTCATGGGGGCTAACAATGGCAGTTTATTATTTTGATCAGTTACTGTTTCATAAGCGATACAAATTGATTTTGAGTCTATTAGACCTTTTGTTAATTGGGGAGCGGCTGAAAGATGTAAATATGTAAATAGAATTTGGTTTTCTTTTAACATTTCTACTTCATTCATTTGAGGTTCTTTAACCTTAATAATCATTTCAGATTCGTTAAATATGTCTTCTGCTGAATTAACAATTTTTGCTCCAGAATTTTCATAATCACTATTTGAAAAGCCTGCACCAATTCCTGCATTATTTTGAATTAAAACAGTATGACTATCTTTAGTTAATTCTTTAACACTTTGTGGTGTAAGACCGACTCTTGATTCTTGAGCCTTAATCTCAGACGGTACTCCAACTTTCATTATCTGTCATGCATATAATTTGAAATACCAGTTCTTAGTTTTTCAATAATCTCATCGATATGTTTTTTTTCGCAGATGAAAGGTGGTGCAATAATTAAACAATCTCCTGTTGCTTTAAGACTTAAACCAGCTTCAAATAATTTTTTAAAACATGCATAACCAGCTTTACCCAAACGCTCATCCATTTTGATATCAATTCCACCCATCATTCCATAACCTCTAATGTCAGTAATTATATCAAGGTCTTTTAATGAAAATAAACCATCTAAAAAATAAGGGGACATATCTTTTGCTCTTTCAAAAAGATTTTCTTTTTCAATAATATCTTGCATAGCAAGACCAGCTGCCATTGAAACAGGGATAGCAGAATAAGTGTATCCATGAAAAAATTCTATTGCACCTGTTGGAGAAGCATCAACAATAGTATCGTAAATATGATCTCTTGATGCAACGGCTCCCAAAGGTACTACACCGTTAGTAATTGCTTTAGCCATTGTCATCATATCAGGACAAACATCAAATGCTTGTGCTGCAAATGGAGCTCCCATTCTACCCCAACCAGTAATAACTTCATCAAAAATTAAAAGTATTCCATGTTTATCACAAATTTCTCTTAGACGTTTTAAATAACCTTTTGGAGGAACTAAAGTCCCAGTTGAACCAGCTACAGGTTCAACAATACAAGCAGCAATATTTTCTGCTCCTATGTTCCCAGCTATTCTTTCCAAATCATCAGCAAGATCTGCTCCAGTTTCTGGTTCACCTTTAACAAAAAGATTTTCTTGCAAATGTGTGTGTCTTAAATGGTGAACATTGGGCATTAAAATGTTTGAAAATGTTTTTCTGTTAGCGATCATTCCTCCAACAGAAATCCCTCCAATGTTCATGCCGTGATAACCTCTTTCTCTTCCAACAATGTGAGATCGATGACCTTCACCTTTAGCTTTAAAATAAGCGATTGCAGTTTTTATTGCTGTTTCGACAGCTGAAGAACCACAAATTGTAAAAAATATTTTATTTAAATCTTCTGGGGTGTATTTAGAAATTTTTCTAGCTAAATCAAATGAACCTCCAAAACCTTGTTGAAAAGGCTGAACATAGTCTAATTGTTCTAATTGATTGGAGACTGCATCACGTATTTCTGGTCTCGAATGACCAGCTGGACTACAAAATAAACCAGAACTAGCGTCAATTAATTTATTTCCATAATGATCAGTATAATAAACACCTTCAGCCTTTACCATTAATCTTGGACTATTTTTATAGTCTCGGTTAGAAGTAAATGGCATCCAATGTTCTTCTAATGAATTAGGTATTTGAATTCTTTTCTCTAAGTCCATTTTTTTCCTTTGATTTTGAATGAGTATATTAAAATCTGTCCGAATTAAAGAATATTTGTTTATATAAAGAGAAATATCATAGGAAAAAATGTAGCAGTAGTATAGAGAGAAACCAATTATGACTGCAATACCAGAAGATCTAAAAACTACTTCCCTAAAGACTCCTTACATTTCAGCAGTAGTAGTCTGCCCTGATCAAGAGAGTGTATTAACAGCGGTAAAAGAAGCTCAAGATATTAATATACTCAACCCAACCTTGGTTGGAAATAGAAATTTAATTGAACAAACAGCAAAAAAGTTATCCTTAAATATTGAAAACTTTAAAATCTTAGAAACAGCTAATGAAGAAGAAAGTGCATCAGTAGCGTGCAAAATGGCGAATGAAAATGAAGCAAAAATTATTATTAAAGGAAACTTACATACAGATATATTAATGCGATTTTATCTTAAAAAAGAATTTAATTTAATCCAAGGTAAAAGATTAAGCCACATATGGCATATGACTGCACCAAAACTAAAGAAACCTCTTTTTATCACAGACGGTGCACTAAATGTATTACCTCGTATTGATATCAAATTACAGATTTTAAGAAATGCTGTGCAGTTTTGTAATAAATTAAATATTAGTAAACCAAAAGTTGCGATTTTATCTGGTACAGAAGATCCTATCGAAAGTATGCCAAGCTCGATAGAAGCAAAAAAAGTTATGGAATTAGCAAAAGAAGAAAAAATCAACGCTTTCATTCATGGACCTCTTGCATTTGACAATGCTGTTTCTGAAGAAGCAGCGAATATAAAAAATATAAAAAATGAAGTAGCTGGTGATGCAGATATTTTATTAGTTCCTAATATTGAAACTGGTAATTCCTTATCTAAGATAATGGTTTATTTTATGAATGCATGTGCTGCAGGCATAGTGATAGGTGGAAAAACCCCTGTTGTAGTACCTAGTAGAGCAGATAGTAAGAATTCCAAACTTGCATCTATTATGGCTGCTGTTGTTGCAACACAAAATTAATTTTTAAAGATTAAATTTTTTATAGATCATGCTTTTTAGACATTATTTTTTAATTCTAGGAATAACAATTATATTTGGTAGTGCTTATCCAATTCAAAAAATCATTTTTAATGAAAATGTGCCTCCTCTTTTAATGGGAAGTTTACGGATGTTTGTTGTTTTTATATGCTTATTACCATTTTGGAAATTTAAAATACCTAAAAAAAAATATTGGTTACCGCTATTTTGTTTCTCGATTTCAATGGGTTTTTTAACTAATGCATTTATGACTTTATCAATAAATAAAGCTAATATTGTTTCGCCAATTATTATTGGATCACAATTGGCAATTCCTTTTGCAATATTATTAAGTTCTTTTTTTTTAAATGAAAAAGTTAGCATGAAAAAATGGATACTGATATTTGTATCATTTTTTGGCATAATATTGCTAGGATTTGATCCATTAATTAGAAATGAAATATTTGCATTATTTTTAATTAGTTTTATGGCTTTTTTCTATGCAAGTGCACAGGTGTTTTCAAGATATCTAAAAGACTTAGAAGTTACTTTAACGAATTGCATAATGGGATTTATTGGTTTTTTATTTCTGATAATAGCGTCTTCAATTTTTGAAGGTGATACATTGAAAAATGTTGAAAATATTAGCTTTCAATCATGGTTATTAATTTTACATTCAGGTATTTTTGTTTCTATAGGAGCTCACATGTTAATGTTTTATTTGTATAGAATTTATCCTGTAAACATAGTTTTTCCTTTTTATGCATTGTTTCCTGTTTTTGGAGTAATGCTTAGCTTTGTTATTTTTTATGAAATACCGACACTAATTACATTAGTGGGAGGTTTAATAGTGATTGTGTCTACTTTTTTAATAAATAGAGAGAATTAATTATATGTTAAATATTTGCTATCTTTTAAATCTGGGCAATTATCTATTGAATGGTTGTAGTAATCATCATTATTAAAATCTAAATATTTTCCTCCAGAAAATTTAAATAAAATATCATCTTTTGAGTCATTTACATGAAATATATTATCTGCAACTATATTTTTTGAACAACTTTTTGGAAAACCCAATAAGTGTAATAACTCATGTAAAACTGACTGCTCTTCATTTCCTAGTTCATCAATATTTGAATTAATTATATCAGCGCATGTTTCCTTATTTTTTAAATCAGAATTTGTATATATTACTGCTACTTTTCCATTAAATCTAGCACGACCACAAGTTGTATGAAAAAAACTTTTTCTTTTTTCCCAGCCCTCAAAAAAAACTATAAATTTTTTTGTTTCAAAATTATTAAATATATTTTTATTTGTAAGAATAATCTTTTCAATTCTAGATGAATTATCATCAGAGCTATTTTGCCTAGAGTTAAAAGTATTGAACCAATTTAGTGTTTTATTAACTCTTATGAATGTAATATCGAGCTGTCTATTGTAGTTATCAAATTTAATTTTTTGTTTATTACTTTTTTTAAAAAACCATGTATTGATGTTGGTAATTATATTTTCAATTTTATTATTAATATCATAATCTCTACTAAATTGATCACAGGGAACAAAATAAACTAAATGAACTATGTTTTTATCAAAATCTTGATCATCTATAAAATTTCTATTTGCTTTTTGGTCTTGATCTAAATTAAGTATTGTTTTTTTGAGATCTGTAGAGCTATCATGACAATATTCAGGTATAATTTTTTTTTCAGGTTTAAAAAAATACTTCCATTCATCATCATAAAATTGGAAATAAGAAACAAATAAAATAATAATAATGAAAAATACCGATATTGGTATAATAAAGTATCGATGCATCAATTATTGACTATTTTGCTGTCCATCCACCATCGATTACAAGAGATGATCCTGTCATCATTGAAGATGCATCTGATGCTAAATATACTACTGCTGTAGCTATGTCAGCTTCAGTTGCTACTTTTCCTAAAGGTATGTTTTTAATTACAGATTTTTTAAAACTTTTATCTTTAAAAAATTTTTTGACCATTGGGGTTTCTACAAATGTAGGACAAACGGAATTAACTCTTATGTTATATTTAGCCAAATCAATAGCCATCCCTTTAGTAAGACCTTCAACACCAAACTTAGTCATATTATAGACGCTTCTAAGAGGAGCTCCGACCTTACCTAATTGAGAAGAAATATTTATTATAGATCCACCAATTTTTTTTCGATTTTTTGATTTAAGCATAACTTTTGTTGCCAATTGTGCAATATCAAATGATGCTTTAATATTAAGATCAACAACTTCACTCATATCTTTTCTTTTAATTTTAGTAAAATATTCAGGTCTATTTGTGCCAGCATTATTTACTAATATGTCTAATTTATTGATTTCAGAAAATATTTTTTTAATCTCTTTTACATTTGTTACATCACACACATAATAACTACATTTCTTTTTGAGTTTTTTAATTTTGTTTTGAACAATTAAAAGATCTTTCTCTGTTCGACTCAAAATAATTAAATTTGCCCCTGCTTCTGCTAATGCTATCGCACATGCTTTACCTATACCTTTTCCTGATCCTGTAACAAGAGCGGTCTTGTTGTTTATATTTAAATTTTTAAGAAACATTTATTCAGATTGTTTACAATGAAAAGATAGATTGATCTAATAAATTCATTTTTTTGATGCACATTTGAAAATTATCTTCTTGGTGGTAATCGCCCGGAAATCCGATGCACTTAATTCCTGCACTCACAGCAGAATTACTACTTTCTTCAGTATCCTCTATTGCAAGACAATCTTCTGCTTGTAAATTAAGTTTATCTAAGGTGATTTTGTAAATTTCTGGATGTGGTTTTTCCTTTTTAACAAACGATTTATTGCCAATAAAGTCAAAATCTTCTTTAGCAATTTGACCAGAAAGACTTTCGAATACCGCATCGACATTATTTAAAGTTGTAGAAGTTGAGAAAGCAAGTTTAATATTATTATCTTTTGAATACTTAATTATTTCATCAACACTTTTTCTTAATTTTTGTTTGTTTTTAATAATGAATGAACTAAAGATTTCTGTTTTTCTATTTCTAATTTGTGATGCATTTACATTAGTATTATTTTTCTCAGCAAAATCTTCTACTCTTTTTGTCCCGCCAGATTTTTTTAACAAAATTTTATAATCTTGCTCATCCCAATACCACTCTAGACCAGCTTCTTTGAAAGCTTTATTAAATGAATTACGTTGAATATTAGAAGATTCGATAAGAGTTCCAATCGATCCGAACAGCAAAGCTTTGTATTTCATAATAAAACCTATATTTAACTAATATGTTTTTTAACCCTTTACTGCACCTGCAGTTAAACCACTAATTAATTGTCGCTGAAAAAACATAACGATCATAAATAATGGTGCTGTTGCAGAAACAACACTAGCTACCGCCCACATGTAATTACCTCCGTACTCTACTGTTCCAAGATATGCATTGATTTTTGGAACCATAGTGTAGTTTTCTTGATTAAGTAACAAAGCAGTTACTGTAAAATCATTATATGCTAACATTAAACTAAATAAGCCAGCTGTTATAACTCCTGGCCACATAACAGGCATAATTATAAAACGAAATGCTTGAAAATATGAACAGCCGTCAATTAAAGCACTTTCATCCAATTCTTTAGGCACTGTTTTAAAAAATGAATATAATAACCACAAAGTAAATGGTTGGTTAATTGCTACCAACACAATTATCGTAGTTGGTAAAATACCCCAAACTCCAAATTGAAAAAAAGGAAATAAATAACCTGACACCAAAGTGATGTGCGGCATTGCTCTAAAAATTAATGCTGCAATTAAAATCCAAAAGGTATACTTATAGGTTGATCTTGATAGAGCATAAGCACCAAGTGTTCCTAAAAATAAAGAAATAGATACGACAGATATTGTGACAATAATTGTATTTAAAGCAGCTCTTCCAAATTCACCTTCAGTCCAAGATTCTATATAACCATTTAATGTAAAATTTCTTCCAGTTTCAATTAGGGTATTAAAGCCAGAAATAGCATAATACCAGTCAGCTCTTGAAAAAAAGTCTGCTTTGACCTTTAATGATCCCCACAGTGTCCAGAGAAAAGGAAAAACGGAGATAGTCAACCAAAAAATAATAAAAATTGAATTTATAATTATTAATTGTTTAGAATATTTATTAACTTTTGATTCCATTTATCTCTCAGTTTTAAATTCTTTCCATGTTCTAATAAGAACTGGAGTTAGAAGGATTCCTACTCCCAAAATTGTTAGCATTGACGTTGCTCCTGCCGATCCAAATAACATTAATGTTTCATTTCTGAGATCTTTGTAAATCATCCATGATAAAGATTGCGCTACTCCTTCAGCACTAAAACCTATAATCGGTTCAAAAACTCTAAAGTTATCCATTAAACATATTAAAGCAATAAAGGTTGCCACTGGATATAAATGAGGAAGAACAATATGCCTTACTCTTTGAGCTCTTGAAGCTCCATCAATTACAGCTGCCTCCATTGGATCTTGAGGTACTGTTTGTAGTCCAGCGTAAAAAACAACAAAAGCAAAAGGTGTATTGTGCCAAATTCCATATATTATTAATGTAATCCAAGTTAATTTTTTTGATGATTTTAAAGATAAATTTGGATCATCAAAAATAATTTGTATAGT
>CACKSN010000012.1 GCA_902602845.1 uncultured Alphaproteobacteria bacterium | reverse complement strand
ATGTTTTTAATAAAATAATAATAATTTTTATTTTATTTGTTGGATTGCTCAATGCATCAAAAAGTTTTGGAAATAATGAAAAATTATATCAAAAACTTGTTCAAGATTGGAACCTTATCTTTCCAGATGGTAATAGAAATGCAGCTGGTCCACGTTTTTTTAAATATGCTTTAAATCAAGATTTAAATTATGATGAATTTATGGCGTTTAACAAGCTATATTGTGCTGTATCTGGTTCATTAATCTCACCAGACACAAAGCCAGATGATATCTATCTTACTGATGAAGATAGTAATTTAAAAATTTGTGGAGAATACTACAAATGTTGTTGGCCTTGCTTATGTGACGTAATGAAATATTCAGAAACAAAAAAAGTTAACATTGATTTTAAAGATCAATCAAAAGATATTTATACAATCGTTATTGATAATCCATGCAATAAAAATGATTTTCCCGAACTTGTGAATAGAGATTATTTTTGTGAAGGTGATGAATTAAATAAAGAATACACTTACTCCGTAGATAACAAACTTATTATTGGTGTATTGCATAATGCAAAAAAATGTGATGCTTACGATATTGATTATATAAAAAATGACCAGATAACAGGACCTATGTGCGAAGTTAGAAATAGTATGCCCCTTGAAGAACTTAATTTTGGAATGGGTGACATTTTTATTAGATTGGCAAATTGAAAATACTTGAAATGAATAAGTTAGTTTTTATTTTTATCTTATTAATATCTAGTATGGCTAAGGCAGAATTTTTTTCTAATATTTCAAATATAATTGAAGATAATAACGATCGATTAAGTTATGGGATTTCAGTAACTGACTTTGATAAAGATGGAAGTTATGAATTCATTGTTGCAGGTTTTGGTTACTCAAATTTAGCTCTTAGCTATAAAAATGGAAAACTAATAAATACAATGCAAGATCCTTTATTCATTGATGAAGATAGAAATACTATTGGTGTGGCAGCATGTGATATTGATCAGGATGGTTTTGAAGAAATTTATTTCTTAAATACTGATACGTATAGTGGAGAAAAAAAATATTCTGATAGATTACTGGATAACAATAATAAAATATTCGATTATTTTGAGTTAGAAAAAAATCTAGAAAATTTAAATTTAACCGCAGGCAGATCTGTTGTCTGTGTAGACAGAAATGGATTGGGAAAGTATGGCATATATGTTGCTAATTATGGAGGTCCTACTAGATTTTATGAAATTGAAGAAAATGAAGTTGAAGATTTAGCTCCAATGCTTGGAATAGATCAAATAACTGGAGGAAGAGCGGTAATTTCAGGACATATAGTTTCTGATAATATGGATATATTTGCAGCTAATGAGAGGGGTCCAAATTTTTTATATAAAAATATTAATGGTAATTTTAATGATATTGCGATTGAAAAAAATGTGCAAGATACTTTTCAAAATGGTCGCGGAACTGCTTTAACTGATTTTTTGTATAGAGGTGAACTTGATATCATAACAAGTAACTGGGAAGGTTATCATCGTATTTTTGTAAAACAAAAAGTATCTTTTCTCGATATGTCTTCATTAGATTTTAGATCACCTAGTAGAATACGAACAGTAATATCAGCTGATTTTGATAATGATGGTTATGATGAAATTTTTTTAAATAATATCGGTCAACCAAATAAACTCTTTCGTATCCTTGATGGAGGAAACCTAGAAGAAATTAAATTAGAAGAAGCACTTGAAGCCCAGGGGGTAGGAACCGGTGCTGCTGTTGCTGATATTGATGGTGATGGCATTCTAGAATTACTTATTTCTCACGGTGAATCTGGAGCTCAGCCACTCAGTTTATTTAAGGCAAATGTATCAAATACAAATTTTATTAGAATAAAACCTCTAAACACTTTTGGCGCTCCAGCTAGAGGTGCAACAGTCACATTACATACAAATTTAAGAAATCATGCAAAGACTATTGATGCAGGCTCAGGATATTTATGTCAAATGGAACCAGTAGCACATTACGGTTTACGTGAAGGTGAAATCATTAAAAATATATCAATTAAATGGACTAATGGTAAAGTTGATAGTTATGAGATTAATGATATTAATAATACATTGGAATTTAAACAAGAAATTTAATTGAAATGTCTGTTGCCGAAACATTAAAAAAACCAGCTCCACGTTTTCATTGGAAATGTAAACATACATGGAGAAGAAGTGCTAAAAATACTGCTTGGTGTTTGCTAGGATGTAGTATTGGCGATTTTGGAACCATACTCTATTTTCAATTAACTGGCATTCCTTGGCCTACTCTTTATATTATGATCCTAGCAATCATTAATGGTATTATTACTAGCATTATTTTAGAGACTGTCGTTTTATCAAGACAAATGATTATCAGCAAAGCTTTTAAAACGGCCATAGGAATGAGTTTAATTTCAATGGTGTCTATGGAAATAGCCATGAATGCAGTTGACTGGATCATTATGGGTGGCGCTAAACTTGTATGGTGGGTAATACCTATAATGCTTCTTGCAGGCTTTCTAACGCCGTGGCCATATAATTATTACAGATTAAAAAAGTATAATATTGCCTGCCATTAATTAAATTAATTCACATACAAATATTGAAATTGTTTTAAACCCACATATCTGATCCTGATGATTAGAATATTTCTTACATTATTATTTATAAGTTCCACATCGTTTGCCGCTAGTACTAGCTCAGATGACAGTGAAACTAGCATTTCAGCTAGTGAACAAGTTACCAAATTATATGATAAAGCTTACGAATTAGTTTATTATAAGAAATTTGATAAATCTATTAAATTACTTGAAAAAATTGCTAAGCGTAAAGACCTAGGTGAAAAAAAAGCTGATGTATATAACCTACTTGGTTTTAGTTACAGAAAGCATAGTGAGCCAAATCTAGATAAGGCCTTTGAAGCATATAGAATTGCTTTAGAAGCAAATCCAGAACATTTAGGAGCACATGAATATCTTGGAGAACTTTACATCACCCTTGGTAATATGAATAAAGCTAATGAAATGTTATTAAAATTAAAAACAATAGCTGGAACTAATTCTATGGAATATAGAAAATTAAAAACAGCAATTGATAATTCATAAATATAACAATTGCTCTTTATATAAGAGCAATTTTAACTGATGATAATTTATACTCTTATTTTTTTAGTAACAATCCTAATAGGGTCTATGATTTTTTTTATGGCTGTTGTCTCACCTTCAGTCTTTGCCACATTAAGTACTAACGCCAGCAGTAAATTTTTAAGAACAATTTTTCCTCGAATGTTTTTATTTGGGTTTATAATAACTTTTTTATCTTTAATTCTTAGTTATATTTCAGGTAATATTTTAAATTCTATTTTATTAGTAATAGTGGCTGTAAGTTTTATTATTAATAGAAATTATTTAACACCCAAAATTAATAATTTTAGAGATAAAGAATTAGAAGGTGATGAAAAAGCATCTTCTAGTTTTAAATATATGCATTTACTTTCAGTTATATTATTTATGTTGAATTTTTTTATTTTAATTGGCATCGTAATTATCAATTATTTTAATTATAATTTATAAACTTTATCCTGACCTACAGGATAAATACTCAAATTTTTCTTACCCAACACATCACTTATTTCTTTAGAATTGATATCCAATCCACCTGTTAAAATTCCAAAACTTGGTAAAATCAATATTTTTTCATTATGCACAAAAGATGTTTTATAAATAGTTTTCCCTCTGTGTGAAATTTTTACTTTTGGATGATAATGACCACAAATTTGAAATAAAGATGTTTTGATAGGTATGTGTGTAAATAAAAATTTATCAATTTTGAAATTTGTTAAGTTTTTAAAACCTTCAATTTGTATATTTTCATCATGATTACCCTTAATCCATATGAAATCAGTATTTTTCATATATTGACTAAGATTTCTATGATCTTGATCTTTTAAACTCAAAGTTGAAAAAACATCGTGTAATAAATCACCAACTATAATTAAATTACTTGGTTTAATCTTATCTAAACTAACAAAAATTTTTTTTAATATTTCTTTTGTATCATACGGAGGTAAGAATTGCTTATTTTTTGCATAACTAATAGATTTTCCTATATGTAAATCTGATACTATAAGGGTATTTAGTCTTTTCCAATAAAGAGATTTATCTGGGTAAGCATGAAATTCTTCATTACCAAAATTAATTAATTGATAAAACATTAGCCTCTTTTAATATTTCATTTTCTAAATCCTCTAAAATATATTCATCAGTTTCCTTTTTTGATAAATTTTCTCTATTAATTTCGAGAATAATTGGAACAGCCAATGGTGAGATACTTGTTAGTTTTTTTAATATAATTTTTTTATCAATTTTTTTTAAGATTTCTCTAAGTCTATCATAATCAATCATATTCTTTTTTGCGTCTTCATATGATGATTTTAGAAGAATGTGATCTGGTTCATTTTTTTTGAGAACTGTATAAATTAGATCAGAACTAAATAAAACTTGCTTTCCAGTTTTTTCCATCCCTGGCAACCTTCTTTCTATTAAACAAGATATAATTGCATTATCTCTAAACAATCTTTTGACTATTGAAGTTTCTTCAAGATAATTGTCTAAATGTTTATCTAACAATCCTAAATTTAGAATTGTTTTAATTTCTTTTGCTTCTTTTAAAGACCATAAAACAATAGCATAATCATTAGCGACAAAACCTAGAGGTTTATAGTTAAATTCTTTAAAGCCTCTCAGCAATAAAAATCCTAGTGTTTGATTGGCATGCCATCCTGCAAAAGTATAGATAACAGTATAAAAATTTTTTTTTCGAGGGAATTGTTCCACTAGATATTCATCTTTTTTAGGAATTTTAGATATATATTTTTGTCTTTTTAACCATTGAGTAATTTGCTCTGGATATAAATCCGACATATTACTTTTTGCCAACAAAGCCCTAACTGAGTTAGCCAAATTTGTTGATAATGGCATTCTGCCTCCAGAGTATGATGGAATTTTTGAAATTAAAGATTTACTTCTTTTAACTTGTACTAAATTATTTTTCATTGATTGAAATTCTAGTACTCGACCAGCAAATATAAATGAATCACCTTGAGAAAGATTTTGAATAAAAACTTCTTCTATATTCCCTAACGTTTTTGTTCCAAGTTTTATTTTTAACATCGGATTTTCAATTATTGTTCCAACATTCATGCGGTATTTTCGTGTTTCTCTTTTATTTACTAACTTATAAATATTTTTATTTTCTCTCAGTTGGAAGATTCTCTTAAATTGATCATAATTTTTTAAAACATATCCGCCATCTTGTATGAGATTAATCAATTGTTTAAAATCATTAAGTTTTAATTTTTTGTATGGATATGCTTTGATAATTTCTTTGTAAAGATCATTGATATTAAATTGCCCCGCACAAGCCGTTGCAAAAATATGTTGAGCTACAACATCAAAACTTCCTTCTTTTAAATCTATTTTATCTAAGTTATTTTTTTTTATTTCTTCAATAGCAGCTTTTGCTTCGATAAATTCGAAACGATTAGTGGGTACTAAAATTGCTTTTGAAGGTGTATTTAAATTATGATTTGATCTTCCTACACGCTGTAATAATCTATTAATCCCTTTAGGTGCTCCAACTTGAATAATTTTTTCGACATCTCCATAATCTAATCCAAGCTCTAAAGAAGAGGTAGCAACAACACAGTCAACTAATCCTTTGCTAAGATTATTTTCTACTTTTAAACGTAGGTTTTTTTCTAATGAACCATGGTGAACAGCAATTTTTAATTTTTTCTTATTAATTAGCCATAAGTTTTTAAACATATATTCGGCTTGCGCCCTCGTATTAACAAAAATAATAGTTAATTTTGATTTCATTATTTCTTTATAGATTTCATTAATAGAATACGTAGCCATATGACCAGACCAAGGAATACGTTCTTTTGATTCTAGAATTTTAATCTTAGGTAAAACTGAATTTTCATAAGAAACTATTTTTGGTTTTTTGCGGCAAAGCCATTTTTTGGCGTCTTGTTTATTCTTGAGAGTTGCAGACAAACCTATTCGTTGTAAATTTGGAGAGAAAGTTTGTAGTCTTTCAATATTTAAACTTAGAAGATCAGCTCTCTTATTATCCAAAAAAGTGTGTATCTCATCAATAATTATATATTTTAGATTGTGAAAAAATTCTTTTGCATTCTCATACGAATTTAACAAAGCAAGTGACTCTGGAGTTGTAATAAGGATATTAGGAGGTTTTTGTTTTTGTTTTTGTTTTTTATATGGTGTTGTGTCACCTGTTCTTACTTGAAATGAAATATTTAAATCAAGCTCTTTAATAGGTTTCTCTAAATTTCTCACAATATCGTTGGCAAGAGATTTTAATGGAGAAATATAGAGAGTATGAAGACCTTTAAATTTTTTTAATTTTATTAAATCATCTATTGGATTAATAAACCCTGTTAACGTTTTGCCAGCACCAGTAGGAGCAAATACAACAACATCAGACCCAGTTCGAACATAATGAAAGGTTTCAATTTGATGAGGAAACCAGGACCATTTTTTTTTCTTCATCCACTTGTTTAAGGGGTGTAATAATAAGGGATTCGATTTATTTATATTCATATGGATTTCATTAACCATCAGCTATTTATCAAAGATATAAATGTACATATAGATCCAATATTGCCGAAAAAAACAGCAATTATTACACATGGTCACGCAGATCACGCCCGATTTGGACATGATCATGTTATTGCTACTAGGCAAACAATAGACATAATGAAAATTCGCTACGGAGATAAATGTGCGAAGAAATTTACTCCTCTTAGATACGGACAAAAATACTCAATTAAAAACTATGATTTTACATTATACCCTGCAGGACATATTTTAGGGAGTGCTCAAGTTTTAATTGAAAAAAATAATCATCGTTTAGTCATCACAGGTGATTATAAAGTAGGAAAAGATGAAACATGTAAAAATTTCAAACTGGTTAAATGTGATACTTTAATTACCGAAGCAACATTTGGATTACCCATATTTCAACATCCAGATCCCAAAGATGAAATTCAAAAACTCATACGATCTGTAAAGATAAATAAAAATAATTGTCATATTGTTGGTGCGTATGCTCTTGGCAAAGCACAAAGAGTAATGAATCTTTTACGCCAGCAGAAATATAATGAGACAATTTATATTCATGGCTCTCTAGAAAAGTTATGCCAATATTATTCAAAAGAAAAAATTAATATTGGAAAGTTTGAAAAAGTCTCTTCAAAAGATAAAAACTTTTATGAGGGTAAAATAATTATTGCCCCTCCTTCAGCTTTAAAGGATCGTTGGTCAAGACGATTTCCTAATCCTATTATTTGCATGGCAAGCGGATGGATGACTGTTAAGCAAAGAGCAAAACAACAAGGTATTGAATTACCGTTAGTTATTAGTGATCATAGCGATTGGAATGAATTATTAGATACAATTAAAAAATCAAAAGCGAAAAATATTCTTATTACACACGGTCAGGAAGATGCTTTAGTTTATTATTGTAAGAAACAAAATCTTGTTTCAAAGCCCCTTTCCATCCAAGGAAGAAGTGATGAGGAAATAGAATGAAAAAATTTTCTTCCTTACTTCACAATTTGATTTTAACACCAAGTCGAAATACCAAAATTAAATTACTTCAAGATTATTTTAATAAACTTGATATCAACCGTGCATATGCACTTGCAATTTTAACTGACCAACTTTCATTTCAATTTATTAAAGCATCTAAACTTAGAGAGCTTGTCTATGAACAAGTAGATCAACATTTATTTGATTACTCATATGACTATGTTGGAGATTTAGCAGAAACAATATCATTAATTTGGCCAACAAAAAAAGAGGGTAAAACACAAAATTTATCTACCTTAATAGAAAATATAAAAAATATTAAAAAGTCTGAAATTAATACTGAGTTTAGTAAAATTTTGAGTGAACTATCTAATAACGAAAGGTGGACTTTAATTAAAATTTGCACAGGTGGATTGCGAATTGGAGTCTCGGAAAGATTAGTCAAAACGGCCTTAGCTGATCTATATAACAAATCTGTAAATGAGATTGAAGAAATTTGGCATGGTCTAGAATTTCCATATGAAAATTTATTTCAATGGTTAAAAAATGAAATATCAAAACCCAAAATAGATTTTAAAAAATTATTTCATCCAATGATGCTTGCTAACCCCATTGATGAGGAAAAAGATTTTAAAAGATTAGACGCAAATGAATTTCAAGCAGAATATAAATGGGATGGGATTAGGGTTCAGCTTATGGTTTCATCAAAAAGTGTTTCACTATACTCAAGAAGAGGTGATAATATATCATCTGCATTCCCCGAAATAATTGAAGCTACTAAAGGTGATGCGGTTATTGATGGAGAATTACTTGTGGGGAGAAATTTTGAACCCTCAAGCTTTAATGATCTACAACAAAGGTTAAATAGAAAAAAAGCATCAAAAGATCTTCAAAACAAGTTTCCTGTTTTCATACGAGCATATGATATCCTTTTTTATAAAGGAAAAGATCTTCGAAAATTTTCTCTTCTTGAAAGAAGAAAATATTTAGAAAAATTTCAAAAAGAAAATAAAACCAATCAAATTGATTTATCTTCAATCATTAATTTTTCAACCTGGAAAGAACTAACAAAATATAAAAATAATTTTCATGATGATTTGAATGAAGGAGTCATGATCAAACTCAAAAATAGTGAATATTTACCAGGGAGAAAAAAGGGGTATTGGTACAAATGGAAAAAAAATCCAAAACTAGTCGATGCTATTTTAATGTATGCTCAACGAGGACATGGCAAGAGATCATCGTATTATTCAGACTATACGTTTGGTGTTTGGAAAGAAAATGAACTAGTTCCTATAGGAAAAGCGTATTCCGGTTACACAGACAAAGAGCTTTTAGTTTTAGATAAATTTATTAGAAATAATACTACCAATAAGTTTGGTCCTGTAAGAGAAGTAAAAAAAGAAATTATTTTAGAAGTTGCTTTTGACGATGTCTTCCCCAGCACAAGACATAAATCAGGTGTCGCTATGCGTTTTCCTCGAATTCATAGAATCAGGTGGGACAAGCCAATAAATGAAGTGCTTTCAATTAAAGAATTTAAGAAAGAATTTAAAATAGATTAACCAAATTATTTTCACTTAGATGTGTCCATAAATTTGAAAAGCTTTGTTGAAATTTTTTTTGCGTATTTATAGCATGCTCTTTTTTTTCAAATACACTGTAAATACAAGAACCACTCCCAGTTAGTCTTGAAAATATAACATCGTCAAAATCCTCCAAGAAATTTATGATTGATAAAAATTCAGGTTCATTTTTTTTAAGAATTTTTTCAAAATCATTCCCGGAATCTTGATCATTAATTTCTTCTAAATCAAATTCAGCATTATAATCAAAATCTGAAGGTTGAAATGAATCATACATTTTTTTTGTAGAACATTTGAACGACGGTCTAATTAGTAGGAAATAATATTTTGGAAAATGAACATTAGCAATTAAATCACCCCTACCTCTGACTAAAGCATCTTTTTGATTCAAGAAAATAGGGACATCTGAACCGAGATCAACATAATCAAATATATTTTTCTTTTTTATTATCTCAAGATTTTCTAAAATTTTTATAACACTTGCAACATTAGAGGAAGCAGAACCTAAACCAGCTTCATAAGGAAAATTTTTTGATATAGTAAAAAGAAGTTTGGGTTTATCTTCATTTATATAAGTAAATAATTTATCAATAATGCAATCCTCAAATAGATTATTTTTTGGAGCAAAATTACCTGTATAGATTACTTGAAATTCGCTGTGAGGTTGAACAGTTATCTCATCAAAAAGATCAATGAATGTTATTCCAGTACGAATATTATGAAAACCATCATCTCTTCTATTTATAATTTTTAAAAATAAATTAATTTTGGCAGGTGATTTTTCAATTATTTTATCCGGCATTAATATTGTCTAATTTGCTTTGAACATCTTCAGTTATTTCATCTTCTGGCTCAGCCAACTCTAAAGCTTGTTGCCAAAAATGAATTGCTTCTCTTTTTCTATTCATAGCATAATAGATATCACCAAGGTGGTCTAGTGATATTGCTTCTCCTGGCGCGAGATCAATCACTTTTTCCATTAATCTTGCAGCCTCCTCTAAATTGTTTTTTTTAAAGTATGCCCAAGCTAAACTATCTATAATATAAAAACTATCTGGATTAGCATTATAGGCTGCTGTCAACATCTCAAGAGATTGATCAAGTCTAGTCTCTCTTTCAACCCAACCATATGCTAAATAGTTTAATACATTTGGTGAATCAGGCTTTATGTTAAGTGAAGTAAGAAAATCTTTTTCGGCTTTATTCCAACTATCTGAACGCTCATAGCATATGCCTCGCATATAATATATATTCCACAAATCATCCTGACTTGCTTTAATTAACTCACTATAAATTGGAATAGCTAGTTCATAATTTTTTTTTACGCGATAAAAATCAGCCAAAATTTTCTTTAATTGATAATTGTTATTATTATTTTTTAGTATCTTTAAAATTTCTTTAAGAGCTTCATCGTAAGATGAATTATATAGATAATTTATTGCCAAACTTCTCTGAGCATCAAGATAAAAAGGACTTGATGGTTTAATAATTTCAAAAATTGATCGTGCAATTGTAAATTGTTCAATATTTTGATAAAGCTCTCCTTTTATTAGAGTTGCTCTATCATTATTTTCATTCATAATTTTTGCAAGAGAAGAATAAAATAATAGGAAATTGTAATTTAATGAACGTTGGTCTACATTTGAAAATGATGACGTTACTATATCAATTAAAGAGTCACTTATAGTTGATCTATCTTTTAATTCATTATTATTAAAAAAAATAAAATCAATTAGTTCGTTTTTATTTTGTGTTTCTTTATATAATTTTTTTATTTTTTTAATTTCCTTATTTGTATAAAAGTATACTAATTTAACGATGTATGCTTCTTGATTATCTTCGTCTTTTTCAATCAATTTATTAGCTATCTTATTAGCTTGAGATAAATCTTCTGTTATTACTGCAGCAATAATCTTGTCTAAAAGTTCTGTATTTGAATAGTAGCTACCATTTAAATCAAAATCAGATAAACTAGTCGAATAATCATAGTTTTTAAATGCTAATTGAGAAATAAGGTAAGACGAGCTGGTAGATGCATATATTTGTTTTGTTAAAATTAAGATTATACAAATAAAAATGAGTCTTTTCATAAAGTTTATTATTTAAAAAAATAAATAGTTACAATACAAATAGATAATCATAAATTATAATGAATCAATCTGATAAGAAAAATTTTGAATTTATAAAGAATTCTGGTGTAAATTACTTTTTGCAGGATTCTCCACGAAATTGGCTTGAAAACACAAAAGATAAGACAAAAAAAGAAATTTTTAATGAAAATGAAGATAAAATAAAAGGTATAAATGAAATAATTGCTGATATACGAAAACATCAAACACCTCTTAAAGATACAGCGAATAAATTAGTTTTGTATGATGGTAATACAGATGCAAAAGTAATGTTTGTTGGTGAAGCTCCTGGAAGAGACGAAGATGAAAAGGGTGTTCCATTTGTAGGCAGGGCAGGACAACTGCTAAATAAAATGTTAGCTGCAATAAAATTAAATAGAGAGGAGGTTTATATAACAAATGTTATAAATTGGAGACCACCTAATAATCGAACACCAACTGATGAAGAAATTTTAGAATTTCTACCTTACTTACAAAGACAAATTGATATTGTAGAGCCAGATTATATTTTTTTATTAGGTGGAGTTGCAGCTAAAGCCATATTATCAACACCTATAGCTCTAGGTAAATTACGTGGCCAATGGCATGAGTACAAATCAATGAATTTAAATAAGATAATTTATACTATTGCTTCATATCATCCAGCTTTTTTGCTTCGATCACCACAATATAAAAAAGCATCTTGGGAAGACTTACAAATGTTACAAAAAAAATTAAATGATGAAAATTAAATTACTCAATTTTATTATATGGATTTTGTTTTTTAGCATTTTTATAATTCCCAATGTACAAGCATATCAAGCTGATATAGCTAATAAGTATGATAATATATTTTCTTCAAAGATTTTAAGTGATGAAGATGTTAAAAATTACCAACAGGCTTATTATTTTCAAGAGCAATGCAAATGGAAAAGGGCCAATAGATTTATTTTAAAAATAAATAATAAAGATTTACTAGGGCATATTTATGCGCAAAAATTTTTACATCCAAATTGTTATAAATCTAAGTATCTAGAATTATATTATTGGCTAAAAAAATATAATGATCATCCACAAGCAAAAAGAATATATAGATTAGCCATTAAAAGAATGCCCCCAGGATACAAAAGTCCTACCAAACCTTCTCTACCTATAGGTATTGAGTCAGAAAAAGCAAAATCAATAAAAAAAAATAAATACAAAAGCACTAAAAAATTATCAAATAGTCAGAGAAGTGAAAAAAGGAAATTGATTAATGGAATTAAGTCTAGAGTAAATAAAGGTTGGCCAACAGGTGCCGTACAATTACTAAATCAACGTGATGTAGATCTTTTACTTGATCAAGTTGAAATTGATCAACAAAAAGAATTAATTGCCAAAGGCTATTTTTTGGCTAATAAAAATAAGTTAGCAATACAGTATGCCTCAGAAGCTCTAATAAATTCAGCTCAATATGTTCCCTATGCTGCTTGGACAGCTGGTTTATCATCATGGAGGTTGGAAAGATACGAAGATTCTGCAAATTATTTCTCATTATTTTCAATAAGTTTAAAAGATGATGCTTGGCATCAAACCTCTGGGAGTTTTTGGACAGCTAGATCTTACGCGAAATTAGGGAGATACGATGATATAAATTTTTGGTTAAAAAGAGCATCTAATAATCCTAATAGTTTTTATGGAATGTTAGCTTTAGAAATATTGGGTGTTGAGAAAAAAATTGAGTGGTTTCAGCAAAAAAATCTTAATAAAAATAATAGTAAACTTTTAAATCTACCAGCCGGAAAAAGACTTCAATCTCTTATTCAGGTTGGTTTTGCAGATGAACTAGAAAAGGAAATTGTACATATAAATTCTGTTCTTAATAAAGAAATTGCTCAAGAATCTATAAGCATAGCTGAAAATTTTGATTTAGCATATACACAATTAAAAATAGTAAATAAATTAGAACAATTTGGTATGGATGTGCCTATACATCTTTATTACCCTACTAGTGTCTGGAAGCCACGTGATGGATTTAAATTAGAAAAAGAATTACTTCATGCATTTATGCATCAAGAATCTATGTTTAATACCAAAGCAAAAAGTAAAGATGGGGCACTAGGATTAATGCAAGTACTTCCTTCAACAGCTAAATTTATTACAAAAAGTAAAGATGTTAAAAGAAATAATAGCAATATTTTAAAAAATCCTGAAATCAATTTAGAAGTTGGTCAAGAGTATCTAACGTATTTATTAGATCTAGAAGTAGTTTCAAGAAACTTAATTTTCCTTGCCACAGCATATAATGGAGGTCCCGGAAATCTTCAAAAATGGAAGAAAGAAACTAATTATTTAGGAGATCCATTATTTTTTATGGAAAGCATTCCTTCTAGAGAGACAAGATGGTTTATAGAAAAAATACTTACAAAGTATTGGATATATCAAAATAAAAACAATATAGACATGCGATCACTGAAAATGCTAGCTAACGGCAAAGATCCACTTTATTAGATAAAAAATGCCAATTGATACTTCATTAGATTTTGTTCCAATAAATATAGCGATTATTACTATTTCAGACTCCAGAACAACAGAAAATGACACTTCTGGTGATACATTAGAGAAGCGTATCATTAATGCTGGTCATTATATGATTAAAAGAATAATTATTCCAGATGATGTGAGTATAATAAAAAATACTCTGGAGGAGTTATCATTGGATAATGAAATAGATTGTATTATTACAACTGGTGGAACTGGTCTTACAGGAAGAGATACTACACCAGAAGCAATTAAAGAGATTGCTAGTAAACATATTGATGGATTTGGTGAGTTATTTAGACAAGTAAGCTTTAATAAAATTGGTACATCGGCAATACAATCACGTGCAGTTGCAGCCCTTATAAATACAACTTATGTATTTTGTTTACCAGGATCAACTGGTGCATGTAAAGATGGTTGGGATGAGATCCTTCAATACCAATTAGATATAAGACATAAGCCATGTAACTTTGTTGAAATTATGCCACGCTTAAATGAAAAGTAGTGACTGATTTCTCAATAGAAAAATCAATTGATGGCCCTGTTATAGGTTTAGATGAAGTAGGTAGAGGTCCATTAGCTGGACCAGTTGTGAGTTGTGGTTGTTTATTTAATCACTATGATCGATTACCTGAAAATATTAAAATAACAGACTCAAAAAAACATACAGCAAACCAAAGACAAAAATTATTCTCATTATTTAAAAAACTTCAAGAAGATAAAATTATTGAGTTTCACTTGGGTTTTGCGAGTGTAAGTGAAATTGATGAATTTAATATTTTAGAAGCAACAAAAATTTCAATGAAAAGAGTTTTAGATAAATTTAACAACTCTAATTCGAGTATTATTATAGATGGTAACTTTTCACTTAATTATAAAAATATTCATGAAAAATCAATAATTGGTGGTGATAAAATATCTTTATCAATTGCCACAGCATCGATAATAGCAAAAGTTCATCGAGATAGATTAATGAGTTTCTACGATAGGAAGTTTAATGTGTATGGGTGGAAAAAAAATTCTGGGTATGGAACCAAACAACATATTAATGCAATTCACGAAAATGGTATAACAGTACAACACCGCAAAACATTTGAGCCAATAAAATCACTATCAAAACAAAAACAACATTCATAATTTAAATATGCATAGAATGCATAATAAGTATTATTTTATTATGCTTCAAAAAGATGCGACAAATATTATGTAATAATTATATTTCATCATTCCTCCCAATTGATGAATAATTATGGGGGTCTACGGACCCCCTTTTTTTCTGTTTTGAGCCGAATTCTAAGGTTATCCCTAGCTAAAGATTCCCCCTGTTGATAACTCAATTGACCTGATTCCATATCTGCTTAAAGATTCTTTTTATCAATTATGAAGAAAAATCAGATAATTTTGGGTGATTCAATCAAGGAAATGAAAAAAATAAAAGATCACTCTGTTGATCTTATTTTTGCTGACCCACCCTATAATCTTCAATTAAAGGATACTTTATACAGACCTGATCAAACAACGGTCGAAGCAGTTACGCAAGATTGGGATAAATTTAGTTCGTATAAAGAATATGATCAATTTACCAATGTATGGCTTAGTGAATGTAAACGTGTTTTAAAAAAAGGTGGAGCACTATGGGTCATAGGAAGTTATCATAATATTTTACGTGTAGGTTCTACAATTCAAGATGAAGGTCTATGGATTTTAAATGATATCATTTGGCATAAAACAAATCCCATGCCAAATTTTCGTGGTACACGCTTTACAAATGCGCATGAAACACTTTTATGGTGCACAACATCAAGAGAAGCGAAATACACATTCAACTATCAAAATCTCAAAGAACTAAATGAAGGAAAACAAATGCGTAGTGACTGGTATATACCTATTTGCTCTGGAAAAGAACGACTGCGAAAAGATAATAATCAACGATCACATCCAACACAAAAACCAGAAGCTCTACTCTACCGCATTCTATTAGCATCGACAAACAAAGGTGATCTTGTTCTTGATCCATTTTCAGGAAGTGGGACAACAGCTGTTGTAGCAAAAAAATTACAACGTAACTTTATTGGCATAGAAAAAGATAAAGACTACGTTAAACTTTCAAAAGAACGATTAAAGAAAACCAAAGTATTGAAAGAAGAAGTTGTCACTATTGCAAAGAGCAGAAAAGAATTACCCAAGGTTCCATTTGGCGAACTAGTCGAGCAAGGAATTATACCGCCTGGTGCAGTATTAACTGATAAGAAAGAACGTTTTAAAGCAACGGTTAGTATTGATGGTACGCTTAAAATAAAAGATTTAACAGGATCTATTCATCAAATGGGAGCTAAGATACAAGGACTACCAAGTTGTAATGGTTGGGATTTTTGGCATGTAAAAGATAAGTCAAAATCAATTCTACTAGATGAAATACGATCTAATTACCGTAAAGATAAATTGAATTAGTGTTTTTTATGCTACACGCTGATAAATTCTCGGCATGTAGACAAATAGAGTGAGTGCTCTTGCAATAAAGAAAAGGCAAAGAGAAAGCCATAATCCTGTATTCCCAAAACTTGCTATTAAAAAGAAAGAGACAACAATATAGATGGCGACAGATACGATCATCGCATTACGCAGTTCTGTTGTTTGCGAAGCACCAACAAAGATACCATCAAATTGAAAACAAAAAGAAGCTGCAAAAGGAATGATGATTACCCAGTAGGAGAATGAAAAACTAATCTCACGAATATCAGGTAAATCTGTCATTGCAATAATGAAATAATTTTTACTAAATAAAAAGATTACACATATTACTAAGCCAGTAGCTGTACTTAAGATAAAGGAATTTTTTATGACATCTATTAATAATTTTTTATTTTTTGATCCAATAGAATACCCAACAATACCCTCTGTAGAGAAAGCATAAGCATCAAGAACATAAGCCGATAACATAATTAAATTTAGCAAAATTGTATTTGCCGCTACTGTTTCTTCGCTGATAGAGTTTCCAAGATACGTAAAATATAAGAAAGCAAAAGAAAGAAGAAGAGATCGAATAAATATGTTTAAATTAATATTGAAAATATTTTTTACCTTATTGAGATTAAAAATTTTTCCTGTATTCAGTTGTAGTTTGGTAATCTTACTTAAGGCAAAGAAAGTATAAAATAAAAAAATAATAGTTGAAAGTGTTGAAGCAACCAGAGTTCCTAATGCTACACCTAAAACATTCAGGTTAAAATATAACACAAAAACTAAACTAAAAATTATATTAGCGATAGAATAAAAAGCTACAATTATGCTGGATGTTTTTGTTTTTTGTAAACCAATAAATAATCCTGTAATTACAAAAATTGTTAGCTCGCCAAAAGATGAATAAATACGTAATATAAAATAATCTTTGAAATATTTTTTTGTTTCAGATGATAATTCAAAAACAGATAGGGAAAGTTGATAAATATAACTTTGTAAAATAATTAATAGAAAAGAAATGATAATGACAAAAGCAATATTTCGTAAAAAAATATTTACAATCTCTTGATAGTCACTTGATCCATCTGCTTGTGCTACCATTCCAACTGTTCCTGAACGTAAAAAACCAAAGCTTCCAAAAAGAATGGAAAAGACACTTGCCGCAATACTTGTAGCTACAAGATAACTTGCATTTTCGAGATTACCCATTAATCCTGTATCAACTATAGCTACAATAGGAATAACTAAGTTTGCAAAAAAAATAGGAATCGATAATTTAAGAATATTTTGAATAGAAGACCTAGAAGACATTTTAAAGAATGAGATTTGTATATTACTTAATTGTTTTGTGGTTTTTTTTAATTTGTTCAAGCAAATAGAATAAAAAAACCCCCGTATATTGGGGGTTTTATAAATTCGGCTCATCACCTAATGCGAGGCCTTTTAAAAAAAGGTCTGCTATAATTTGCTTAGTTGGCTTTGGTTGTGGACACCACCCTTAAAATGTCGGGGGACTCATTTTCTTAGCTCCTTACCTTTAAGAACACGATAACATATTTATGATATGAGATTCGTTGAAGTCTATCAAATAAGATATTAGTAAAATTTGATACTAAAGTGTTTGGCAAATCACTTAAAAAGAATAATATTCACTATCTTTATTTCCGAAATCTTATAAAGCTGATTTTACTTTAAAATGCAAATTGGCAAATACAAATACGAATTTGATTTCTTTAGTTGGATTAAAAAAACTGAACTAGTAGAACTAGAAGGTGTAAATCCTGCTGACGACCCGGTACGCCCAGAACTTGATAATGAATTTCGTACTTCAAAAGGAAGAAAGATTTTTGGGCTCAAATATAAAGATGATATCGAAGGTATTGCCTGCTTTGCCTTTACAAATGAAATACCCGCAACCATTAAAGAAATGGATTTGATGAGTGTTGAAGAAGACCAAGCAACTATACCAATTGCCTATACTTTATGGTCTTTTAAAAAAGGAGCAGGGAAAAAAATTATGAAAGAGCTGCAAAAATATATTAAATCAAAAGAGCAGTTTGAAAGTATTATTACTATTTCCCCTCTAACTCCTGTTGCTACTCATTATCATATTCGAAATGGCGCGAGGTTAATTAAGATTAACCCAACAACACAGAACTTTGAATATAAAATTTAAGAATTTTATTCAGAAATAGTAGTTGTTGATTTTACGTAATACGCATCAAGATAACAAGATCCATCTGTCCACTCATAACCATAAAGACTTGTGGATGTTCCAAATGCTATATCAATTTTAGGCGCTACTAATCCAACTGTATAGCTAGATTCTAAATTATAAATTTGAGTAAACGTATCAGTATTTACATCAGGATCGTCCATAGCCAGTCCGTATTTACCCGTTAGACTTGCTATATCTTTTGTATAATTTGTTGTTTGATTTGATCCGCTATCACAAGCTGCATTTGCACAAATTGTTGTTCCGCCTCCTGTTGTGTCTGTCTGTAAATAAAATACATTTTCTTCTGCATTAGCAGCAGCATCAGCTTCACTAGCTTCACATACTCCATACTGCAAGGACTTATATTTACCAGTCGTTGAATTATAAGTAGAATCAGACTCCGTTCTACACCAACAATTACTGTCAGCTTCTACATAACCTTTCATTGTAAATTCTCTCGTTAAAGTTGGTTTAGCATGGGTGAAGGTAGTACCGATTGGAAGTCCAGAGGTTGAAACAAACGATCCTACCTCTGATCCAGCTGTTACAGAAGCAACATCAAAAGTTTTATTTCCAGTTCCAACTGTTGTAGCACCTGTGCAAGTTGTGTCAGTCTTACTAGCAAGTGGAGCTGCGGTACAAAGTTCTATTTTTGTCAATGTAACTTTATAAACAGTTGCTTCACCAAGTTCTGCAAAAGCATGAAAAGAAAAATTAAGACAAAATAATAGTGAAATAACAGATATTATAATTTTCATTCGACTAACCTCGTTATTACTACACCTGTACCTTCTGACTCAATGGCTTGTTTGTTACTCCTTCTAACAATACTAAGTAGTTCTGTACTCATATCAAATTGAACAAATGCTCTTTCACTGACAAATTCTGTGGCAGCAGTTGGTGTTTCTCTTGGTGGATAAATAAAAGTTATTTTTGCAAAGTTATCTGTTCCATTAATATTATTATCATCAAAACCTACTTCTGCTATCAAATTTGGTGTTAGTGTCATTTCTAAACTAAGTGTTTCACCTGTAGAATCTTTTGAATTTTTTTCAGCTTCCCATCTATATGATTTACCAATTACATTTACCCATGGAATATATGGGACTTGACCAACAACACTAATATCATAACCATCAAGTGTTCTTTCAGTATAATCTCCAACAGTTTTACCTCCACTTATTGCAGAATAATAATTTGCTAAAGCATCAAAAGCAGATGATCGAAGTTCTACCCCAACACTAGCTCTAGCATTTCCTTTTTCATCGTAATCAAAGAAAATATTTGCGCCTGTCATAGAAGTTTTACTATCTGATAACTTTCTATAACCAACTCCAATATTTCCAGCTAATCTACTATCACCTCTAATTTTGTGATCACTTAATTGTAATTGGATAAAGGTTGCATCAACACTATGATGTATTGCTATTGGTCTTACAGTAACAATAGAAAATTCAGGTTTATAATCTTCACCCATATCGATACGAACTTGTGTATCACCTTCACCATCTAATATATTTTCTACAGCTTTAGATAATCCATTAGTAAATCTATCAATTAATCCGTGCTTAACTTTTTGTTCATCTCCAGCAAATAAAGTTGAAGAAAATAAAAGGCAAAAAATAAGAATTACTAATCGCACAATTATTTATATCTATATTTAAGAAAAAGATAAGGGCTATTTTTAATTAATAAAATTGCACTATTTACTTAACAAATCGAAGCAAAATAAATATTATTGGAAATGGCCTACCAGATAAATACCAATTATTCCGTCACTTTTGATGATGTTCTGCTCTCACCAGCATATTCCGAGATAAAACCAAAAGATGTAGATACATCTATTGCGATTGGAAAAATAAAATTAAATATTCCAATACTCTCGGCCGCTATGGATACCGTGACAGAGAATAAGATGGCTATCAATCTCGCACTAAATGGTGGTCTAGGAGTTATTCACCGTAATATGCCAATTGATAAACAAGCAAGTGAAGTTAACAAAGTTCATAGCTTTAAAGTTAACGGTAAAAAATTTCAAAATGCAGTAATTAATTCTAGTAAACAGATTGCGGTAGGCGCAGCAATCGGTGTGGAAAATAATGCGTACTTACGACTATTAGAATTATTAAAGGTTGGCGTTGATATAGTCTTTATTGATGTTGCTCATGCACACACAAAAACAACTTTAAAGTTTATTGAAAAAGCAAAAAAAGTTTTAAAGAAAACACCTCTTATTGTTGGAAATATTGCTACAAAAAAAGCTACATCAGATTTAATTAGTGCTGGTGTAGATGCCATTAAAGTAGGTATTGGACCAGGGTCAATTTGTACAACAAGAGTTGTGACAGGTGTTGGTATACCTCAACTCTCAGCTGTAATGGATACATTTCAAGTTGCCAAAAAATTTAAAATTCCAGTAATTGCAGATGGAGGAATAAAAACATCAGGTGATATTGCAAAAGCTATAGCAGGTGGTGCAAGTGCTTGCATGATAGGCTCTTTATTTGCCGGCACTGAAGAGTCACCAGGAAAATTATTAACGATTAAAGGTAAAAAATTTAAATCATACAGAGGTATGGGTTCTGTAGGAGCAATGCAAAAAGGGTCTTTTGATCGATACTCCCAAGAAGAAACAAAGAATGCAAAAAAATTAGTGGCAGAAGGTGTGGAAGGGATGGTTCCATATAAAGGTAAAATAGAAGATGTAGCTTATCAACTTGTTGGTGGCTTAAGGTCTTCGATGGGTTACACTGGTCATAAAACGATTAAGAAAATGCAAGGCAATTGTAAATTTGTGTTTATATCTAAAGCGGGAGCCCGCGAAAGTAATGTCCACGATGTCATTATGTAATAATGTATCGAATCATCATTGAATTGATACAATAAATATAAAAATGAAATCAGCTTCAACAAAACATAGGGTAGCAATTGTGATGGGCAGTAAGTCTGATTATACTACCATGAAAAATTGTGAAAAAATTTTAAAATTACTGAAAGTTAAGTTTGAAACCAAAATTGTTTCTGCACACCGCACACCAGAGAGAATGTTTAAATTTGCCAAATCAGCCGAAGATAATAATATTTCTGTTATTATTGCTGGCGCAGGAGGATCTGCACATTTACCAGGAATGATTGCATCGTTGACAACTATACCTGTTATCGGTGTACCAGTAGAAAGTCGTAAATTAAAGGGATTAGATAGTTTGTTATCAATAGTACAAATGCCAAAAGGTATTCCTGTTGGTAGTGTGGCAATTGGTGAAGATGGAGCAACTAATGCTGGTTTATATGCAGCTTCCATTATCGCTATTACGAATAAAGAAATTAAGAAAAATCTAAAAAATTATCGAAGTAAACAATCAAAAGCTGTTAAACAAAAACCATAAGTCATGAATACACCCACACTTGGCATTATCGGTGGTGGACAATTAGGAAGTCTTTTAGCAGATGCTGCAAAAAAAATAGATATACAAACCGTCATATTAAGTGATGATCCTGATGCACCTGGGAAACACTTTGCGACTAAATTTATTTTTGGTCAGTATGATGATGATACAACGATAAATAATTTTATAAATGAAGTTGATCTTGTTACATATGAATTTGAAAATATTCCATTCACAATATTAAAAAAGATTAATGAAAAGAAAAAAGTTTTACCAAAACCTGAAATTAATCAACTCATTCAACACCGAGAAACAGAAAAAAAATTTCTCAATGATAATAATATAACAACAACAAAATATGTAGCTGTCAAAAATGAAAAAAATTTAAGTGAAAATGTAGATTTGCTTCCTGGTTTGTTAAAAACCACAACGTTAGGATATGATGGTAAGGGTCAGTATAAATTAAACACTGTAGATGATATTACGGACAAGATTGATTTTACAAAAGAATATATTTTAGAAAAACTCATTCATCTTAAAAAAGAAATTTCAGTAGTAATTACTCGTTTTAATCAAAATAGTTATGAGATCTATGATCCTATTGAAAACGTTCATGAAGAACAAATTTTAAAATATTCAACAATACCAAGTGATATCTCTGATGACATACGAATAAAATCAATTGAGTGGGCAAAACAAGTTGTAGAAAAACTAGATTATATTGGAACGTTATGTGTAGAATTTTTTATTGATACTAATGATAATTTATATGCTAACGAAATTGCTCCTCGTGTTCATAATTCTGGACATCTAACAATGAACTCTCATAATATTAGTCAATTTGAAAATCATGTACGAGCAGTATGTGGCTTAGAAAAAATTGAGACAAAAAAATTGTATAATGCCAAAATGATTAATTTAATTGGTGATGATATAACACCGTATCGAAATAAAACATTTAATGATAACGAATTTTTTTATGACTATTTTAAAACAGAAATTAAACATAAAAGAAAAATGGGTCATATAACGATTATTGAAAAATAAATAATTAACTGTAATTAAATTGATCAGTTAGCTTTGTTACTAGTTGATATTTATTGGCAACATTTACTAAATCTTCTCCTTCACGAAAAGATTGTTTATCTAATTGTTTAGTTGGGTCTCCACCAGGCCATATTCGCCAACTATCATTATCAACGACATCAGATAAAACTAAAGAATTATCTAATACTTTAAAACCAAGCTCAAACTTAATATCAACTAAATGTATTGGACCATCAATTGTTTCAATAGTTTTCCATTTGTCTTCTATAAGCTCGAAACTTGGAAGAATAATTCCATTAATAGCCATTTCTAAATCTTGATCAGACAATAATTTTTTGGTTTTCATCAAACTTTTGCTTGTAACAGGTTGTTTGGCTGAAAATAACTCCCATTCTTCTCCAGTTTTTACAAATGGATCTGTAAATACACCCTCTTCCCATTTTCCATCTTTCAAAAATTGTCTTCTTGCTTCACTCTCATTCATTTGAACAGGTTCTGCAACATGCGGAGGGATAACAACGGCTTGTTTATGAAATATTTCCCAAACTAAGTTTTCAAATTGATGAGGATTACTTTTATCTTTTGCAAATTGAGTGTTTCTACTTAAATAACTTCCCCATGCATAACGTCTTACTACAAATTCTAAAGGAAGCATATTACAGCTATAACTTAAAAGACTGTTTGGCGAATCTTGCTCAATAAATGATGTGGCAATACCTGCCTTGGTTAGCATACTAAACACATTACTTGTTTGTTTTGTCTTTTGTATTCCAATATCTTTAATTTCCTCTTTCTTCGCTGCATCCCCACCTGTTAAAAAATCTTTTGTTACAATTCGAATAATATTTTGATCATTTGTTTTCTCAATAATTTTTGTTTTACCTTCGACTAAAAATGAATTACTCATCAATATATCTCCAACCAATATCTTTTCGATAATATCCCTCATCCCAATTAATTTGATTGATTATATTGTGAATAGATTCTCTTATAGTTTTTAAATCTTTACCCGTACTAGAGATATTTAATACGCGCCCACCATTAGACAGCCATTTATGTTCTTTACGCATTGTTCCTGCATGAAAAAGATACTCATCTTTTGTTAAAGTAAGATTTTCCAAATTATTAATTGATGTAAATTTTTTATAATCCTCAGGATAGCCATTAGCAGCCATAACTATTGTCATAGCGTAATTATTTTTCCACTTAATTTGCTCCATTTCATTTAAAGTGCCTACTGCCGATGCATGAAGTAGTTCTAATAAATCTGTCTCTAATAGTGGAATAATTGCTTGTGTTTCGGGATCGCCGAAACGAACATTAATTTCGAGTAAATTTGGACCCTTATCTGTTAGAATTAATCCTGCATAAAACATTCCTTGATAGTTGGTGCCTTGTTCAGCAAGATGTTGAACAATAGGTTCAACAAATGTTTTGGATAATTCATTCATCTTATCTGATGAAATAGAAGGAACAGGTGTGTAGGCTCCCATACCACCAGTATTTAAACCTTTTTCTCCTTCTAAGATTTTTTTGTGATCTTGTGCTGTTGTAAGTGGCAACACAAATCCATTTTTATCAACAAGTGAAAATAAGCTTACCTCTTCACCAACTAAAAACTCTTCAATAACAACAACTGAACCAGCATCACCAAAAGAATTATCTTTAAAACATTTAATCAGTGCATCTTTTGCATCTTCCATTGATTGACAAATAATAACCCCTTTTCCTGCTGCTAAACCATCAGCTTTAATAACAAGAGGATAGGATTGGTTTTGACAAAAATTTAAGGCGTCATTATAGTTGTCAAATACATCATAAGCAGCTGTTGCTAAATTTAATTTTTTACAAATATCTTTTGTAAACTTTTTTGATTTTTCTAGCTCAGCGCCCATCTGATCAGGACCAAAAACCAATATAGAATTGTTCATTAAATGGTTGGATAATCCTTTAGTTAAAGGTAGTTCTGGACCTATAACTACAAGATCAATTTTACTTTCTAAACAAAATTGTAGAATAGCATCATGATCATTAACATCTATGATGATAGAAGAGGCAATTTCACTGATACTATCACTACCTGGAATACAATATAAATTAGAACAATTAGGAGATTGTTTAATACCATAACATAGTGCGTGTTCTCTTCCACCATTACCAATTACAAGAACATTCATGAAAAAAAATAATTCATTAATTAATTATTTGAAGCAAGACTTAAAAATGATAGTTTTTTTAAGCTTTCGTCATTCAAGTAATCTAAAGGTCTTACTGGATACTCTCCTGTAAAATAATGATCGGTAAATTGTGGATTATCATTATCTCTCTGATCATAACCAAGAGCTTGATAAAGACCATCTAATGATAAAAATTCTAACGATTTTGCTCCAATATATTTACGCATTTCCTCTAAATTCTTGTTTGCAGCCAATAATTCTTCTTGGGTCGGAGTATCGACTCCATAAAAATCAGGATATTTAATTGCGGGTGAAGCAATACGCATATGGACTTCTTTTGCTCCAAAATCATAAAGCATTTTTATTATCTTAGTGGATGTTGTTCCTCGAACCAATGAGTCGTCAATTAAAACAACTTTCTTTTTTTTTATAGAACTTTGATTAGGATTAAGTTTTAACTTTACACCTAAACTTCTAATTTGCTGTGTTGGCTCAATAAATGTCCTCCCCACATAATGATTTCGTATTAATCCTAACTCAAAAGGAATGCCGGACTCATGACTAAAACCAAGCGCAGCAGGAACACCAGAATCTGGAAC
>CACKSN010000011.1 GCA_902602845.1 uncultured Alphaproteobacteria bacterium | reverse complement strand
TAAACACGGCGCTAATAATAGCGCCATATTGATTATAATAATATTAAAATTAGTAATGCTATAACTCCTAAGAGCCAAAGTATTCCTTTAAAGCCAAATAAAAACAACATAACACCTCCTATAAACCAAGCCATATTGAATAAATCCAAACTAATATTTTATACGCGATCCAAAACTTAATAGGGATCAACGCTGTCCAAAATAAAAACCCAACCATATTTCCTCCTAACCTAATTTTTTAACAAGCTTCCTTGGATCAAGCTTCGTATAAGTTTTTAAAAGTATCTTTGGATCGAGATGTCCAGACATAAGCTGTACTTCTGGAACACTTAAACCTTTTTCAAACAACAACCCGCATGAGTGCCTTCTTATGTCATGCCAACGAAAGCCAACTATGTTTGTTTTCTTTAACGCTTGTTGCCAATAATGTTTCACTTGGTTTTTAGTTAAAGGAAAAACTCTTCCGTCGAATTGTCTAGGTTGTGATTGCAATATTAAGAAAGCTTTTTCAGACAAAGGTAAAACACGGTCTTTTCCGTTCTTTGTATTAGTTAAAAGCAAGGTTCTATTAGTGAAGTTAATATTTTTATATCGTATTCCTAACAGTTCCGATCTTCTTACTGCTGTTTCAATCGAGAACTGAACCATAGGTTTAAGATAAGGATTACTTACTAAAGCACAGGCTTCTAATAATTCCTTTTGTTCGTGTGGTTCTAATACTCGATCTCTTGGATCATTTTCCTTTTCGCGCTTCATAGCTCTACAAGGATTACTAGGGAAATAAATTCCCCAATCATTGATCGCTGTTTGAATAACTGAAGAGATAAAAGATAAATCTTTATTAAACGTAGAGCCTGTAACGTGCATTAATCTACGCTCTCTAAATTCAGTTAAATGTTTAGTAGATAATCTCAAACAATTCGTATCGGCGATTGAATCATTTAGAATATATTTGATCTTGTATTCCTCGTTCTTCCAATCTTTTTTCCGCCTATGTTTGTTTTCAGCTTTATATCGATTGATCAGATCGCCTAATGTTAGTCTACTAGCTTCGGAATAATCAGAATAATCTCCTATATCGAGTTTCCGTTCCATGCCTCTAGACCACTTTAGAGCCTGGGTTCGTGTTGCAAAAGTCTTAACCATAGTCTTGAAACCTTTGCGCTTAACCTGTGCCGTGTAACGCCAACCCATTTTTAATTTTCGTCTTTGAATAAACGCCATAAGTTCTCACTTTCTAGAAGTGTAGGTCAACAAATGGTCAACAAATTTTATATGAAAATTATTTTAGGAATATTTTTTGGCTGTACAGTTAGCAATAATAACGCCCACACCACCGAAGTGACCGGATTTTGAATCCGGCGCGTCTACCAGTTCCGCCATACTCCCATTTAATTTTTCTTAAGTTTTACTTGCTTTTAATTGTTAAGTCCATGAGCAAATTTTATATGAAAATTATTTTAGGAATATTTTTTATAAATAAGAATTAGCGTATTCTTTTATTTTTTCTAACATTGAATACACACCATTTCTCCTTCCTGGAGTTAATAATGTATCAAGTTCTAAAACATTTAACATATCAAAGTTAGAATTTTTAATTTCGGAGGGTTTTCTATCACCATAAATATCGCATAAAATTGTCACCATACCTTTAGATATAAAAGCATCAGAATCATAATAAAATGAAAGTTTATTTTCGTGCAATCTTGGTACTAACCAAACTTGTGCTTGACAGCCAGATACTTTAAATGAGTCATTTCTATATTCTTCAGGAAATTGTTTTGCATTTTTTGCTTGATCAATTAAAAATTTATATTTCTCCATTCCATCATCAAACAAATCCAAGCTTTCTTTGTAGTAATTTATTTTTTCTTCAATAGTTTTCATGCCATATATTTCCTAAGCTCTTTAGCAGATTCTTCTGGTAATACATCCATAATAAAAACTCCTGCCATTGATTCTGAACCTGCTAAAACTTTTGGTTTATCACCATGTCGTAAAGGGGGGTAAAACTCAACGTGAAAATGAAAATTATTATCATTCTTTTCAGGCGATGCATGCAATCCCATTATATATGGACAAATTCTATTTAAAAAAGCATCATATCCTTTAACTACTTTCTGAATACACTTTGAAAAATCATTAATCTGTTTATCGTTAAATTTCCAAGGACCTTCAATTTGATTTTTGGGTATGATCCATACTTCATATGCGTATCTTGCAAATGGAGGTACTGCAGCAACAAAATGATCATTTTGATATACACAATACTTTTCTTCCAGATCATTCATAATTTTGATTAAAAAGTTTTCTTTTTTAAACGCTTTAACTTCGGTTTCTATAGCAGGAGGTACAAATGGATAAGCATATATTTGACCATGCGGATGGTGAAGAGTAACTCCACATTCTTCACCTCTATTTTCGAATGGAAGCACATATTTAACATCAGGATTTTTTTGTAATTCTAGATATCGATCTATCCAAACTTGAGTCAATAACTCTATTCTGTCTAAAGACATATCAGAAACAGTATCGAGATGTTCTGGTGAATAAACAATAACTTCACATTCACCCTTAGAAGGTTTAGTTAAAATTTTGTCTACAGATATATTTTTTCCTAATCTATTAAAACTTGCCCATCGGTTTGGGAATACCGCTACTTCAAAGTTTGAAAAAGGAATTTCAGTTGGATAATTTAAGTTTGAACCAGGACATAAAGGACAATATTCTTTTGGTGGGAAGGATGTTCTATTTTTTCTTCCTGCTGAATATGTAACCCATTCTTCCCTCGAAGGATTCCATCGCATATGTGGCTCAGAATTACTACTTATTTCAAGTTGATTACTAGCTTCTTCTTTATGTTCTTTATAACCGTAAAGAAATAATTTCTTATTGTCATTTCTAAGAAAAATTCTTTTATGTATCTGACGCATTGATTTTTTTTTCCCACTTAATAGATGTATCGATAATTTCGTACAGATCATTATGTCGTGGTTTCCAGTTAATATATTTTAATATTTTTGTTGTTTCTGCAATTAAATTTTCTACATCACCAGCTCTTCTTTTTGAAAATTTAAATTTAATTTTATTTTGATAAAGTTTATTAGCAGTATTAATTACATCTAAAACACTAAAACCATTTCCATACCCGCAATTAAACAAATTAGACTCCAATTTGTCTATCAAATATTTTCCCACTTTTACATGTATATCTGCAAGATCAGAAACATGTATATAATCTCTGATAGCTGTTCCATCTGGAGTATTATAGTCATTGCCATATATCTCTATATGATCTCTTTTACCTACAATAACTTCAGATAATTTTTTAATTAAATGAGTGGATTGTTTTGAAATTTGTCCTGAACGTAATTTTTTATCTGCTCCAGCAACATTAAAATATCTTAATATTATGAATTTATAATCATCTCTATTTTCAATCAAAAAGTTTTCAGTTTTAATTTTAGATTCAGCATAAGGATTTTGTGGGTTTAGATTTGTACTTTCATCTACGAATTTCTTCCCACTTACTAAACCGTATGCAGCTGCAGTTGAAGAAAAAATAATCTTGTTTAAACCATTTTCTCTACAAGTCTTAAAAAGAATAACAGAATTTTCAGTATTATTTTCGTAATATTTTTGAGGGTATTTTACTGATTCTTCAACTTGTATAAAACCTGCAAAATGCATAAGTAAATCAAATTCATTTGATTTTATAAGATCAGAGATAATGTTTTTATTATTTATATTACATTTGGTAAACTTAGCGTTTTTAGGAATAAGTTTTTCACTTCCAGTTGATAAGTTATCAATAATGTGAACGTTATGTCCTAAATCTAATAATGAAAGTGCTACATGACTACCTATATACCCAGCTCCTCCAGTTAATAAAACATTCATATTTCTTACTTTAAGTCATTATTTAACATTTTATTTATGTATTAATAAATAATAGTTTTATCATCAAATATATTATGATAATTATTAGACATGGATCTAATTGATACACATCAACACCTCATATATAGAGATGAAGCTTCTTACAGCTGGGCTAAGGATATTCCTGCACTTTCACAATCTGATTTTACTGTTAAAGATTATCAAAAGTTGACAAACGATTTTAATATAATTGGCACTTTATTTATGGAATGTGCTGTTGATGATCCTGACTATAAAAATGAATCTAAATTTGTAAATTCACTAATGAAAAATTCCGAAAACGGTATTAGAGGCCTGATTTTATCAATAAGACCTGAAAATGATAATGAATTTGATCAATGGTTGGAAGAATCTAAATCATTAGGTGTAGCTGGATATAGAAGAGTTCTTCATGTTATGCCTGATGAACTTTCACAAAATGATAATTTTAAGGAAAATGTAAAAAAAATTGGCAAAGAAGGAATGCCTTATGATTTATGCTACCACGCTGGTCAGTTAAAAATTGCTTATGAGCTCTCAAAGTATTGTGATGAGATGGATTTAGTTTTAAATCACTGCGGAGTACCTTCAATAGCAAGTGGTGAAATTGATGAATGGAAAAAAGATATTACAGCATTATCAACACTTAAACATGTTACCTGTAAGTTATCAGGTTTAATGGCATATTGTGCGCCAGGAACTTCATCTTATGATACAATTAAACCTTATGTCGACCACGTTATAGATAGTTTTGGTCCTGACCGCATGGTTTGGGGAAGTGATTGGCCAGTTGTAGATCTTGGTAAAGGTTTACCGGAATGGCTAAATGTAACAACTAAAATAATGTCTAGCCTATCTTCAGATGAGTCTGCTAAAATTGCTAATATAAACGCAAAAAGAATATATAAAATTTAGTGTTTTAACGCACCCATTGTCATTCCTGCAATGAACCATCTTTGAAAAACTGCAAAAATTATCATTACAGGTATTATTGTAATCATAACAGACGCACTATAAGTTCCAATGTTTACTTGATATCTACTTGTACCTATTTTTGCCAAACCAACTGGAACGGTATGTATGGTTGGATCTTGCATAAATATCATTGCATAAATGAATTCATTCCAAGTGTCTAAAAATAATAAAATTACACACGTTGCAATAGCTGGTTTAGCAAGTGGTAAAAGAACTTTCATTAACAATTGTAAATCCGATGCACCATCAACAGTTCCTGCCTCTGTAAGTTCATACGGTATTTGTTCATAGAACATCCTCAAAATTAAAATTCCTATAGGAATTAAAAAACCAGCATAAGCAAGTATAACTGCTTGGTAAGTATTAATTATACCAAGATAAATTAAAATATAAAAAAGTGGAATGAGTAAAACCTGTGCTGGCATTGCAACACTAGCTATCATTACATTGTATAAACTTTCTTTTAAAGGAAAGCGTAAATGACTAAATGCAAATGCTGCAAATATAGACATAGAAATTATTAAAGTCACTGAAAGTGAAGTAACCACAGCACTGTTCAAAAACATTCTAGGAAAAGAAACTTTTAATTTTTGTTCAGCATTAACAAACGCATCAATATAATTTGCAAATGAGAATTCATAGGGTATTAAAAAATATCTTGCACTGTATACAGTTTCAGGTGATCTTACTGATAATGATAATGTATAAAGTAATGGAAAAATAATTATAATAATAAAAAATAAAACAACAATTCTTGTAACTATGTAAAATATGGGACTTCTTTTAAAACTAGCTCCATAATTATTTGTTTTATTTGTTTCCATAGTCTACGTTTCTTTCCCAAGTCTTTTAGTTACAATAATTCTTGCTACAGCTATAGTTAAAATACAAGCAAATATTACAAATGCTACTGAAGCACCAACGCCCATTTTATTTGGACCACCAGCCGAAAATGAATAATAGTACAAATAAGATGCTAAAACTTCTGAGTAGTGTGCTGGCCCACCCCTAGTTAAAACATAAACAATATCAAATGCTCTAAAGCCTCCAATTAAATTCAATATCATATTTAAAATAGTGGTAGGCCATAACAAAGGTATTACAATTGAAAATATTTTTTGAGACCAATTTGCTCCATCAATATCAGATGCTTCAAGTAATTCAATATTCATACTTTGAAGACCTGCATAATAAATAACTAAATTATAACCAATCCATTGCCATGTATTAACCATGATGATTAACCACATCACAAGACTAACAGATGAAAGCCATGAATAATCAAGACCTAAAATAGAATTTAAAACACCATCTTGCTCTAAAATTTTTTTCCAAACTAATCCAACTGACACAGGTGCTAAAACACATGGAAAAAAAATGATCGAACGAACTAAAACTGAAAATTTAAAGTTACCAAAAAAAATAAAAATAGATAAAATTAAAGCAATTCCAGTTTGAATAAAAACAGCTCCAAAGACAAATAGAAAAGTATTTTTTAATGCGATCCAAAAATATTTATCTTCATAAATTTTGATGAAATTATCTATACCAACAAAGTTTCGAAATAAATTAGTTTCAAAACCTGTAAAATCAAAAAAGCTTAATACCAAAGAGGTCAAACCAGGAATAACATTAAAAGTAAGAAATATAAATACCGCAGGCAGTAAATATAATAATGTTCTAAAATGGAAAGTTTTATAAATCATCAGAAAAAAAGATTAGGGGTATTAAACCCCTAATCTAAAAATAATATTAGCCACTATAACCAGTGACGTCATTCATTTTCTCTACAATATCATCAACTGAAGTTACACCTAAAAACATCTCCATAATTCCATCATACAAATGTTTCATTGGTTCTGCTTGAGAATAATAAATATTAGTATTTCTACCTTCTGTAGCTAACATTTTAATACCATCATTAAATAACAAATTAGGTGATGCAGCTAATGCATCCATGTCAACTTGTGCAAGGTTAGCAGGAATTTGACCATAACTAGCAAAAGTCATAGAAGCCTTAGGGCTATTTGTTAGTTTTACAAATTCCATTGCTAAATCTTTATTTGGAGAATTAGCATTAATACCAAGATTAGTTCCTGTTGCTTTATTGTAAGTCATTGGTGATTCACTAGAAAGCTTTGGATATGACATCATAGTAATTCCCAAGCTATCAGGTGTATTATAATCTGCAGGAGCAGATGAAATAAACCAATCACCATTACAGTAGATTCCAACACCTTCTCTATCCAACCATTTACCCCAAGCTTGAACTTGGTAATCCATACTTAAAGAGTCTTTTCTCCAAACTCCGTTATCATTAAGAGTTTTGTATGCATTAAGTGCATCTCTAAACATTGGTTGATCCCAAGAAATTTTCCCATCAAGAGCCATACCTAGAGAGTCTTCAGGATAATTATCATTACCTTGGTTAACAAAATTTGCAAACCCATCGAAAACACACCAAGCTTCAACCGGTCCAAACATTAAACCATCTAAACCCTTTTCCTTTGCTGCCTTTCCAATTGCAACCCATTCGTCAACTGTGTAAGAGTCACCAAAAGCTGGTAGTTCAAAACCTAAGTCTTCAATCATATCATTATAAACCCAGATTTCTTCAGTGAATGCATCTTGAGGAGCTAGATATAGATTCCCATTTCTACTTAATTCAGGAATATTAATATTGTTACCTAACCAACCCTTCCATTCAGAATCTGCCTCTTCAGTTATATTAACTAAATGTCCAGCATTCATAACTTCATCAAGATCAGGACCAGGATAAACAGCAAAAACATCAGGGCCTTGTCCAGATGAAAGTGCAGGCTTTAAGAATTCATTATAAGTGGAGACTGTATATTGTGTATACTCCACTTTTACTCCTGGATTAGCTGCTTCAAACTCTTTTATAAAGTCAGCATAAGCATTAGTAATACCTCCAACACCAGACTGCCAATCTACAACAGTAATTACAGTTTCTGCCTTTGCACTTAATGACAAGAAGGCACTAACTATAAGTGCGAGAGTAAATTTAAAAATATTTTTTATCATATTTTCCTCCAATATAATCGGCATTAAAGCACACTTAAAAAGATAAATATACTTAAAATACATATATTTAGAATTAAATTTGTTGCTTTTTAGCCATTTTTGTAACAAGATATTTATTAAATGGATAAACGATACAAAATATCAGAAATAAAAGTGTCGATTGTTAAAACTCAAAGTGCTGGTGCAGACTACACTGATCACGCTGCAGGTCACTGGATAAACGATACAATTATTGCAAACCCAATGTCAATTTATAATACTTTCCAGGAGTCAAGATCTTCATGGGGTATGGATGTATTAAAAGGTATTTTTATAGAAGTAACAACTGAAGGAGGTCACCAAGGTTACGCAACTGCTTATGGTGGTTATATTGCAAGTTGGATAATTAAAAATCACTTAAACCGCTTCTTAATTGGTGCTGATGCTAGAGACTTAAATCTTCTTTATGATCAAATGTACAGAGCAGCAATTCCTTACTCAGGTCAAAATGGTGTTGTTATGAATACAATAGCTGGTATCGATTTAGCTTTATGGGATTTAATTGGAAAAGTTAGAGGTGAGCCAGTTTATAAAATGATAGGTGGTAAAGTTAGAGATAAACTTCAAACATATGTAACAGGTCCAGAAGCAAAGCTTGCTCAAGATTGGGGACATGTAGGTTCAAAAATACCCTTACCTTATGGTCCAGGAGATGGCATCAAAGGCCTTAAGAAAAATCAAGAATATATAATGGAAACTAGAAAACAAGTTGGGCATGATTATCGATTGATGGTGGATTGTTATATGTCACTAGATGTACCATACGCGATTGATTTAGCAAATGCTGTAAGAGAAGCAAATCTATTTTGGATTGAAGAAGCTCTTCCACCTCATGATCTTGAAAGTCATAAGTTAATTAAAGAAGCGTGCCCTTGGCAAAAATGGGCAACCGGAGAGCATACCAATTCTCGTTATGGATTTAGAAATATTATAAGAGATAGATCAGTAGATATTCTTCAACCAGATCTTACTCTCTGTGGAATGACAGAAACATTACGAATTGCAGCCATGGCATCAGCTTATGATATGATTGTTATCCCCCACTGTAGTGGTGTATATGCATATAACTTTGGTATCGCTTCAACTTTAACACCCTTTAATGAGTTTATAAATTTACATCCAAAAGCAACAGAAGTGGTTCCTATTTTTGGTAAGATGTTTACCAACGAACCTGTACCTGTAAATGGAGAAGTTAGTTTAACTGATCTTCCAGGTTTTGGAGCTGAGCTTAATACTGAAGTTGAGTTAGAGGAAATCTAACTATAGTTTTTTTGCTGTAGCAACTAACATTTTTATTTTATTTTTTACAATATCTATTGGCACATGTCCAAAACCACATTCACTTGTAAGCAAAATTTTTTCTTTAGGAAAATATTCTAGCGCAGGTTTTATGGCATTAATAATATCTTCTTCAGTTTCTGTACTATCAATTCTTTGATCAATAACTCCAAGAGATACTTTTCCATCAAATTTCCAATCATTAAAAACATCCAACATTTTATAATGTAAACTACAATGTTCTAAATGTATTTCGTTAACTTTTAAAATTTTAAAAGCTTCAATCATATCTGTGTATTTTCCAAAAAAACCTCTTTTTCGATGTGCATTACCACCGCAAACATGAAGGTTAAAATTTACATTAGGAAATTTTTCAATAATTCCATTTAGTATCTCTGCAGCCCATTTTGTTTCGTTTACATTTTCTGTCCACACAGGTTCATCAAATTGAACATAATCACATCCTTCATTTACAACTTCTTCTAGTTCTTTGGTTAATGCGTTCGCATAAGCTTTTGCTAAAGCTATATCATCTGGATACAAATCAGGTCTCTGATTAACACTAAATCTTGCCAACATATGAGGACCTGTTATTGTTTGTTTCACTCTGACATTAGTAGGAGTATTATCTCTAGCCACTCTCCATTTTTTTGCCAATCCTGTTTTCAGATTTTTAATTTCATCTTTTACAACTGCACATTCAATTCCAAATCCTTTTGTTCCATGAGTCTTACTTAAATCCACACCTTTCATTGAACCACCTAGTGTAAAATCTTTTCGAATTTTATTTAAGGCATCCACTCCGTCCAATCTTAATTGATAAAACCAATACATGTTCTCTCTGTACCCTTCACCATCTGTAATAATATCCAGTCCAAGATCAGACTGTTCTTTAACTGCCCATTTAATCATTTCAAAAGACTCTTCTTCAGAAACACTTGGTTTACGAAGTGTATCCTTTTGTACTTCTTTTCTAGGATAACTACCTGTGACTGTTGTTGTGTAACTCATATATCAATTACTTTCTCTTACATCTTGTATAAGACATTTAACGCCTTCTTCAAAGGATCTTGGATTAAAATCTATTTCTTCTCGAATTCTTTCATCATTTTGATCATCAATTAATGGTGTTGATTTTACATTTTCATCAAAATAGATTTTTGCATCTGGAATTATTTTTTTAACAGTTGCTTCTAATTGTGCACCATCTAAAGTTTCAGCACCTGTATTAAAGCAAGAATAGTTTAGAGTTTCTTTTAATGCTAAACGAACAAGTTGTTCAGCACAATCATCTACATAAATCCAATTGTCTTTATTTTTTTTTGAAAATGGTAAATGTGCTGGTTTTCCTAAAGCAGGTTTAGCTGCAAAATCTTCGGCCCAGTTTATTGCGGTATTTTGCCTTCCATATCCAAAGACAACTGATGGTCTAGTATACGCAATACTACATCCATGCTTCTTGATATATTTTTCAGCCATAAACTCATTAAGAAGTTTCATCACACCATATGTATAAAAGTGATTATTAATACCTGAGTAATCTTCTTCTGTTACGGCTCTGTTTCCAAAATATTCTTGATAAGCACCATAAACAGTTTCGCTACTTGCAAATACTAATCGTCTGATTTTATACTTCACAATCATTTCAAATATAGAAGTTGTGCCAACAATATTTATTTTACTAGCAAGTAATGGATTTTCTTCGCATATAGTTCCTATTCCATACGCTAAATTAATAACTGAATCTATTTTGTTATTTTGAAAAATATTTTCAATTTGTTTATAATTGGTAATATCTAATTTTTGATATTTTACTTTGTCTTTATTTTTCCCAATTTTTAATATGTTACTTTCAAGTTTGTCTTTATTTTTTACAATATCTAGATCTGTCACTAAAACATCAATATCTTTTTTTAGTAATTGCAAAACAACCTTAGATCCAATAAATCCTAAACCACCTGTAACTAAAACAGTCATTAATTATTCCATAAAAAAAATTTGATCCATCATAACCCAGGATTCATTGTCATCATTATTTGGGAAAGGATTAAAGCAATCTATCATTAGTTTAGTCCATTTATCTACAATTGGTATTTGTTGCATCTTTCCCATATCGCCATCAAAATCATTCCCTGTATACTCTAGATATCCAAACATAAAATCTTCTTTTAAGAAGATACTATAATTTTGAACATTAATTTTTTTTAACTCTTCTAAAACTTCAGGCCAAACATTTGCATGATTGTCAATATAATATTGTCTTTTCTCATCTTTCAACCTGACAGCCATTCCATATCTTTGTATAGCCATACAACCTCCTTAATTTTTCAAATTAACTTAACATAGAACTTACAATGAAATGAAACAAAATCATTAGTTATTCATAATTTTTTCTGATCTTAACTTTTATTACTGTATGATTTATTGCTTTTTTAAAAAATTTAGTTAGAAATATTTTCCATGGAAAAAATTAGTACAGAAGATATAGCAAATTTAAATACTGTTTGGGAGCTTCCAAAAAATAAAAAACCAATTGTAATCATTGGCGCTGGTGGAATAGTAAGTGACGCCCATTTGCCAGCATATAAAAAAGCAAAATTTCCTGTGAGAGGAATTTATGATCCTGATGTAGAAAAAGCAAAAAAATGTGCTGAAAATTATTCTATTGAAAAGATTTACTCTAGTGAAGAAGAAGCATTAGCAGAAAAAGATGTAGTTTTCGATATAGCAGTTCCTCCTCAAGCTCTATTAGGTATTGTTCAAAAGATTCCAAATAATTCTATTTGCCAATTACAAAAACCAATGGGTAATAGTATGACTCAAGCAAAAAGAATTAAAGAAATTATTAATGAAAAAAATATTATTGCATGTGTTAATCTTCAATTAAAATTTAGTCCGATGATGATTGCCTTAAGAGAAGCAATAGATAAAAATATGTTAGGCAAATTAACGGAATTAGAAATAAGTTTAAGCGTAGGTACTCCTTGGCATCTTTGGCCTTTTTTAGAAACATTAGATAATGTTGAAGTTCCACTCCACTCTATTCATTATTTAGATTGGATACGATCAGTTCTTGGGAATCCAACTAGTGTACATTGTAAATCAGTAAAACATCCTAACTTACCAAACTTAGCCGATGCTAGATCAAGTATAATTCTTCAATATGAAGATGATATCAGATGTTGTTTATCTATAAATCATACTCATGATAATTCTTCGCATGGTATGAAACACTCACATGCGTATGCTAGGGTTGAAGGTTTGGATGGGGCAGCTTACATCAAATTTGGGTTACTCCTTAACTATCCAAACGGTGAACCAGAAGAGATTGAAATTTCTACAAAAGATACTGAATGGACCAAGGTCAAGAATGTTGGCACTTGGTTCCCAGATGCATTTATAGGTACTATGTCTAGCTTACAAAGATATGCGTCAGGAGAAGAAGCTGAATTAACTCATTCCGTCGATAATGCCTATAATACAATGGCTCTTGTATATGCCTGTCTTGAGTCTAATTCTCAACCTGGGACAATAGTTCACTATTAAAAAAATTTTCCTTAAAGTTATTGTATTTTTATCAAATAATTGCAACATGGCATTATTAATTAACAAATTTATGGAGGAATGATGTTAAGATTATTTTTATCATTGGTTCTTGCCGTATCTTTTTTTGGTTCTTTTTCAGCTAAAGCAGAAACTGAATTATGGGGAGATTTTTCTGGTGTAACTCTAAGAGTTAAACTGATCGGCGGAGGTCAATACGAAGGATTATACAACGAAGTAATTCCATGGTGGGAAGAAAACACGGGTGGAAAAATTGAAATCGTTACACAAAAAAATCACTTTGAACTAGACAAAGAGATTAAGAAAGATATTGCTTCAGGCAATTTAGATTTTTGTGTAGCGTCCAACCACACAAGTTTTGCATCTCAATATGGCAATATTTACACAGACTTAAATAATATTATGCCTGCATCTGTTTTAGCAGATTATACACCATTAATTTTAGAGCACTCTACTGTTGATGGAAGATTAGTGCAAATGCCAAGACACAGTGATGTTAGTAACTTATATTATCAAAAAAGTTTATATGAAGATGCTGATAACAAAGCTAACTTTAAAGCAAAGTATGGCTATGATTTAACACCACCTGAAACTTGGGATCAAGTTAAAGATCAGGCTATCTTTTTCTCAAATCCACCTGATTTCTACGGAACTCAATATGTTGGTAAAGAAGAAGCAATTGCAGGTCGATTCTATGAGCTAGTAATTGCAAATGGTGGAGCATTATTTGACGAAGACTATCGTCCAATATTCAATTCTCCTGCAGGTGTTGAAGCTCTTCAATGGTTCATTGATTTGTATAATGCTAAAGCAGTTCCTGATGGTGTTTTAAACTATCTTTGGGATGACACTGGATTAGGTTTTGCAAGTGGAACAATTGCTATGAATCTTGACTGGGCAGGATGGGCAGGTTTCTTTAATGATCCAGAAAACTCTAAAGTTGCTGGAGATATTGGACTTGTACGTGCTCCAATGGGTTCTGGTGGTTTAAGAACTGGTTGGTCAGGATCACACTCTTTCTCAATGACAGAGTCATGTCCGGATAAAGAAGCAGCTGCATCTTTCTTATGGGCTTTAACAAGTAATAAAGCACAAATGATTGAAGCAAGAGGTGGACTATCACCAACTCGTCCAGCTATTTGGGATGCAATCATTGCTGAGAAGAAAGCTGAAGGTGATGAGTTTATGTTAATGGTATTTGAAACTTTCAAAATGTCATTAGCAGAAGATGCTTTCACTCCACCACTAATTCCTGAGTGGATTGAATTTACTAACGCTCTATATCCAGAACTTCAAGCAGCTATTCTTGGGGACAAATCTCCTGAAGATGCGCTAGCTACTGCTTCAAAGAAAGCAACTGAAATTATGGAAGACGCTGGTTACTTCTAACAATTAATAAAATACCTAGCTCTATTCACTAGAGCTAGGTTTCCAAATCTATCATGAGAAAATTTCTAAACGGACCATGGGTTTTACTAATGCCTACTTTAATAATACTTACTTGTGTTGTTTTATTGCCATTGCTCCTATCATTATGGACAAGTTTTACACCTTTTAAGTTAACAAAACCCGATACTCTTTATCGTTTTGTTGGATTTAGAAATTACGAAAGACTAATTGGAGACTTTGATTTTTGGATAGCTTTTGGAAGAACAGTTTTATTTTTAGCTATTGCTCTTAATTTAGAATTAGTTTTTGGTTTAGGAATAGCACTTTTAATAAATAAAATTACCTACGGACAAAGAACGTTGAGAACACTAATGATGTTTCCAATGATGTTTTCTCCAATTCTAGTAGGATTTCAATGGAAGTACATTTTTAATGACAATATTGGTTTGATGAATAATTTTTTGAGAGAGTTTGGAGTCATACAACCAATACCATGGCTTGTAGATGGCATTTTAGCGAACATTTCAATAATGGCTGCTGAAATATGGTCCAGCACATCAGTATTTGCTATTTTATTACTAGCAGGTTTATTAGGCATACCTAAAGATCCCATTGAGGCTGCCAAAGTTGATGGATGCAACTCATGGCAAGTATTTAAAAATATAACATTACCTTTTTTGATGCCTTTTGTATTTATTGCTATGACGATAAGATCATTAGATGTTGCAAGAGCTTATGATATTGTTCAGATGATGACGGGTGGTGGTCCTGCCAAAAGAACAGAATTACTTTGGACTTTAATTTCGAGAACTGGATACGTAGATGCTAAGATGGGAATGGCTAATGCAATGTCATATATTTCAATTTTTCTTTCAATTGCATTCACTTTTTTCTTTTTTTATAAATTAGTAGAAGCAAGGCAGAGGTTAAGTTATGAATAAAAGACAAATCAATAATATTCTAATTTGGTTTTCAGCTATTATTTTAATAATTCTAATTATGACTCCTGGTTTATGGGTAGTGCTTACAGCATTTAGACCTCAAGTAGATGTTATGGCAAAACCTGCTGTTTGGATACCGCGTAATTTAAACTTAATTCAGTTTGAAACTATGCTCTTTGGTGGTTCCGAGGGGTCAATGGGTAGAAGTCCTATCCCTGTTCTAAGTTATTTACGAAATTCACTTATAATTTCTTTTACAAGTACATTTATAGCAGTTTTAGTTGGGACAATTGGAGGCTATGGTTTTGCGAGACATAATTTTAAGCACAAAAATAAATATTTTTTATTAATCATGTTAACTAGAACAATTCCAGGCATATCTTTAAGTTTACCAATCTTCATTATTTTTTCAAAAATTGGTTTAATTGATACACATATTGGGATTATACTAGTTTTTGTTGCTTTAAATATTCCATTTACAATTTGGTTAACTGATGGTTTTTTTAGACAAATTCCAAGAGCGATGTCGGAAGTAGCGATGACTGATGGCTGTACTAAACTACAAGCATTTTGGCATATTGAATTACCACTATCTAGATCAGGAATAGCATCTGCTGGAATATTTGCATTTTTAATTTCATGGAATGAATATGCATTAGTTTCAAATCTAGCAAGAAGTACAGATTCAAAAACATTAACTGTTGGACTCATGGATTTCACAGCACAATTCACAATAAACTGGCCTGGTATGTGTGCTCTCGCAGTCTTTATAATTATTCCAGCACTAATCTTAACTTTTATGGTTCAAAAGCATTTAGTAACAGGATTAACATTTGGAGGAGTAAAAGGATAATGGCAAAAGTTAGCTTACAAGGTGTTTCAAAATTTTACGGAAAAGTCCAAGCAGTAAAAAAAATTGATTTAGAAATCATTGATAAAGAATTTTTAGTTTTAGTTGGTCCATCGGGTTGTGGCAAATCATCTTCTTTGAGAATGATCGCAGGATTAGAAGAGATAGATGAGGGAACTATTAAAATTGGGAATAAGGAAATGAATAATCTAGAACCAAGAGAAAGAAACGTATCCATGGTTTTTCAAAACTATGCTCTTTATCCTCATATGACAGTAGAAGAAAACTTAGGATTTTCATTAAAGATCGCAGGACTTGGTAAAAAAGAAATTGAAGAAAGAGTAAATGAAGCTGCAGGAATTTTAGATATAACTGAATTTTTACAAAGAAAACCATCACAATTATCAGGTGGTCAAAGACAAAGAGTTGCAATGGGAAGAGCAATTGTAAGAAGACCAGATGTTTTTTTATTTGATGAACCTTTATCTAATTTAGATGCAAAATTAAGAAATCAGATGAGGACAGAAATTAAAAGATTACATCAAAAAGTATCAACAACAATTGTCTATGTTACGCATGATCAGGTTGAAGCAATGACTTTAGCTGATCGAATTGTAATTATGAAAGATGGTATAATAGAGCAAACAGGAACACCATTAGATCTATTTGAAAGACCAGCTACAAAATTTGTTGCAACATTTATTGGTTCTCCTTCTATGAATATGATTAAAGCTACAGTAGTAAATCAAAATAACCAACTATCCATGAAAACAAGTGATGGAATAATTGTTCCTGTGCCAAAAGATAAACAAAATTCTGTAAATGAAGATCAAAAGATTTCTTTTGGATTTAGAGCTGAAGATATAGTGCCTTTACAATTTGGACAAAAACCATCTAACGCATGGGAAATGCAATCATCAGTTAATATAGCAGAGCCACTTGGAACTGAAACTTTGATATTTACGAACTTTGGTGAAATAGAAATTGTTAGTAGAATGTTCACTCCCGAACAAGTTAAATCAAATGATGTTTTAGATTTTGCTTTAAATTTAGATAGAACATATTTATTCGATGAGAACAGCGGTTTAGCAATATGACAAGTTCTACTGAAATTTCAGATAGATTATCAAAATGTTTTAGTAGTGTTATCCATGATGTCATGAGAGATGATGGATTTAAAAATTTTGTTTTAAATCCAAATATTAAACCTAATAAGGAAAAACACAAAATCGCAGGGCAAATTTTTACTATTGAAGGGGAATCGAATACTAGTTTCTCTCATCACGAAACACTCCTTGCTTGGACCGGTCTTTTATCTAAGGCTCCATCAGATAAAGTTCTTATCTGTCAACCAAACGATAATAATATAGCTTTAATGGGTGAGTTGAGTGCCGAAACTTTACAAAAGAAAAATATTAGAGGCTACATTGCTGATGGCGGGTGTAGAGATTTAGAATTTATAAACAAAATCGATTTTCCTGTTTGGTCGAAATTTTATACGCCTAAAGATGTCGTTGCTTATTGGAAGCCTACTAAATTTGAAGAAACTATTAAAATTGGAGATGTGGAAATACATAACGGTGATTATGCAATGGCAGACATTGATGGTGTTGTTATTATTCCCCAAGATAAAGTAATAGATATTTTGGAAAAATCAGAAAAATTAATTAATACTGAAAGCCAAGTTAGAAAAGCTATAAGAGAAGGAATGGATCCACAAGAAGCATATATTAAGTATAGCGTTTTTTAAGTAATTTTTTTTTCAACCAAAAGTATATGTTCAGAATAACAAACACATTTGTCATTTTGATTTAAAATTTCACACGCTTCATTAACCTGTCCGTATTGAGGTCTTTTCGGATCATCTTTTTTTTCTTTTATAGTAACCTTAGTGTGAATTGTATCACCTATAAAAACAGGATTAGGAAAACGAAGTCTTTCAAATCCATAGGTGAAAGCTCGCTTGTTAACTATGGAAGCTGTAAGAGCGATACCAATCGAAAAAGTACAACTAAATTGTGCTATTCGTTGACCAAATGGACCCTTTTTAGCAAACTCTGCATCAGTGTGATGAGGGTAAAAGTCTCCAGAGTGCATTGCGTGCATTACAATATCAGTTTCAGTGATGGTTCTGCCAACAGTGACTCTTTCCGCACCTAGTTCATAATCTTCGAAGAATTGTTCTATTTCTACCATTTCTATTGAATTAATATTTCTCTGTAATAAGGTAGCATAATTGTAAAAATGAATAAAGATAATAAATTTGAAAACACTGTTGGAATTGAGTCAACCTTTCCGAAAGATATGCCCAATGAGCATGGAGAAATCCCAGTGTGGAATTCTGAAAACTGGTTTTATGAAGATGTTATTGTCGGTCATAAAATTAGATCTCTTCGCCGAACAATATCTGAAGGAGAGGCCATGCAATTTAATTGTATGGTTTTAGATATGCATCCATATGTAGGTGATGAACATTTTGCCAAAAATGAAGGTATGTTCCAAAAAAGACTAGTAGCAGGAGCTATGGTGTTTTCTTATGGGTTGGGTTTAGTTGCAACTAACTGCGTAAATTCTTTTAGTTATGGATATGACCGTTTAAGATTTATAAAACCAGTTTTTATTGGAGATACAATTTATACAATTAGAACTAATATGGAAAAAAAACCAAAATATGAAAAAATGGGTTTGGTAAGAACCAGTTACGAAGTTTTTAAAGGTGAAGGCGAAATCGTTCTATATTGTGAGCACCTACATTCAGTTTTATATAAAAAACCAGAAGACTTTAAAGATAAATACGAAAAAAAATGATTAACTTAAAGGGGATGACCTGGGATCATTCTAGAGGTTTTGACCCAATGGTTGCTACATCTAAAAAATTTCAGGAAATTCATAATAATAAAGTTTCAATTGAATGGGATAAAAGACCGTTACAAGCATTTGCTGATAGGCCTATAGAAGACATGACCGATGATTATGATTTGATAGTAATAGACTATCCTCATGTTGGTGAAGTTGCTCATAAAGGACTTTTACAAAACTTAAACCTCAATGAATATCAATCTCAATTAAACGATTTAAAAAAGCAATCAGTTGGAAAATCGCATGAGAGTTATTTTATAGATAATAAACAATGGGCTCTTGCCATAGATGCTGCCTCACAGACCGCCTGTTACAGAGAAGATTTAGTTAGAGCACTTCCATCCAAATGGGACGATCTTCTTTCATTAGCAAAAGAGAGAAAAGTTCTTTGGCCTTTAAAACCAGTTCATGCAATAAGTAGTTTTTATAGTATTTATAACAACATTACTGAAGAATTAATCCCAGAAGAAAAAAATTTTATTAATAAAGATGCTGGAGTTAAAACCCTTACAATGATGAAAGCTGTATCTAAAGAAATAATCAATGATTGTTTAAGTATGGATCCAATTCAAACTGCTGAACTCATGACAGAGACTAATGATTTTTATTATTGCCCGTACATTTATGGATTTTCAAATTACTCGAGAAATAATTATAGAAAAAATATTTTGAAATATATTGATGTTTTAGATTTATCAGGCAAAGGTCCATCAGGAACACATTTAGGTGGCACTGGCATAGCAGTATCAAATGTTAGTAAGAATAAAGATCTAGCAATTGAATATGCATTTTGGATAGCAGGTGCTGAATGTCAAAAGTCACTTTTTTACCAAAGTGGTGGACAACCAGGAAATTCTGAAGCTTGGGAGGATGAAAAGATAAATCTAGAAACAAACGATTTTTTTAAAGCAACTCGTAAAACTCTTGATTTGGCATGGGTAAGACCAAGGCATAACGGTTATATGGAATTTCAGGACAAAAGTGGCGATGTTATTAATGAATATCTACAAACTGAAATTTCAGCTGAAAGTATTTGTGAAAAATTATCTGATATGTACAATAAGAGTTTCAAAAAATAAATTATTGTATGACTAAACCATTAGAAGGATTAACCGTATTAGAATTTAGCCAGTTTTTATCAGGGCCATATGCAGGCTTAAGACTTGCTGATTTAGGAGCAAGAGTAATTAAAATTGAAAGACCAGAAGTTGGGGATCTTTGTAGAAACTTATATATCAGCGATACTGATCTCGAAGGTGATAGCACTTTATTTCATGCAATTAATAGAAATAAGGAGAGCTTTGCAGCAAATTTAAAAGATGCCAAAGACATAGAGTTAGTAAAAAAATTAATTGAGAAGGCAGATATAATTACACAAAATTTTAGACCAGGAGTAATAGAACGTATTGGTTTAGATTATAAAAATGTAAAAAAAATAAATCCAAAAATAGTTTATGGCACAATTTCTGGTTACGGATCTGATGGACCTTGGAGTTCATTACCTGGACAAGATTTATTAGCACAATCTAGAACAGGTTTAGTTTGGTTAAATGGTAATGGCGGTGAAGCACCAACCCCAATGGGTTTGGCAGTTGCTGACATGTTGGCAGGACATACACTTGTTGAAGGTATACTAGCAGCGGTTATCAAAAGATTTCGAACGGATAATGGATCTCATGTAGAAACAAGTTTAGTTGAGGCTTTATTAGATTTCCAATTTGAAGTTCTTACGACATATTTTAACGATGGAAACAGAAAGCCGCAAAGAAGTTCATATAATAATGCCCACGCATATCTGTCAGCTCCGTATGGAATTTATAAAACATCCAATGGATATATAGCAATTGCAATGACACCACTGCCTCATCTTGGTGAGTTACTTGATTTAAATTCAATAAAAGATTTGCATGATCAAAAAGAATGGTTCACAAAAAGAGATGAAATTAAAAAAGATATTGGCGACTGGATAGAAAAACAAACAACAGAACACTGGTTGAGTATTCTTGAGCCAGCAGATATATGGTGTGCTAAAGTACTTGATTGGGAAACAATGGTTAAACACGAAGGATTCAAGATCCTCGATATGGTTCAGAGAATCAAAAGAGATGATGGACTTGATATTGAAACACTTCGTTGCCCAATAAAAATTGATGGAGAGATTTTTACATCAAGTAAGGCAGCTCCAAAAATTGGAAATGACAATAATAGTATTATGAAAGAATTTGGTATCTCATGAAAATTAAAGATATAGAAATTCGTATGTGTCGACACAAAGAGCCGGTCATGAAAGATTCAGAAATGAGAGATGGGAAAAAATCAGATTTAGAATTCTTAGTTATCACATTTCACACTGATGAAGGAATATCTAGCTCTACTTTTGGGTTTGCAGGTAGGGGTGCAGAAATGGCTGGTGAAATCGCAAATTCAATTTTCAAACCTTTTTTTATTGGCAGAGACCCACTTTATCGTGAGCAACATTGGCATGAATACAGAACAGCAGACAGATGGTGGAACCACGCACCTATATATAGTTATGGACCATTTGATATTAATTGTTGGCTTCTCTCATCTATGCAAGCAGGCCAACCGCTTTATAAGTATTTAGGCGCTTATAGAGATAAGGTTCCAATTTATGGAAGTTCTCTAGTTTTAGATTCACCTGAGGCTTATGCAAAAGAAGCCTTGGAATATAAAAAGAGAGGCTTCAATGCTTATAAACTTCATCCTCCTGGCAAATATGATTTTGATTTGGAAGCTCATAAAAAAACACGTGAAGCAGTTGGTGATGAATTTAAGCTTATGAGCGATCCTGTTGCTCCTTATACTTTTGAACAAGCTCTACGTTTTGGAAGAGAGTTAGAAAAATTAAATTATTATTGGTACGAGGAGCCTTTATTTGATGAAAATTTTCATAATCTAAGGGAATTAACAAGAATATTAGATATTCCCATTATTGGAACAGAGGTTATAGCAAAACATCCTTACAGTGTTGCTGAATGTATCTCTACAAGAGTTGTTGATATGGTAAGAGCTGATGTCTCATGGAGTGGAGGTATTACAGCTACAATGAAAACAGCACACTTAGCAGAAAGTTTTGGCGTTCAGTGTGAAATTCACACAGCTATTTATCATCCTTTAGAACTTGTTAACTTACATTGTTGTGCAGCTATAAAAAATTCTGAATTTTTTGAAGTACTAGTTCCTTATGAATATTTTAATTTTGGTTTAAAAGATTCTATCAAAGTCGAAAACGGTTATGCCCATTTACCTTCTAAGCCAGGTCTTGGTATAGAATTAGACTGGGATTTTATAGATAATTCAACTTTCAAAAAAATTTAAAAATGACAAAGATTACTAAATTTAGTGTTCAAGATGTAAGATTTCCAACTTCAAAAGATTTAACGGGATCTGATGCCATTCATACAGATCCTGATTATTCGGCAACGTATGTGACGGCTTTTACTGATCAATCAGAATTAAAAGGATATGGTATTGCCTTCACGATTGGTAAAGGAAATGACATTGTTGCCGAATGTATAAAACATTTTTTTCCAATTTTTGAAAATATGGACTTAAATGATTTAGAAAATAACATTGGTAAACTCTGGTTCAAGTGTGTCGATCATAGTCAACTACGTTGGTTAGGTCCTGAAAAAGGAGTTGTTCATATGGCTGTATCAGCAATCTTTAATTGTTTATGGGATTTAATTGCTAAGAAGAACAAAAAACCTTTGTGGCAGTTTGTTGTAGAAAGCGAGCCTGAAAAAATCGTTAGTTGGTTAACATTTAAATATATTGAAGATGTTTTAACTCCAGAGGAAGCCTTAGCGATTTTGTCAAACAACCAATATGATAAACAAAAACGTATCGATACAGTATTGCAAGAAGGATATCCATCTTACACAACTGCTGCAGGATGGCTTGGCTATTCAGATGAAAAAATAATTCAATTATGTAAAGAATATATGGCGAAAGGTTGGAAGCATTTTAAAATTAAGGTAGGTTTAGATCTAGATGCAGATGTAAAAAGACTTGAGTTAATTAGAAAAACAATTGGTGATGATTGCTTTATTATGGTTGATGCAAATCAACAATGGAATGTTGAACAATCAATTAAGCATATAAATGCTTATAAAAAATTCAATTTATTTTTTGTAGAAGAACCAACAAGTCCAGATGATGTAATGGGTTTTGTTAAAATAAAAAAAGAGGTTGGAGATGTTAGACTTGCAACAGGAGAGGCTTGTGGCGGTCGTATAATGTTCAAGCAATTCTTAGAGTCTGGTGCGATGAATATTTGTCAAATTGATAGTTGTAGATTGGGTAGTATTAATGAAATAATTACCGTATTATTAATGGCACACAAATTTAATGTTCCAGTCTTTCCTCATGCTGGCGGAGTAGGTTTATGTGAATATGTTCAACATTTATGTATGATTGACTATGTTTTAGTTAATGGTTCAAAAAATGATAAAGTAGTAGAATATCAGGATAGTTTGCATGAACACTTTGTATATCCATGTAGAATCGAAAAAGGTAATTATATGCCACCTTTCGATCATGGATATTCTATTGAAATGAAAAAAAAGTCTGTTAATGAGTTTTCTTTTCCTAATGGAGATTATTGGAAGAATATTACATGAGATTAAAAAATAAAAAAATTATTGTTACCGCAGCCGCTCAAGGTATTGGTAGATCTACAGCATTAATGTTTGCCAATGAAGGTGCTTCTGTAATTGCTACAGATATTAACGAAGAAAAATTAAGTGAACTAAATATAGAGAATAGTGGAATTCAAACACAAAAACTTGATGCAACAGATAAAAGTGCAGTAGTTAAATTTTGTTCATCTATAGATACAGTTGATGTTCTTTTTCACGCAGTTGGCTTTGTTCATCATGGCACTTTAATGGATTGTGATGATGATGAATTTTATAGATCAATTAATGTAAATGTATATTCAGCTTATCTTATGAGTTACAATATTCTTCCTAAAATGTTGGCAAAAGGTAAAGGAAATATTATTATTATTTCTTCTGCTGCTTCAAGTGTAAAAGGTGCTCCTTACAGGCATATATATGGAACAACCAAAGCTGCATTAAATGGTTTTGTAAAAGCGCTAGCTGTAGATTATGTTAAACAAGGTATTAGATGTAATGCAATCTTACCAGGTACAGTTGAAACACCATCATGGGAAGGCAGAGTAAATATGGCAGATGATCCAAAAAAAGCCAGAGAAGATTTTATTGCAAGACAAGCAATGGGCAGACTTGCACAACCAGAAGAAATTGCTTCACTTGCAACTTATTTAGCAAGTGACGAATCCGATTTTGTAACTGGAACACTTAACTTAATTGACGGAGGATGGACTTTATAATGAAAACACTAAGATTTAGAATTGGTAATGAGGTAAAACCAGGTATTTTAGATACTGATGGGAATATTCGTGATGCTTCTAGTTTAGTCGCTGATTGGGATAATGAAAATGTAACCATAGAAAAATTAAATGAAATCAAAAAAACTGATGCTAATAATTTGCCTTTGGTTAATAATATTGACAGTATCGCACCTTGTGTATGTAAGAAAAGTATAGGTAAGTTTATATGTATTGGATTAAATTATGCCGATCATGCAAAAGAATCAGGTTTAGAGGTTCCACCTGAGCCAGTCATTTTTTTCAAAGCAACAAGTGCAATTATTGGACCAAATGATAATGTTGAAATTCCAAAAAAATCCGTTAAATCTGATTGGGAGGTCGAACTCGGTGTTGTGATTGGAAAAGAAACAAAATATATTTCAGAGAACGAAGCTCAATCACATATTGCAGGTTATTGTGTTATAAATGATCTTAGTGAAAGAGAATTTCAAATTGAACATTCAGGCCAGTGGGTAAAGGGCAAATCTTGCGATACATTCGGGCCAATTGGACCTTATCTTGTAACTACAGATGAAGTTCCTGATCCACAAAATTTAAAAATGTGGTTAGATGTAAATGGAAAGAGAATGCAAGATGGATCTACGAGCACAATGGTATATGGTGTTAATTTTCTAATTAGTTATTTAAGTCAATTTATGTCACTACAACCCGGAGATATAATCTCAACAGGTACGCCTCCAGGTGTAGGCATGGGAATGAATCCTCAGATTTTCTTGAAAGCAGGAGATGAAATGAAACTTGGTATAGAAGGATTAGGAGAACAAAATCAAAAAACAATTTCAGCATAATGTTTGGTAGTATTAAAAACTGTCATAATGTTAGAGATTTTAGGAAACTTGCTAAAAAAAAATTACCTGGTCCAATATTTCATTATATCGATGGAGCTGCAGATGATGAGATAACCTATAGACGTAATACAGAGGCTTTTGATCAATGTGATCTTGTTCCCAATGTATTAAGTGGTGTTGATAAAGTAGATATGTCAACAACTGTAATGGGACAGAAACTCGATATGCCATTATATTGTGCCCCAACAGCACTTCAAAGATTATTTCATCATGATGGTGAGATTGCAGTAGCTAAAGCTGCTGAAAAACATGGAACAATGTTTGGAATTTCATCTCTTGGAACTGCAGGTATTGAGGAAATCTCAAAACTTGTAAGTACTCCTAAGTTATTCCAATTATATGTTCATAAAGATAAGGGTTTAAATGATGCTCTAATTGATCAATGTAAAGAGTCAAACTTTGAAGCTATGGCTGTTACAGTCGATACTGCTGTAGGAGGTAATAGAGAAAGAGATTTGTATACTGGTTTTACTATTCCAATGAAACTAAAGCTGAGTAGCATGTTTAGCTTTGCCTTTCATCCAATGTGGGCTCTCAATTATTTTATTAGACCAAAATGGGAATTGAGTAACTTGAAAGATCATATTAGTGAGGGCACAACTGTTATGACCACAATTGGAGATTATTTTACAAAAATGCTAGATAATTCAATGAGTTGGAAAGATGTTGAAACTATTAATAAGAAGTGGGGACGTCAATTTGCTATAAAAGGTGTTATGTCGGTTGAAGATGCAAAAAAAGCAGTTGATGTTGGTGCAACGGCTATTATGGTGTCAAACCATGGTGGAAGACAATTAGATGGCTCAAGATCACCTTTTGATCAACTGGCAGAAATTGTAGATGCTGTTGGTGATAAGATTGATGTAATATGTGAGGGGGGTATTAGAAGAGGAACACACGTATTAAAAGCACTTTCTTTAGGTGCAAAAGCTTGTTCAGGTGGAAGAATGTACTTATATGCCTTAGCAGCTGGAGGTCAAAAAGGAGTTGAGAGAAGTCTCACAAATTTAAGAAATGAAATTGAGAGAGATATGAAGCTTATGGGTGTTTCAAATATTCAAGAATTAACAAGAAAAAATCTAAGATTCAGATAAATTAACAATTATTTAAAAAAAATTATTTATTCTCATTAAATTTTATTTTAGAAATTTTAATATGAATAGAGAAGTAGACCCTATACTAGTTGGAGAAGTTGATGATATTGAGGTTGGCACTGTCGAGGACTTTGAGCATGAAGACATTAATTTTGCTATATTTCGTTTAGAAACAGGTTTTTTTTGTACACAAGGTAGTTGTAATTGTGAAGAAAGAGCACCTCTTAGTGAGTCAGAAATAGATGGAGAGGAGCTTGAATGTGTGAGTTGTGGAGAAACATACAGCATTGTGTCAGGTGATTGCATCAGTCAACCAGAATTAGATGGTTTAAAAATTTACGATATTTCTGAAGAAGATGATAATATTTATTTAAATCTCTAATAATTCAATTTATCTAAATTTATAATATTACCTTTATTCAAATTTTTTTTGTTTTGTAAATAATTTACAACGTTCATACAAGATTCTAGTGACATTCTTTTTCTACACTCCAATGTTAACGCAGAATTATGAGGTGATAATATAATATTGTCTAAAGTAAACAATTTATGATTTTGAGGTGGAGGTTCTTCTGTAAAAACATCAATACCAGCACCTAAAATTTTTTTTGATTTCAGTGCATCGTATAAGGCATTTTCATTAATTATCCCACCTCTTGCAGTATTGATTAAAATCAGATTTTTTTTAAATAAATTGAATGTATCATTTGAAATTAAGTTTTCAGTACTATTGTTTAGAGGCAGGTGTATACTTATATAATCAGCAATTTTAAAACCATCTTTTTTACCAATAGGTTTGCAAAAACTATTTTCAATTTTTATATTATCAACAAACGGATCATGGACTAAAACTTCCATGTCGAAACCTAAACATCTCTTTGCTAATGCTTGGCCAATTCTTCCAAAACCGAGTATTAATATTTTTTTTTCAAATAATTCAAAAAAATCGGCGAGCTCAGCTTTTAATCCAAAATCATTAGATCTAGTTAGTTTATCTGAAGCAAAGATATTTTTGCTTAACACTAACATCATTG
>CACKSN010000010.1 GCA_902602845.1 uncultured Alphaproteobacteria bacterium | reverse complement strand
ATAAAAAAGAAAATAGTATTAAAAATATTTATAAAAATATTGATAGGTATTGGTGAAATATTTTTTAAAGACATTTTTTGATTAATTATAATCATGCTTGTGGCACCAAGAGATGCAAGAACTGCTAAAAGAATACCTACTAAATTTATTATTTTAAAAGACGGTCCAAGCACCATAACAATTCCAAGAAAAGTAATAAAAAATAGAATTTTTACAGTTAATAAAATTTTTTCTTTATCAATAATAATAGAGTAAATAAGTACATATATTGGATAAAGACAAAAAATGAGAATCGTTAAACTAACCTCAATAAAAATAACTGATGTTAATAATCCAAGAGTTAAAAATATTGAGCCAACCGCAATTGACAAAAAATATTTAAAATTTTTTTTATAATTACTTAAAAGGTTTTTTTGATACGGAACAAAAGGTAGTATGATAATAGAAGCGACTGCATACCTCAAAAAAATTGCTAATCCAACAGATGCACCTGCATTGTAAGCGATTTTGGTAGTAGGACCTATTAAACCAAATAAAATCCCAGCTATTAGTGCAAAAATAACTCCAAATATGAACATTTTTTAAATTAACTTTTGACTATTTGTTTTCTGCCAGTTATTCAAGCAACATTACAAAATATATGAATGACTCATCACAAAGTTTCGTAAAATTTGAGAAAATAGACAAAAGTTATGATGGAGAAGTTTTAGTTGTTAAAAATTTAAACTTAGACATTGCTAAGGGGGAATTTGTAACAATGTTAGGGCCATCTGGTTCTGGAAAAACTACAACATTAATGATGTTGGCTGGCTTTGAAACACCAACGAATGGTGAAATTTTTCTAGATACAAAACCTATAAGCAAGATACCACCTTACGAGAGAGAAATTGGAATGGTTTTTCAAAATTATGCCTTATTTCCACACATGACTGTTCAAGAAAATTTAGCTTTTCCCCTTGAAGTGAGAAAGATATCTAAATCTGAAACACAAGAGAAAGTACAAAAGGCTCTCGATATGGTGGAATTAGGAAATTTTGGAACAAGATTTCCTGCTCAATTATCAGGTGGTCAACAGCAGAGAGTAGCCTTAGCAAGAGCATTAGTATTCGAGCCTAGACTTGTTCTGATGGATGAACCTCTTGGAGCATTAGATAAAAATTTAAGAGAGCAAATGCAATATGAAATAAAACATATTCACGATAGGATTGGAATTACAGTTGTTTATGTAACACATGATCAAAGTGAAGCCTTAACAATGTCAAATAGAATTGCAGTTTTTAATGATGGAGTTGTACAACAATTATCTACGCCAGATATTTTGTATGAGAAACCTGAAAATTCTTTTGTTGCAAAATTTATAGGAGAAAACAATACTTTAAATGGTGTTGTTAAAGAAATTAATGGCAGCACTTGTGAAGTTGATCTCGACAATAATTTTGGCACAGTAAAAGCTCTTAAAGTAAATGTAAGTGAAGTTGGAGAGAAAACTCAATTATCAATAAGACCGGAGAGAGTTTCAATTGAACCAAATAATAGTTTAAATACGTTTACTGGAAAAATTGAAGAACTTATTTATCTTGGAGACCACATAAGAGCCAGATTAGATGTTTGTGGTAATAATGAATTTATTGTTAAGGTTCCAAATGAAGGTAGTTTTAGTCATAAAGAAGGTGACACTCTAAATTTAGGCTGGGACTCTGATGATGTTAGAGCTTTGGATATCTAATTTAATTTCCCGGAATACTGCGACTTTTTTTTATTTTTAAGCCTTTTTTTTCATCAAGCTACATGTTATTACGGTGCCATTAGAGACATAATCTTAAGATTAAACTAATTAAAAATAGGAGGATATATATGTCTAAATTTATAAAAGCCTTCTTATTCGCATCAATCATTTTTGCGCCATTTGCAGCTAGTGCTGTTACTGTCGCATCATGGGGTGGTGCTTATACAGAAAGTCAAAAGAAAGCTTATGCTGACACATATACTGATCCAGGCGCTATTGTATTTGAAAACTACAATGGTGGTTTAGGTGAAGTAAGAGCTCAGGTTGAGAGTGGAAGTGTTACTTGGGACGTTGTTGACGTTTTACCTTCAGATGCAATCACAGGTTGCGATGAAGGATTATTCGAAGATATTTCAGCTGAAATAGCTACAAGTGCTGCGCCAGGACCTGATGGTGAGTCAATGTTAGAAGATATGGAAAACAATGGTCTTGAATACCACTCTGGTTGGGATTGTTGTGTACCACAGATCTTCTGGACTTACGTAGTATTCTATGACCCAGATGCTTTCCCTGGTGAAAAACCTTCAAGCATGGCTGACTTTTTTGATACTGAGAAATTCCCAGGAAAAAGAGGTATTCATACTTGGGCAACTGGAATTATCGAAAAAGCTATGGTTGCAGACGGTGTAAAACCAACTGCAGTTCCTACAGTTTTAGCTAACCAAACAGGCGCTATTGATAGAGCATTTGAAGTAATGGACAGAATTAAAGATGATGTTGTATTCTGGTCTGCAGGTTCAAAACCTCTAGAATTGGTAAAAAGTGGTGAGGTTGTAATGGCTGTTGCTTATAATGGTCGTGTAGGTGCAGCTAACTTAGCAGAAGGTGAAAACTTTGAATATATTTGGGAAGGACAAGTTCTTGACCAAGAATATTTATGTTTAATGTCTGGTGCTCCAAACAGAGATCAAGCTCTTGATTTCATGTTCCATGCATCAACTCCTGAAGCACAAGCTGAACAAGCTAAATATATTACGTATGGTCCAATGAGAGCATCTGGTATTCCAATCATTCAGAATAATGAGCCTTGGGGACCAGGTGGAGTAGATATCATGCCACATATGCCTAATACACCAGAGCGTTTAGCAGTTTCAATCGTAAGTGATCCACAGTGGTGGTCAGATTACGGTGCTGAAATTAATGAGCGTTATTCTGCTTGGATGGGTAACTAAGCTTGATAAATTAAAAATTGTAATTTAATCTAAAGGCGAGATTTATCTCGCCTTTTTATTTGGAGGTCATTATTTCTACAGCAGAGCTATTAACAACAGACGGAATACCACTTAAACAAAGTCTAAAAAAAGCTGAAAGGCGAAATAAAATACGTGCTTTTTTTCTAGTATTTCCATTATTACTATTTATTGTTGTTACATTTGTAATCCCTATTGGTGATATGCTTATGAGAAGTGTTGATGATAGTCAAATCAACACAGTTTTTCCAAATACTTTTGAGGAGTATAAAAAATGGGACAAGGGTGAAGATGATCTTCCACCTGAAGAAGTTTACAAAAATCTTTTTCTTGAACTTGCTAATGGAGATAAAAGGCAAATAGGTAAAGCATTAACCAGAATGAATTATGCAAAATCAGGATGGAAAAGTTTAATAAAAAAAACTTCTAGAGAGATTAAAAAAATAGTTAAAAAAGGTGAAGAACCTGTGTCTTATAAAGATACAATGATAGAAATTAACAAATTTTGGGCAGATCCAACTTACTGGTATTCATTTAATCAAATGGTGAATGAACGATCTTCCATATATTACTGGAATGCACTTGATAGAACTTATAATGAAGAAGGAGATGTTATTCTGCAAGATGAAAATAGAAGAATGTACATTAAGACATGGATTAGAACTTTAAAAGTAAGCGTTTATGTCACTTTTTTCTGTTTAATTTTAGGTTTTCCTGTTGCTCATTTACTAGCTAACTTACCATTACGCTACAGTAATCTATTGATGATCTTTGTTTTACTTCCTTTCTGGACATCATTGCTTGTAAGGACAACTGCATGGATTGTTATGCTTCAGCAAAATGGAGTGATTAACGGAGTTTTAGTTTGGCTGGGAATTCTTAGTGATGATGGAAGAATTCAAATGGTTTATAATGAAACTGGTACATTAATTGCCATGACTCAAATATTATTACCATTTATGATTTTACCACTTTACAGTGTTATGAGAGTTATCCCAAAAAGCCATATGAGAGCTGCGCAAAATTTAGGTGCTAAACCTGCTATGGCATTTTGGCGAGTATATTTGCCTCAAACCATCCCAGGTATGAGTGCAGGAGGTTTACTAGTATTCGTTTTAGCAATTGGTTATTTTATAACCCCAGAACTTGTTGGAGGAAAAGATGGGCAATTAATTGGACACTGGATTGCTTATCATTTAAAAACAACATTAAACTGGGGACTATGCGCTGCGCTGGGATCAATATTACTTTTTGTTATGTTAATCTTTTATTGGCTGTACAATAAAATCGTTGGCATAGATAACATTAAACTAGGATAATTATGGCACTTCCAAGTTATGCATCACCTGTTCAAAGAACTTATTATTATGCATATTTATTTTTTTGTGCAGTTGTGTTTTTCTTTCTAATTGCTCCATTAATAGCAATAGTACCAATCTCATTTAGCGTTTCACCCTTTATGGTTTTTACAGAGGGTATGTTAACTTGGCCACCTGATCCTGAAGCTTGGTCATTGAGATGGTATAAAAATATGATTGGCGATTGTAGCGCTGATGTTGTTTCCTCTACTGTTCCTTGCTCAAAAAAATGGATGGTTGGAACAGTTAACAGTTTGTTTATTGGAATAATAGCTACAGCAATAGCAACAGCTCTTGGTACGATGGCAGCCTTAGGTTTAAGTAGACCTCATATGCCCTATAAAGCATTAATAATGTCGATATTGATTTCACCAATGATCGTTCCGTTGATTATCACAGCTGCAGGTATGTTCTTTTTTTATGCTCGAATTAATTTAGTTTATACCTTTACGGGTGTTATTCTTGCGCATGTTGCTCTTGCAACTCCTTTTGTAGTTATAACCGTAACAGCTACATTAGTGGGCTTTGATATGAATATGGTTAAAGCTGCACAAAGTTTAGGCGCAAGACCAATTAGAACTTTTTTCAAAGTAATTATGCCATTAATTTTACCTGGAATAATATCAGGAGCATTATTTGCGTTCATTACTTCATTTGATGAAGTGGTTATAGTTATGTTTATGGCTAGTATTGATCAATTAACTATTCCTAAACAAATGTGGGCTGGTATACGTCAAGAAATTAGCCCAGTCATTTTATGTATGGCAACTTGTTTAGTTATACTTTCCATTGTTCTATTAACTACTGTTGAACTATTGAGAAGAAGATCTGAAAGACTTCGAGGTATTAAATCTCGATAAATTTGTGAAAAGTATTGCTGTTGTTGGTGCGGGGATTGTAGGAATTTGTAGCGCCTATTTTTTAAAAAAATCTGGATTTAAAGTAACTCTTATTGATAGAGAAGACCCTGGCACAATGACAAGTTTTGGTCATGCATGTAGTTTTGCTGATTATGCTAATGTACCTGTGAATTATCCCGGATTAATTTGGGACGTACCTAAAATGCTTCTAAAAAAAGATGGTCCTTTAGCAGTTGATTTTTTTTATATTCTCAAAAATATACCTTGGGCATTAAGTTTCTTAAAGAATTGTAAGAAAGAAAAAGTTGATGAAATAGCTAGTTCACTTACAAACTTATTAAAACATTCCCAAATATCTTATGACGAAATATTTAAAGAGGTTAATGTTCAAGAGTATATTAGCCATGAAGAGAATCTATATTTATTTGATACAAAAAAATCCTTAGAAAATTACGAATATGCCAATGTTATTAGAAAAAATAATAGAGTTAATGTTAGAAATTTAAACAAAGAAGAAGTTAAAGAATTGGAGCCAAATATTGCTGATGTTTATTATGCAGGTCAATTATTTATTGGATCAAGACATACAACTAATCCTTTAGCAATAAGCACTAAAATTTTTGAAAAGTTTTTAGAATTAGGTGGTGTTTACATCAAACAAAATGTTACTAATCTTATTCAGAAAGAAAATAGTATAGAATTATCTTTAGGAAATAAAAAAATAAATTTTGATAAAATAATTGTTAGCGCAGGTGCTTGGTCAAATAAAATTGCACATATGATTGGCGATAAATTTCCACTAGATACCGAAAGAGGTTATCATATTTTATTTGAAACAAATGAAAAACTAATAAATCGTCCAGTTGCTTGGTCAGAGTCTGGATTTTATTTAATTCAAATTCATGACGGTATAAGAGCTGCTGGAACTGTTGAGATAGCAGGATTAAATAAATCTCCAAATAGTAAAAGAATTTCAATGATTGAGAGGCAATCAAGAAAAGTTCTTCCTCAATTAGGTAATGTAAAATCTACATGGATGGGAAGAAGGCCTACTTTACCAGATTCATTACCAATTATTGGTAAATCAAAAAATAATAATAATATAATATATGCTTTTGGTCATCAGCACATTGGTTGGACATTAGGAGCGGTTACAGGGAAAATAATTGATAGTTTATCTCAAGATCATATACCAAATATTGATATTAGTGCTTATTCTCCATCAAGATTCTAGCTTAAGTTATTGCAACTAAGGTAATATTAGTGATAATATATATCAACGATACATAACTCAGCGTAAAATAATTACGAAAGTGGGATCGGTCGTAACTTAATATAAATTTTATTAAAATGAAATTTGGATATTTTTGTAATACGACTAATTGGAAACATAAGCCTTACAATCAGCTATTAGATGAGGCACGCGAAATATCAATTTTTTGTGATGAAAATAATTGGGATTCAATTTGGTTTACAGAACATCATTTTAATCATGAGGGTATGGAGTCTTGCACTAATCCTTTAATGATGGGAACTGATGTTGCTGCAAGAACAAAAAAAATCAAAATTGGACAAGCCTGCAATGTAATAACTTTTCATAATCCAATAAGGCTAGCAGAAGATATAGCTTTTTTAGATCAATTGTCTGAAGGTAGAGTAGAAGTTGGAATTGGGAGAGGTGTATACGGAAGAGAAGCAATAAATATGAATAAAGAAGCTGATCTAAAAGACCAAGCAAAAAATTTTCGATTGTTTGATGAAACATTGAGTATTATGAAAAAAGCATGGACAGAAAAATTCTTTAATCATCAAGGAGAGTTTTACACATATCCTGCACCAAACTTTAAGTGGCAACACGATATGAGTCCACCTAGTGAAGAATTTTTAGATATGAATACTAGTGAAGTAAAAAAAATTAGTATTGTCCCAAAACCTTTTCAAAAACCTCATCCAGCAATTTGGCAAGTGGTTGATAGTCCTTCATCAATAGAATGGGCAGCAGCAAATGGAATAAACACTATTATGTGGATACCTACTGTTAAAGCACTTAAGAAAAGATTTCAACTCTACCAAGAAGCAAAATCAAAAGCTGAAAATCGTGAAGTGCCGCTCGGTGAAGGTATATGTCTTGTCAGAGATATGTTTATAGCTGATACTATGGAGGAAGCGGAAAAACTTGCAGGAGAACACATTGTAAATTACATGCGTTGGGTTTGTCATTGGAGAGGATTAGGTAATCATATGGATCCAGGTGAAACACTTCCAGAAACAGATCATAAACTAGATTTATTAAACTATGATTTTTTACACAAAAGAAATTTACTTTTTGGAACTCCAGAATATGTAGTTAATAAAATTAATGAGTTGAAATCAGAATTGAATCTTCAAAATTTACAAGTATGGTCAAATTTTCCAGGCATTGAGCATGAAGCATGCATGAGAAGTATAAAATTGTTTACAGATGAAGTAATGCCAAAAATAAAACTTGATAATTCAAATATTCAAATTGCTAGCTAATAATGGAATTAAAGTTACGTAAATTTAATAAATTCGTTGATAAAACTTTTATAGAGGGGGGAAAAGAGGCCAAGGATCCAGTACTTCTGGTTTCAGTTGCAGTAATCTTTGAAAATCCATGGAAAGATCAGGGATTTGTTGAAGATTTAAAACCAATAATTTTAGATCTTGCTCCAAAATTAGGAAACATACTTGTTCCCGAGCTTATAAAAGAAATAGGTTCAGCAGAGAAAATATTAGCTTATGGAAAAGCAGGTGTTGTAGGATTAAATGGTGAAATTGAACATGCTTCAGCTTTTATTCATACACTTCGTTTTGGAAATATTTTTAGGGATGCAGTAGGCGGAACATCTTATTTAAGTTTTACTAATACCAGAGGTCCTGCTGGATCAAAAATTTCAATTCCTATGATGCATAAAACAGATGCAGGTTTACGCCCTTATTATTTAACACATGAATTTACTATCCATGATGCTCCATTTGATAATGAAATAGTAATTGCTATTGGAGGAGCAACATCAGGAAGAGCTCATGCAAGGACTGGTGATAGATACCAAGATATGAAAGAAATGGGTATAGAGCCAAAGTAAATGTTAAAGAATTTTGATAAAAATCAAAATTATTACAAATTCTATAAAAGAAAAAATATTCCAATTGTTTTTATTCACGGTGTCGGTTTAGATCATGAAATGTGGTTTCCTCAAGTTAGATCTTTTAAATATAATTCAATATTAGTTTACGACTTACTTGGTCATGGTAAGACCCCGCTTCGAAAAAAAACTGTAAAATTTGAAGATTTTTCAAATCAATTAAATGATTTACTTAAATATTTAAATATTAATAAAATAAATTTAGTAGGTTTTTCATTTGGGTCATTAGTTGCACTAAATTTTACAAAAAGATTTCAAAAAAAAGTTAATAAATTAGTTTTGATATCTTCAGTTTATAAAAGAAATAATTTAGAAAAAAATAATGTCAGAGAAAGATATAAGAAGGCCAAAAATAATATACCAATATCCAATTTGGCTTTAAACAGATGGTTAAGTTCAAATTTTATAAAACTTAATCCAAAAGTTAAAAAATATATTTTAAAAACTCTTAATAAAAATGAAGAAGATCATTCAAATTTTTTAAAATGTTATAGGTTATTTTCTTATTTCAAAGATTACACAACACAACTTAAAAAAATTAAAACTCCTTCCCTTATTTTAACTGGAACTAAAGATCAGGGCTCTACTGTAAAAATGTCACAAAACTTATCTAATGAACTAATTAACTCACAATTTATCAAAATTAAAAATGCAAAGCACTTATGCAGTATTGAGTATTCTTCAAATGTAAATATGATAATAAAACAATATTTGAGAACATAAAATGCAAGAAGAATATAAAATGTATATCAATGGTGAATGGATTAATTCATCATCTGGAAGAAAATTAGAAACACTTAATCCAGAAACAAATGAAGTTTGGGCAATTGTACCAGAAGCAAATAATGATGATGTAGACTTTGCAGTAAAAAGTGCACAAAAAGCTTTTGATACTTCATGGTCACAGTTACACCCTCGAGATAGAGCCAAATATTTGCGATCAATAGCAAATGAATTACGAAATAATGCAGAACATCTTGGTAAAATTGAAACGGTTGATACAGGAAAATTGTTTCGTGAAACAAAAACACAGGCTAATTATATTGCAGAGTACTATGATTACTTTGCAGGTCTAGCTGATAAAGTTGAGGGAACAGTTATTCCAATTGATAAAGAAGATATGCAAGTAACTACTACTAGAGTACCAATAGGAGTAGTTGCTGCAATTATTCCTTGGAATTCACAAATGTTGCTTACAGCAGTAAAATTAGCTCCAGCTTTAGCTATGGGAAATACTGTTGTGATAAAAGCATCTGAGCTAGCACCAGTAACACTTTTGGAATTTGCCAAACTTATTGAAAAAACAGGCATACCAAAAGGTGTTGTAAATGTTATTACTGGTTTAGGAGATCCTTGTGGGAAAGCATTAACTCAACATAATCTAGTAGAAAGAATTGCATTTACAGGAGGACCAGAAACAGCAAGACATATTGTAAAAAATTCTTCTCACAATTTATCTCAAGTAAGTTTAGAACTTGGAGGTAAAAGTCCTGTTGCAGTTTTTGATGATGCTGATCAAGAAAATGCACTGAATGGAATTACAGCTGGTATATTTGGAGCAAGTGGCCAAAGTTGTATAGCAGGATCAAGATTATATATTCAATCAAGTATATATGATGATTTTCTAAATAAACTTATAAATAAAGCTAAAAATATAAAGCTAGGCTCTCCAATGTCTGAAGCAACACAAATGGGACCTCTCAATAGTTTAAAGCAACTTGAATTAATTGAAAAAAATATAACTGAAACAGAATCTCAAGGTGGAAAAATAAGATGTGGTGGAAAGAGATCTAATATTTCAAATAAAGGATATTATTTTCCTCCAACTATTATTGAATGTAAAAATCATAATTTACCAACAGCAGAGAATGAATTGTTTGGTCCAATTTTATCAGTTATGAAATTTGAAAACGAAGAAGAACTAATAAATCTTATGAATGATAATAAGTATGGTTTATCATCTGGAGTTTATACAAAAGATTTAGGAAGAGGAATGAGAGTTTCAAAAGCAATCAGGGCTGGTATAGTATTTGTAAATACTTATCGATTAATTTCACCAATGGCTCCATTTGGTGGTATGAAAGATAGCGGATATGGCAAAGAGGCAGGTCAGGAGTCGATAAAAGAATACACAAGAGTTAAGACTACTTGGTTTAATACTTCTCAAAAACCAATGAGTGATCCTTTTACTATGGGCTAAGAAAATTAGCTTAAGCTAATACCTACATTCTTAACTTGAAGATACGATTTTAATCCATCAATACCTTTTTCACGACTATACCCAGATTGTTTATAGCCTCCAAAGGGAGTCGCGTGATTTCCTGTAAACCATTTATTGACATAAACTTGTCCAGCTTCTAACTTGCTAGCTGTCCACGAAGCTTTTTTCAGATCTTTGGTGAATACACCTGCTCCTAAACCATAATCTGTATCATTGGCAATTTTTATTGCTTCCTCTTGATCCTCATATTCAAGAACAGATAATACTGGTCCAAATATTTCTTCTCTAGCAACTGTCATATCTTGTTTGACATTATTTAGAATTGTTGGCTCCATAAAATATCCATCACGTTCAACTCTTTTACCACCATGAGCTGCTTCTGCTCCTTCTTGAATTCCAGATCTAGCATAGCCTTCAACTTTTTGAAGTTGGTTTTCAGATATCACAGGAGTTAGATCAGTGTCTTTTTCGATACCTGGACCAATTTTTAGTGACTTACTTAAATCAACTAATTTATCTACCACTTCATCTTTAATAGATTTGTGAACAACTAATCTAGACATAGCGGTACATATTTGACCAGCTACTCCAAAAATTCCGTGTCTAGCACTGTAAAGAATATCATCGATATTTGCATCTGGGTATACAATTCCTGCTGACTTACCTCCTAATTCTACTACAGCTGGAATTGCTTTGTCAGCACATGCATGAAGAATTTTTTTACCTGTTGCTACTGATCCGGTAAAGACAACATGATTAACATCTTCGTGAGATACTAAATACGATCCAGCTTCGTTTCCATAACCACATATTATATTTATTAATCCATTAGGAACTTCAGCATTTATTAAAGCTTTAGCAAAAACTGTAGCAGATAAAGGAGTTAACTCCGCTGTTTTTATTATAGTCGAGTTACCAGTAGCAAATGAACATGATAATGATCTTCCAATCATAGATAATGGATAATTCCATGGAACAATATGTGCTGAAACACCAAATGGTTCTAAAACTGTATAATCAAAAACATTTGTTGAAACTGGAATAGTTTTACCTTCAAGCTTGTCAGTGAGACCAGCATAATAATCAAACATATCTGCAACATCATTAAATTCTTTCACTGCTGCACCTAAAGTTTTACCATTTTCATAACAAAGAAGCTCACCACCTTCTTTAGCAATCTTTCTAGTTTCATCAGCAATTCTTCGCATCAGTTTTGCTCTAGCTAACAAAGGCATGTCAACAAGCACTCTACTTTCAAAAGATCTTCTCGCAGCATCAACTGCAAGATCTACTTCATTTTTATTTGCACAACTTATTTCGCCAATAATCTTACCATTAGCTGGATCATCAACTTTGATTGTTTCTTTTGATTCACTTTCTATCCACTTACCATCTATAAAATTTTTGTATTGATCCATATTTCTTACTTTATATTTTAGTTATTTAAGTATAATTCTTTATCACTTTGAAAAGAATAATGATAGGCTTAATCAATAATAATTAATAATGACTATTACATTTAACAATTTAAAGAAAAAAATACAAACTAAAGAAATAGATACGGTACTTGTGTGTGTTTCAGATATGCAAGGTAGATTAAATGGAAAACGAGTAACTGGAAAAGCATTTATAGATTACATTTATAAAGAAACACATATGTGTGACTATCTCTACACAGTAGATATGGATATGTTTACTGTACCAGGATATAAATCTTCATCCTGGGATACTGGTTATGGCGACATGACTGTAATACCTGATTTAAAAACAATTAAAATTGCTCATTGGTTAGAAAAAACAGCAATAGTTTTGTGTGATTGTCTGGATCATAATGGCAAAAAACCACTTGAGCACTCAACAAGGCAAATACTAAAAGATGTATTAAAAAAAGCAGATGATATGGGTTTTGTTTCTATGGTTGGCTCAGAGTTAGAGTTTTTTTTATTTAATCAAACTTATGAAGAAATACATAAAAAAAATTATACCAATTTTAAAGAATCATCATGGTACATAGAAGATTATATGATTTTTCAAACCACTAAAGAAGAAGATGTAATGCGTGAGTTAAGAAATTCTCTTTTAGAGTCAGGTATTTATGTAGAGTGTTCTAAAGGCGAAGCTGCTCCAGGTCAGGAAGAAATTAATGTTGTTTTTACAGATGCATTAAATATGGCCGACAATCATATTCTTATTAAAAATGCTGCAAAAGAAATTGCATTTAAAAATAACAAAGCAATTACATTTATGGCAAAGTACAACAAAGATGTTTGTGGAAGTTCTTGTCATATTCACAACTCACTTTTTGATAAAAAAACAAAAAAAAATATTTTTTATAATTCAAAAGATAAATATGGGATGTCTGATATTTTCAAAAGTTATGTTGCTGGACAAATTAAATTTCTTTCAGATATTTCAATTTTTTTAGCTCCAAATATTAATTCATATAAAAGATTCCAAGAGGGATCTTTTGCACCAACTAAATCAGTTTGGGGTATAGATAATAGAACAGCTGGCTTTAGGTTGGCAGGTCACGGTTCATCAATTAGAATTGAATGCAGAGTGCCTGGTGCAGATGTAAATCCTTATTTAGCTTTTGCATCACTAGTTGGTGCTGGATTATATGGAATTAAGAATAAACTAAAGTTAGAAAATCCATATACTGGAAATATTTATGAGAAAAAAGTTAATGAAGTTCCAAACACACTAAATGAAGCAATTCAACTTGCAAAAAAATCAAAATTATTGAAAGAAATATTTAGTAAAGAAGTTTTAGAACATTATATTCATGCAGCTGAATGGGAACAAAAAGATTATGATTCTTCTGTAAATGATTGGCAGCTTAGAAGATATTTTGAGAGAGGTTAACTATTTATGATTAAAACAGTTACCCCAATAGATAATTCAATACTTGTTGAAAGAAATTTTGCATCCAATTCTGAAGTAGAAAATGTATTAGAAAGTTCTTTAATAGCAAGAAAAGATTGGAGTAATACTTCTTTAGCTGAGAGAAAAACTCTAATAGAAAAATTTGTTGATAGTTTTTTATCAAACCAACAAGAAGTAGTGGAGACTTTATGTAGACAAATTGGCAGACCTATAAGTCAATGCCCTGGTGAGATGCGTGGATTTGAAGAAAGAGCAAAGTTCATGATAAATAATTCAGATAAAGCATTAGAAAATGTAACATCAAAAAAAGATAATGAATTTGATAATTTTATAAAGAAGGAACCTTTAGGGACAATATTTGTAATTGCTCCTTGGAATTATCCATTTAACACTTCAGTTAATTCAATAGTACCGAGTTTACTTGCAGGTAATGCAGTTATACTTAAACATTCATCTCAGACTCCACTTTGTGCTGAACAGTTATTTGAAGCTGCTAAAAAAGCAAATCTACCCAATAATATTTTTCAATTTTTACATTTAGATCATTCAACAACTTCTAAAGTAATATCAGATACCAGAATAAATCATGTTTTATTCACTGGGTCAGTAAGTGGAGGCAGAGAAATAAAAAAGTCAATAGGTACACGATTTATAAATGCTGGATTAGAACTTGGTGGAAAAGACCCCGCTTATGTGAGAAGTGATTGTAATATTAATCATGCTATTGAAAATTTAGTTGATGGATCATACTTTAATTCTGGTCAATCTTGTTGTGGTATTGAAAGAATTTATGTTGATGAAAAGATATATGATCAATTTATAGAAGGATTTAAAAACACTACTGAAAAATATATTTTAGGAAATCCATTAGAAAAAGAGACTAATTTAGGTCCAGTTGTAAAATTAAAAGCGGCAAAATATATTCGATCACAAGTTTCAAAAGCAATTAATTTAGGGGGAAAAAATATTGTTAATGAAAAAATTTTCAAAATGGATGATGGCTCCAATTGCTATGTAGGGCCTTCAGCTTTGGTAGATGTTGATCATTCAATGGAATTTATGAAAGAAGAAACATTTGGCCCAACAGTTGGTATAATGAAAGTTTCTAATGAAAAGGAAGCAATACAACTTATGAATGATAGTGATTATGGATTAACTGCAAGTGTTTGGACCTCAGACACAGAATTTGCAAAAGATATGGGGTCAAAAATTGAAACTGGAACATTTTTTATGAATAGATGTGATTATCTTGATCCAGGTCTTGCATGGACTGGAGTTAAAGATACTGGTATTGGTGTAACACTATCAGTTTTAGGTTTTGATCATCTAACTAGAGCAAAAAGTTATCACATAAGGACAATCTAATGGAAATTGAAAATATAAACTGGAATTATCCAACAACAATGTGGTTTGGTTTAAACAGAATAAAAGATATCCAAAAAGCATGTAATGATTTAAACATGAAAAATCCTTTAATAGTTACTGATCCAGGTATTTTACAAACTGATATAATAAATAAAATTAATAATTCTTTAAATCAATCAACAGATATATTTAGCAATGTAAAATCAAATCCCACAGGTCAAAATGTGGAAGATGGTGTTACGCAATTCAACCAAAATAATCACGATGGTGTTATTGCGGTAGGGGGTGGATCTGGGATGGACACTGGAAAAGGTATTGCTTTTATGTCTAAACAAGAAAGACCATTATGGGATTTTGAAGATATTGGTGACTGGTGGACTCGTGCAAATAGTGATGTAATATTTCCGATAATAGCTGTACCTACTACAGCAGGAACTGGTTCAGAAACAGGACGAGCTTCAGTTTTTACTAATGAGGTTACAAAAGAAAAAAAAATCATTTTTCATCCTAAAATGCTTCCTTCAATTGTTATACTAGATCCTGATCTAACTATTCCTTTACCCCCTTCTTTAACTGCTTTTACTGGAATGGATGCATTGGCACACTGTCTTGAGGCCTATTCATCTGTTATTTTTCATCCATTATCACAAGGAATAGCTTTAGAAGGAATGAAAATAATCAAAGATAATTTATTTGCAGCTTACAAAGATGGTAATAATATAAGAGCTAGGGCAAATATGCTTGCAAGTTCATCTATGGGCTCGATAGCATTTCAAAAAGGTTTAGGAGCGATACATTCACTCAGTCATCCTATTGGTGCAATTTATAATACACATCACGGTTTAACAAATGCAGTATTTATGCCCTATGTTCTAATTAGAAATAAAGAAGCAATTGAAAATAAGATAGTAGATCTTTCGAAATATTTAAATTTATCAAATCCATCATTCAATTCTTTTTTAGATTGGATACTAGATTTGAGAAAGTTATTATCTATTCCGCATACTTTAAAAGAATTAATTGATGACGATTCTAATTTTGAAAAAATGAGTGTTATGGCTTTAAACGATCCTTCTACTGGCTCAAATCCAATAAAATTAAATCAAGACGATTTTTTAAAACTTTATCAACATTCTTTTGAGGGTATACTCTAAAATTACGATGATAAATAAAAGAAAAATTGGCAATACCAATATTGAAGTATCTGAGCTTGGTTTTGGATGCGCACCCTTAGGTGGTTGGCCAGTAGCTGTAAGTGATCAGGACGCCAATCTCTCTCTTGAAACTGCTTGGATTAAAGGAATAAGGTATTTTGATACAGCACCACTTTATGGATCTGGAATGTCTGAAAAAAGATTAGGTAATTTTTTACAAAAACAAAAAAGAGAAGACTTTGTTATTTCAACAAAAGTAGGAAGACTGATTGTTGATACTAAAAAATCTAAAGCTGTAGAAAAATTCATTGGCTCTCCTCAAGATAAAGACTCAGTATTCAATTTTACCTATGATGGTGCTATGCAATCAATTGAAGATAGTCTTAAAAGATTGGGTTTAGATAAAATAGATATTCTTTATCTTCATGATCCTGATAATCATCCAGACCATTTTGAAGATGCAAAAAAAGGCGCTGTAAAAGCCATGATACAGTTAAGAGATGAAGGTGTTGTAAAAGCAATAGGTTGTGGAATGAATCAAAATGAAATGCTTATTGAATTTGCAAAAGAAGGCTGTTTTGATTGTTTTTTATTAGCTGGCCGGTATACTTTAATAGATCAAACAAGCTTAGATGAACTAATTCCAGTATGTCAGAAAAATAATATTTCTTTAGTATTAGGTGGTGTTTTTAATAGTGGTATTTTAATTGATCCTAGTCCAAATACATATTTTGATTACTCCAAACTAGATAATAATTGGAACAAGAACTTGACTGAAAGTTTAGTTAGAAAGCCAAAAAATTTTGAAACCGCTGAATATTGGCTTCAAAAAGCATATAAATTAAGAGATGCATGTAATAAATTTTCATTGGAACTAAAACAAGCTGCTATTCAATTTCCATATGATAATTCTATTGTATCATCTTGTTTACTCGGTATGACTTCATCGACTCAGGTCAATGAAAATATTGAATTATACAATAAAAAAATAGATAAGGAATTCTGGGAATATTTAAAGGAAAATAATTTAATAAGAAATTAATTTTTAAAAAAATAAAATTACAACGTAGGATCAATTATCCATGGATTGAATTCGTCATCACCATATTCATTAATTTCACTTTTTGACTTTTCACCTGAAGCTACTGATATAACTTTATTAAATATTTCTTTTCCCACTTCCTCTATGGATTTTTCACTATCCATTATAGTTCCAGCATTTATGTCCATATCTTCCTCTAGTTTATTAAACATATTAGTATTAGTAGCTATCTTTATACTAGGGGCTGGTTTAAATCCAAAGCATGAGCCTCGTCCAGTGGTAAAACATATAACATTGGCACCAGATGCAACTTGTCCCGTTACTGATACTGGATCATATCCAGGGCTATTCATAAAATTAAAACCTTTATATTTTATTCTTTCCGCATAATCTAAGACATCAACCATATTTTTAGTTCCACTTTTTGACACTGCTCCAAGAGATTTTTCGAGTATAGTAGTTAAGCCACCCTTTTTATTTCCTGGAGAGGGATTGTTATCTAGTGCGCTATTGCTTTTTCTTAAATGATCTTTCCACCAATCAATTTGTTTTTCAATTTTTTCAATATTTAATTTGTTTGTTGATCTTTCATACAACAAATGTTCTGCACCATAGATTTCTGGAGTTTCTGATAATATTGACGATCCTCCACAATCAATTAATAAATCAGATGCAAATCCAAGTGCAGGATTTGCAGTAATTCCAGAATATGAATCGGATCCACCACACTGCAAAGCAAGAGTTAATTCTGATACTGGAATGTTAGTTCTTTTTATCTTATTAATTTTTTCAAGTTGATCAATAATTTTAATAGATACTTTATTTACTATTTCTTTTGTACCACCTTCATCTTGAATGTTTAAATATTCTACATTTCTATTTATTTGATCATTATTGTATAATGATATCTGAGCACACTCACATCCTAAGCCAATTACATAAACTTTAGCAAAATTAGGATGGATTTTGAAACCTTCTATAGTTCTATTAAATACATTCATTCCATAACTTGTAGTATTCATTCCACATCCAGAAGAGTGCTTTAAACAAACTGCACCGTCAACATTTTTAAAATTTAATTCTTTAAGTTTTAAATTTACTTTGTTAGCAATTTTTTTTACAACTGTTGCAGAACAATTTACTGTACTAATTAAACCAATATAATTTCTAGTTCCTGATGCACCATTTTCTCTTTTATAACCATTAAAAAATAATTCATTATTAATATTGTTTGATATTTGGTGATCAAAATCATTTTTATAATTTCTTTCAAATTCAGAAAAAGATAAATTATGAGAATGAACATGCTCACCCTGCATAATATTTGTAAGAGAAATTCCTATTATTTGACCATATCTAAAAATAAATTCTCCCTTTTTAATATTTTTTGTTGAAATTTTATGACCATAAGGAACTTTAGTTTTTGATTTTATTCCGATATTTAAATCTACATTTTCTGGAATATCCATTGGTGCAATAGCAATATTATCTTTTTCATTTAATTTTATTATGTTAAACATTCTTTTAATAATTATCATAAAATTAGAATAAATATAATATTATTCATGGAAGAATTCGCAATTTACCCTTCACTAGAAAACAAAGTTGTTCTAATTACAGGCGGCGCTTCAGGAATAGGAGAAAATATTGTTGAACATTTTATTACACAAAAGTCAAAAGTAGCATTTTTAGATATTGAAGAAAAACTAGGAAGTGATTTAGTCACAAAGTTAGAAAAAAAATATAATTTAAAAGCAACTTTTATTAAATGTAATCTTAAAAAAATAGATGAACTTAAAAAATCAATAAAATTAATAAGAGAAAAATTAGGACCCATTAGTATACTAATCAATAATGCAGCTAATGATGAAAGACATAATTTAGATAGTGTAACGCCCGAATATTGGGATGATAGAATGAATATAAACTTAAAACACTATTTTTTTGCAACTCAAGCTGTCTATAAAGATATGAAAGAAATGGGTACTGGTACTATAGTAAATATAGGTAGTTTTTCATGGATGTTGGCTCAAGGAGGAATGCCAGGTTATACTACAGCTAAATCTGCAATCATGGGGCTAACAAGAACACTTGCTAGAGATCTTGGTGAGTTTAATATAAGAGTTAATTGTGTTGTTCCAGGATGGATTATTACTGAAAGACAAAAAAGAATGTGGCTTACTCCTGAAATTGAAAAGAAACAATTAGAACGTCAATGTATTAAAAGAATGTTGGTGCCTGATGATATTTCCAAGGCTGTTTTATTCTTTGCATCAGATCAAAGTTCAGGATGCACTGCTCAAAATTACATTGTTGATGGTGGAATAGTAAATTAATGGCAAAAAAAGAAAAAATTGCCTTTGGTAAATTGAATTTATTACGAAATGATATCTTAAATAACAATAAAAAAATTAGAATTGGTTTTATTGGGGGTGGTCCAAGCTCATTTATTGGATATACTCATAGATTGGCAGCAAGATTTGATAATAGATTTGAATTTAAAGCTGGAATATTTTCAAAAAATATAAAAAAATCTAAAAATTTTGGTTCTTCTTTAGGCTTAGATCATGAAAGATGTTACGAGAACTATAATAAAATGGCTTTAATAGAATCACAAAGGAAAGATGGAATTCAGGCTTTAGGTATTATGACTCCCGCAGGTGATCATCTTAAAATAGCAAAGCCGTTTATTGAAAAAGGTATTCACATTATTTGTGACAAACCATTAACAGCTACTATCTCTGATGCAGAAGAATTAAAAAAACTAGTACATAAAAATAAAATTATTTTTGCATTAACTCATAATTATTCAGCATATCCAATGTTGCGTGAAGCAAAAAAAATTGTAACTTCAGGTAAGATAGGCAAGGTAAACTTAGTTAATGTAGAATATCCTCAAGGTTATACTGCCGGTATTAAAAAAAAAGATGAGAGGAAAATTTTAAAATGGCGATTAGATAAAAATATCTCAGGACCTTCAATGATACTATCAGAAATTGGAACACACGCATATCATCTATTAAGATATGTAACAGAATTAGAGGTAAAAGAATTGGCTGCAGAAGTAAACACCCTTTCAAAAGAATTAACAGTTGATGATAATGCATTTGTTTTACTCAGACTGAATAACAATGCAAGAGGTGCAATTTGGGTTTCATCAGCTGCTACTGGAGGAGAAAATGGACTAAAAATAAGAGTTTATGGAACCAAAGGTGCAGTTGAGTGGTTTCAGGATGATCCAAATAATTTAAAATTTACTGAATTAGATAAACCCACAAAAATAATCACTAGAGCAAGTAAAGGCGTTTCTAATTTTTCTTTAACATCATCAAGGCTCGCTGCAGGACACCCTGAGGGTTTTTTTGAAGCATTTGCAAATATTTATACTGAATTTGCTGACATCATTAATATGCAATCTAAAAAAAATATTGTACCATCTTACCCAACAATTGATGATGGTGTTAAAGGGATAAAATTTATTTTTGCAGCAAAGAAATCCTCAAAATTAAATTCAAAATGGATAAAGATTTAACATTATTTCTTGATTTTATTAATCTAAACTGCTCTAAATAGTTATGCTAAAATTTGCTCTAATTGGTGCTGGAAGAATAGGAAAAATGCATTCTGAAATTATAACTTCAAATCCTGAAACTGAGTTAAAATTTGTTTATGATTTAAATAGAGAAATTGCAATAAATGTTGCAAGCATATCTAAAGCGGAGGTGGTAAATAATCCAGAGGAGGCAATAAATTCAAATACAACAGATGCTGTTTTAATTGCATCTGCTACACCAACACATATAGAATTTATTAAAATGGCGGCAAACGCAGGTAAACCTGTATTATGTGAAAAACCAATTGATTTGGATATAATTAAAGTTAATAAATGTAGAGAAGAGTTGAAAGGTATAAAATCTCAAATTCAAATAGGCTTTAATCGAAGATTTGATCTTAGTCATAGCAAAGCACAGCAAGCAAGATTAAAAAAAGAAATTGGAGAGCTTGAGATGATTATAATAACAAGTCGTGACCCAGCAGCACCTGGATTGGATTATTTAAAAGCTTGTGGAGGCTTCTTCAGAGATACAACAATTCATGATTTCGATCTTTCAAGATTTATATTAGGGGAAGATCCTATTGTTGAAGTATCGGCATTTGGTGAAAATTTATTTGATGCAAATGTAAAAACAGCAAAAGATTTTGATACGGCAATGTTTATTTTAAAATCTAAATCTGGCGTACTAATACATATAAATAATTCAAGAAGAGCTGTTTACGGGTATGATCAAAGAGTTGAAGTATTTGGTAGCAAAGGTATGGTCATTTCAAATAATCAAACTCCAAATTCTACTGAACGTTATACTTCCTCCTCAACAAGCTCTAAAGATCCAATACATTTCTTTTTTATTGAGAGATATCAACAAGCTTATAAAGATCAGTTAAATAGCTTCATTGAAACTGTAAAAACAAATTCAAGACCTAAAGTTACTTTTGAAGATGGTAGAAAAGCTCTGATTATAGCTAACGCTGCTTATGAGTCATACAAAAATAAAAGAACAGTAGAAATCAAATATGATTAAGGAAAAAAATAATGAAAATTTGCATTCACAATTTAAAGATAAAATCATTGTTGTAACTGGAAGCACTCAGGGAAGTGGAGCTGAGACTGCAAGATTGTTAGCAAAACGAGGAGCAAAAGGAATTACTATTTGTGGTAGAAATGAAAAAAAAGGAAAACAGGTTAAAAAAGAAATAGAAAAAATAGGTACTGAGTGTATTTATGTTAAGGCAGATTTAGAAAATTTAAAAGATTGTAAAAAAATAATTTCTAGAACCGATAAGAAATTTGGGACAATTAATTCTTTAATTAATTCAGCTGCATTTACTGAAAGAGGAACAATACTGAGCACAACTCAAAAAAATTATGAAAAAATGTTTAATATTAATACTAGGGCTCCTTTTTTTTTAATGCAGGATACTATTAAAATTATGATGAGAGATAAAGTTAAAGGGACAATAGCTCATGTTTTGTCAGTTGCTGCATATAGTGGCATGCCTTTTTTAGCAGCATACAGCCCATCAAAAGCTGCACTTGGAATTATGATTAAAAATACTGCAAATGCAGTGTCAGGACACCAAATTAGAGTAAATGGTATTAACCTTGGATGGACTGATACGCCATCTGAAGATTATATTCAAAAGAAATTTCATAATGCTAAAAATGATTGGTTAAAAAAAATAGAAAAAAAAGTTCCATTCAAAAGATTAAATAAACCAATTGATGTTGCTAAAATGTTAGCTTTTCTATGTTCTGAAGAATCTGGTTTAATGACTGGAAGCTTAATTGATTTTGATCAGACCGTGGTTGGATGGCACTCATACTCTGCTTATGATACAAATATTTTAGACGACTCATTACTTGGGGAGTAGCTAGTTACATTTTTAATTATTTTTTAACTAATAAAACCAAGCTTTTTCTTTTGCATGTCAGACCATGCTACTAGTAATCTATCTGCAGTAAGACCAATAAAAGCAACGCAAAGCCCTATGATAAGACCTTTTCCGCCATCAGCAAAAGTTAACGCTCTAAAAATCTCCTGAGATAGATCAACTGTACCAATAAAACCTGCAATCATAACCATAAATAATGCAAACATTAGTGTTTGATTAAGCCCAAGTAAAATTTCGGGAAATGCTAATGGCATTTTTACTTTCCATAACATTTGTCTTTCAGTGCAACCTGAAGTAATTGATGCTTCTATTATATGATTTGGAATGTTCCTTAATCCAAAAATTGTATATCTTGTGATAGGTATTGATGAATAAATAACAATAGCAAAAATTGCTGATACGTCACTTATTTGAAAAAGCATTACAGCAGGTAATAAATATATAAATGATGGAAACGTTTGAAATGTATCACAAATATTTTGAACAATTTTTGTTCTTTTATCATTTTTAGAGGCCCAAATTCCAAGAGGTATCCCTATTAAAGCACATATTACTAAAGAAACACAAACCATATATAAAGTAATTAATGCTCTTACCCAATAACCTGAAGCTGCAATAAAAAAAACGAAGAGCATGACAGTTATTGCTAATCTAAGTTTGCCTAGTCGATAACCAATTAATCCAACAAATGCAATAACTGCAATCCAGGGGAGTGATTGAAATGCAGCTTTTGTAGGCATTAAAATATACACCAGCATAAAATCTCGAAATGCACCTAAGGGATTAAAAAGGGATGTTGTTATAAACTTAATCATTGAGTTTAATTGGCCAGATATAGAGATTGTATATTCGGTTGGTATTCTACTAGCAAAAGGAGTAATAAAAGTAAGTATAACAGATCCAAGGATAACTAATATACTTGAGCTAATAAAAGGATGACGTTTGAAAAAATTTCCCTCTTTTAATCTTTCTGGCTCTTTTAATGCCATAGCTTGACTAAATCTATCAAGTGTAATAGCTATAAATACAACTGCAACTCCAATTTCAAATGCTTGTCCAAGTCTCAAATTTTGTAATCTTGCTAAAAGATCGTGACCCAGACCTTTTTGTCCAATAAATGAAGCGATTACAACCATGGCGAGACATTGCATTATAACTTGATTTATACCTAACATAATAGACGATCTTGCTGAAGGTATCTCAACTTTAAATAACATTTGCCATTTTGAACATCCAGCCATGATGCCTGCCTCCTTTATTTCTTGAGATACTCCTTTAAGGCCCAAAATGGTTAATCTTGTCATTGGAGGGAAAGCAAAAATTATTGTTGCTATTACTCCAGCTTTAGATCCTACTCCAAAAAAAATTGCTACAATAATTAAATAAGAGAAATGTGGTAGTGATTGCAGAACATTTAATACTGGCCATAAAGCATCATGAAATCTTTTTCTTTTTGCCGCAACAATACCAAAAAGCAATCCAATAAGAGCTGATAGAGGAGCTGAGACTGCAATTGCAGATAATGTTTCCATAGAAAGCTCATAAATCCCTCTTAAACTAAATAAAGCTAAATAAAAAAAACATGCACCACCTAATAAAGCTAAACGCCATCCTCTAAGATATAAACCATATACAATTGCAAGACCAAAAAGCATTATCCAAGGTAAAGGTTCTATTCCTAAATTTTCAAAACCATTATAAAATATTGCTTCAGTAAAATTTAAAACAGAGTCTATTCCTTTTGAAATAGATCTTGTTAATTCCCTAAATGTAAACAAGCCAAATATTTCATAACTTTTAAGAAATTTAATTCCAGCATTAATCCATCCAACAAAAGGAATCATTCCTTCAATAGATCCACAACCTCCAAGGCAGCTTTTAGGGGGAATAAAAAACCATGAAGGCATTAATGGCTTTATTGCCCATAAAAAACCAAAAGGCACTAAAACAAAAAGAAAATTTTTGTATTTAGAAAAAAATCTATTCATTATTTTTCAAATAAGATTTTAATAATTTTATCCTTATTAATACTACCAATGATATTATTATTACTGTCAGTAATACTAATATTACTTTCACTTTTTAAAATTTTTGCTGACACATTAATAATTTTTTCATTACCAGATAATCTCATAGAGTATTCGTTTACATCGGACTTGTCTGCTAAACTATTTAGTGTTAATAACTTTGCTCTTGGAATATCTTTTGTAAATTCTGCAACATAATCTGTTGCTGGATTTGTAATTAATTGTTCTGCAGTTCCTACTTGAACAATACCTCCTTCGTACATTATTGCAATTCTGTCTGCAAGTCTAATGGCTTCATCAAAGTCATGAGTTATAAAAACTATGGTTTTATGTAACATTGATTGTAATTTTAAAAACTCATTTTGCATTTCCTTTCTTATAAGAGGGTCTAAGGCAGAAAAAGGTTCATCTAAAAACCAAACCTCAGGTTCAACAGCTAGTGATCGTGCAAGACCAACTCTTTGCTGTTGTCCACCAGATAATTCTCTTGGGTAATATTTTTCTCTTCCCTCTAAACCAACCAATTTTATTACTTTTGATGCTCTTTCCTCACGAGTTTCACGGTCAATTCCTTGAACTTCTAGTGGAAATGCAACATTTTGAATTACTGATCTATGAGGTAAAAGTGCAAAATGTTGAAAAACCATTCCCATCTTGTGTCTTCTAATTTCAATAAGTTCTTTTTGTGATAAGTCTGTTAAACTTTTACCTTGAAAAAAAACCTTTCCTTCTGTTGGATCAATTAATTTAGACATGCATCTAAGCAACGTGGATTTTCCTGATCCACTTAAACCCATTATTACCAATATTTCACCTTTATAAACATCTATGTTTGCATCTCTTACAGCTGGTATAAAATTATTTTTTTTAATATTTTCAAGCGATTTGTCTTCACTAGAATTAATAAATTTTTCTGGGTTATTGCCATATAATTTCCATACATTTTGACAATTAATAATTTTTTCTGAATTCATATTAATATAATTAATATTATAAAAAAAAACTGGCTGTAAACAACAGCCAGTTTAATATATTTATTTATTTATTTGTTAATTAGCAGCAGCTAGCCAAGAATTTACTGAGTCTTGGTGCTCCTCAATAAATCTATCAGCAGCAGCTGAAATTTCCATTCCATCTGTATCAACATAATTTGCCATTTTGTCTATCATTGGTCCGGAAAAATTCATAACACTTGCAATTGCAAATGCTTTTGGATGATTTTTTTCAAAATCAACGTTTACTCCTGTTTTTAAATAACCATTAGCTGGGTTTCCACAGTCATAAAGCGCATTCGGATTGATCCCCCAAGAAGCATCTTTTGTACAAGCAGGGTCATGAGTTGGAAACTCAATGAATTTACCCTCATACTTTGCACCAATAAAGTTAGGACTCCAGTTAAAAATTACAACAGGTTTATTTTGAGCAACTGCTGCATCTAATTCAGCCCAAATCGCTCCAGCAGAACCAGCATTTTTAACCATAAAGTTCATACCAAGTGCTTCAACCTTTTCAGCATCGTGCTTTAACCAGTCAACTGGCCCACCAATGAATACACCTTTTCCTCCAGAGTCAGCTCTAGCAAATTGATCAGCGCAAGCATTTAATGCTTCCCAATCTGGAAGACCAGGACAAGTTTCTTCAATATAAACTGGATACCACCACTCTTCACGAGTTACTGCATCATGAGTAAGAAGATCTATTACGCCACCAGTAGCTACTGAAGCATCAAAAGATGCACCAAAAGCACCTTCCCAAACTTCATGGACAATGTCAATGTCACCATCAGCCATTGCTTGGTAAACTGTTTGGCTATCAAAAGGAACATACTCTACTTTTTCTCCAGCCATCTCAAAGACTTTTCCTACAACTTCTGCTCCAACTAATTGACTTGACCAGTTGTGAGTTGGTATCATAATAGTACCACTTGAGTTTGCATTAGCAACTCCAGAAATACTTAATGAAACCATTACAGAAATTGTTACAATTATTTTGTTCAAATATTTAAACATATTTCCTCCCGTTAAATATTATTTACGTAAATTATTATTTAATCTAACTTGTAAAAACAGTGTAGGAATTAATTTATTTCACATTGTGAAACAACTTTTTTCTTAAAAATTATTGAATTTTTATTAAATATATGAAGAATTATAGTTATTTTGAAAAAACATGACTAAAGTAGCGATAATTGGTTCAGGACCATGTGGCCTTTCAATGCTAAGGGCGTTCCAGCAAGCAGAAGTAAAAGGAAAAAAAATACCAGAAATTACATGCTATGAAAAACAAGATACATGGGGTGGTTTATGGAATTATAATTGGCGAACTGGAACCGATCAATACGGCGATACAGTTCATAATAGTATGTATAGATATTTGTGGTCTAATGGCCCAAAAGAATGTTTAGAATTTGCAGACTATTCATTTGACGAACATTTTGGAAAGCCAATACCATCTTTCCCACCTAGAGAAGTACTAAGAGATTATATTTTAGGAAGAGTTGAAAAATCAGATGTAAAAAAATATGTTAAATTTAACACAACGGTTGAATATGTTGAGGCTAGTGGAGATGGTTTTAATTTAATGGCAAGAAATAAGAAAAATAATACATATGAAAATAATTACTTTGATAAAGTAATTGTTGCTAATGGACACTTTTCGGTACCATTTGTTCCTGAGTATGAAGGCATGGACAGTTTTCCCGGTCGCATAATGCATTCACATGATTTTAGGGATGCTGAAGAGTTTAGAGATAAAAATGTAGTAATACTAGGTAGTAGTTACTCGGCGGAAGATGTTTCTCTTCAATGCTATAAGTATGGAGCAAAAACAGTTACGATTGGATATAGAAATAATCCAATGGGATTTAATTGGCCTGAAGGAATGAAAGAAGTACATTATCTTGATAGAATAGATGGTAATAAAGCTTTTTTTAAAGATGGAACAGTTCAAGAGATGGACGTTTTAATTTTGTGCTCAGGGTATCTTCATCATTTTCCTTTTTTAGAAGAAGACTTAAAGTTAAAAACACATAATAGGCTATATCCACCTAGTTTATATAAAGGTGTTGTCTGGGAAAATAATAACAATTTATTTTATTTAGGTATGCAGGATCAGTTTCATACTTTTAATATGTTTGATGCTCAAGCTTGGTTTGTCAGAGATGTTATTTTGAATAAAATTAATCTTCCTTCAAGCGAAAAAATATCAAAAGATATTGATAAATGGGTTAAAAGAGAAGAATCTCTTGAAGATCCCTATCAAATGATTGATTTTCAAACTGACTATTGTGTTGATCTTGTAAAGGATACTGATTATCCAAATATTGATTTTGAATTAATAAAAAAACATTTTTACGATTGGGAGCACGATAAAGAAGATAATATTTTAACATATAGAGATAAGTCTTTTTCATCACCAGTTACTGGCTCAGTCGGTCCAAGCCATCATACAACATGGCTTGAGGCAATGGATGATTCAATGAAGACTTATTTGTCAACAAAGTAATTTATGCTTTAACTCTTGACTTGCTGGGATCATAAAAAGGGAAATTGACGACTTTAGCCGCTATTCTTTTTTGGTGACCATCTAATTTACCTACTTCAACTTCTGTACTTAACTCAGAATATTTTGAGTCAATTCTACACAATGCAATATTTTTATCTAATACTGGAGATAATGTGCCACTTGTTATAATACCTACTTGACCTCTGCCAATATGCACACAGTCTCCATGTTGAGCTACTTCATTGCCATTTATTTCTAAACCTACTAATTTTTTTTGAGGATTATTTTTTCTTTTTATTAGATCATCTTTACCAATAAAATTAGCTTCTTTGGATTTCAGTGGAACAGTAAAACCTATTCCGGCTTCAAAGGGATCAGTTTGATCACTAAACTCATGTCCTGCTAAAATTAGACCGGCTTCAATTCTTAATTTATCTAATGCCTCAAATCCCATAGGAACAATTCCAAATTCTTTCCCTGCTTCCCAAACAGCATCCCAGACATCTACAGCATTCTTTGGGTGACAATATAATTCATATCCTAATTCACCTGTATAACCGGTTCGAGAGACCATTAGCGGCACACCTTTGTGATCTCCAATTCTACTAATTGAAAAATGAAACCACTGTAAATCATTTAATTCGGGTTGATTTGGAGCAGTCCAAATAATTTTACTTAATACCTTTCTACTATTTGGACCTTGAACTGAAATATTGTGAAGTTGATCTGATGAAGATTTAACCCAAGCTCTCAAATCTAATTTTTTAGAAAGCTCTCTCAACCATTCACCCGAATAATCACTTCCACATATCCATCTAAAATTATGTTCAGTCATTCGGTAAAGCGTTCCATCATCAATCATAGTTCCATTTTCATAACACATTGCAGAATAAACAACTTGACCAATAGATAGTTTTTTTACATTTCTTGTTAAAGCAATATTCATTAATTCTTCAGCATCAGGACCGACAATTTCAAATTTTTTTAGTGATGATAGATCCATCATTACCACATTTTCTCTACATGCCGTATATTCAGATATAGCACCGTGGTTATTATATTTTGTTGGTATCCAATAACCCGCACTTTCCATCATGTCTTTTGTAAGTTTAGACGTTCTTGAATGAAAACCAGTTTCTTTTGTTAACATAAAATCAGCATCAGCATTTTTTCTATATCCAATAGATTTAGAAAATTTATTTTTTTCACTATATATTCTAACAAAAATATCTGTAGGATTCCAGTCATTTGCTGGATCAATATCATCGGGACAACCTGATGAAACACATACTAAATCTTTTTGTGCTTGAAATAATACATAATCGCCTGGTCTTGACCAAGGCATTTCAGAAGTAAATACGTTAGCATCATCTATTCCAGTATTCCAAAATAAATTTACAGCCTGCCATGCATTTCTTTTTTCAATTCCAAATGAATCTAAAGAATAATTAAAATTATCTGAGCAATTTATGTGACCAAAATATCCTTGGTCTTCATATGTTTTTAGAGAACATGCAGTCCCAAAAGTATCATGTCTTCCAATGCTATCTTGCATCACTTCTATAAGTGGATCTTGATTTCTATCGAAAAATTTAGAAGAAAGACCAGGCATAGGATATGAATTACCAATTAAAGACCTGGTAGCAGTTGGATCAATTGAATACTCCTTCCCTTTTTGTAATGCATCACTATCAAATGCATTAAAATCTGAGCACTGCCTTCCATACATATCGATTATTTGAATAAAATCACCTTTCTTAACTTCGTAAGAAATTGCAGAACTTTTTTTTACTAAAATCTCATTTTTTACATCAGCTAATGGTTCAGGTAAAAAAGCCTCATCTTTATGGTTTTTTTTATTTTTTCTTTCAATAAAAATATAAAAATCAGAAGGGGCAT
>CACKSN010000009.1 GCA_902602845.1 uncultured Alphaproteobacteria bacterium | reverse complement strand
AGCAAGAAGGGCTCTGGATTTTCTTGTGGGGTTCACTCTTTCCCCTGTACTATGGCGAAAATTACCAGGATCAAAATCAGCAGGCAGAGTTCAATCTGTTGCTTTGCGTATAATAAGTGAAAGAGAACTTGAAATAGAAAAATTTATCCCACAAGAATATTGGTCATTACAAGGAGAATTCACAAACAAAGAAGATAGAATTATTAATTCAAGGCTTACAATCTATGATGGAAATAAAGTTGATAAACTCGAAATTAAAAATGAAAGTGAAGCAACAAAAATATTTGATGATATTAAAAATTCATCTTTCACTGTAGGAAGTATAACTAAAAAAGAAGCAAGAAGAAATCCTTATCCTGCTTTTACAACTTCAACAATGCAAATAGAGTCTAGTCGAAAGCTTGGTCTTAGTGCCAGTCAAACTATGCGAACAGCACAACGATTATATGAGGGTACTGATATCAAAGGAGAAACAACTGGCTTAATAACTTATATGCGAACAGACAGTGTCGTTATGTCAAATGAGGCTATTAACCAAGTACGCAGTTTTGTAACTGATAATTATGGATCAAATTATTTACCAGATAGTCCAAGAGTTTATAAATCTAAAGCTAAAAATGCTCAAGAAGCACATGAATGTATTAGACCTACAAATATTTACTTAACGCCAAAAGATATAAAACAATATATTACTTTAGAAGAATACAAATTATATGAAATTATTTGGCAAAGAGCGGTTAGTTCACAAATGGCAAGTGCTGTTTTAGATCAAGTCGCAGTAGATATTACAAATCAAGATAAAAAAATTGTTTTACGAGCTAATGGCTCAACAATAAAGTTCCCTGGAATGTACAAAGTTTATCAAGAAGCAAAAGATGATGATAAAGATGAAGAAAAAGAAACCATTCTTCCTGTTATGAGTGAAGGAGAGAATTTAAATTTAAAAGAAGTTATAAAAACTCAACATTTTACATCACCTCCTCCTCGTTATACAGAAGCAAGTTTAGTAAAGAAATTGGAAGAACTTGGAATTGGTAGACCATCCACTTATGCTTCTATTATTAAAGTACTACAAGATAGAGATTATGTTGTTTTAGATAAAAAACGTTTTAATCCTCATGATAGAGGTCGAATAGTTTCGATATTTTTAGAGAAATATTTCAATCAATATGTGGAATATGACTTTACTGCAGATTTAGAAAATCAACTAGATGAAATTTCTGATGGTAAACTGGATTGGAAGGAAGTTATTAGAAAGTTTTGGGAAACATTTAAACAACTTTGTGATGAAACAGTCGGCAAATCAAATAGAGAGGTTATAGATGTTTTGGATGAAGCATTAGGTCCACACTTCTTTCCTCCAAACGGAACTGATGAAAAAAGAAAATGTCCAACATGTGATAATGGAAGACTTGGTATTAAAGTTGGGAAGTTTGGAGGTTTTATTGGTTGTTCAAATTATCCTGATTGTAAATATACAGTACAGTTTAACCAATTAAATGACAAAGATGGCAAGGCACTTAGTGGACCAAAAGAAATTGGAATTTATCCAGAAACAGGTGAAATGATTACACTCCGTAAAGGACCTTATGGTTTTTATATGCAAGTTGGTGAAGGCACAAAAGAGAAAAAACCAAAAAGAGTTTCTATTCCTAAAAATTTTGAGCCAGATGAAATTGGCTTAAATACAGCTATTCAATTACTAGGACTTCCACGAAAATTAGGATTTCATCCAGATACTAATAAAACTGTTAGTGCTGGGATTGGAATGTACGGACCATATATCTTACATGATAAAAAATATAAAGCTCTTGAAAAAACAGATAATATTTTGGATATCGAACTTGATAGGGCCATTGAACTTATAGCAAAACCTACTCAAAGAGGAAATGCTACATTAAAAACATTTGGTGAACATCCTACAGAAAAGAAAAATATCACTGCACATGATGGAAAATTTGGTCCATATGTTAAATGTGGAAAAATAAACGCTTCTATTCTAGGTGATCAAACAATCGATAGTTTAAAGTTAGAAGATGCCATAAGATTAATTGATGAAAGAAAAGCAAAAATGGGTCTTAAGAAAAAGAAAAAAAATTAATTTATATTTACAGGTTTCGATCTAATATTACTGACAGTTTCCTTAAGAGCTTTTTTACAAAGGCGTGGAGGTAATCCTTTATCAATTAACTTCAAATCACTTAAAACGATGTTTCCCATTTCTTTAAATGCAGTGTCTAAGGCACCTGCTCTATGAGGTGAAAATATTACATTTTTGAGTTTTCTAAATTTATCATTTTTTGGAAAAGGCTCAGTAGGAAAGACATCAATAGCTGCAAAAACTTTTCTGTTTTTTAAGAATGTGTAAAAATCCTTAAAATTGATAATTGCCGCTCTACTCATTAATACAAAAGTAGTATTATCCCTTATATTTTTAAATATTTTTTTATTTATCATACCTTCATTTGAAGAAGTTATAGTTGCTAAAACATAAATTATATCTGATGAAGATAGAACTTTTTTCATACTAACTGGCTTAACATTTACTTTATTCATTTCAAGATCTGGAACCCAAGGATCATAAGCCATAATATTATTTGAAAAAGATTGCAAAAGTGGAACTAAAGATTTGGCTAAGTCGCCAAATCCAATTAATCCAAATTTTTTATTTTTTAGTAAAAAGTTGTTTTTACTAATTTCTCCACCATATTTTTCTTTTCCTTTTTTAAAATCATAATGAGCAATATGAATGCTTCTGGCAATAGATAATGTTAATCCTAAAGCCATTTCAGCAACAGGTTGTGCAAATACAGGTGAGGTTGCTAGAATATGAATATTATTTTTGAAACAGTAGTCATAATCCATATTATCCATAAAATTACTTTCAACATTAAAAATGGCTTTTAGTTTTTTTTGTTTATTTATAATTTCTGTAGGTAAATCTGGTTGACCAATTATATATTTAGCCTGAGGTAAATAATTATCATAGAAATTACTTTTATTTTTATTAGGAGCATTAATTAACTTGAATTTAGTATTAAGATATTTAATTTGAGACTTTGTGAATATTAGTTCCATTGTTCTAGGAAATGGATCAGAAATTATTAATGGTTTTTCTTTTTTCATTGAATGTAATTATTTTTTTTCTTTATAATACAATAGTATTACCATTTAGAAGGATAAATATTGAATTAAATTAAAATAGATTTAAATACAAGCTATGGCTAAAAATATATCAATATCTGAAATTAAAAGACTAAAAAACAAGTTTTTAAAAAATAACAAAAACACTGCCTCAAGGAATGCTCTAATAAAAAATGATTTAGCGAATGTAGCTTTAAATTGGGAAAATTTTAGTCAAATAAACCATAATTTTTCTCATCTAATAAAAAAAGAACTTCCGGCAACAAATCAAATGGCATCAGGTAGATGCTGGGGATTTGCAGGGCTTAATCTCATGCGTTTGCAGGTCGTAGATAGCCTACAACTTAATACATTTGAGTTTTCTCAAAATTATTTTATGTTTTGGGATAAACTAGAAAAAGCCAATTATTTTTTAGAAAATATAATTAAATCTAGAGATGAATCTTATGAAAGTCGATTAATTACTCATTTACTTAAAGCACCTGTGCAAGATGGTGGACAGTGGGATATGTTTGTAAACCTAATTAATAAATACGGCGCAGTACCAAAAGATGTAATGCCTGAAACAAACCATAGTAGTAAGTCCGGTGCTATGAATTATATTCTGACACATAAGTTAAGAGAGTTTGCTTCAATACTTAGAAAAAAACCTGCCAAGAATTCTACCGCACTTAAAAAAGATATGATGGAGACCATCTATAACTTACTTGCCATGTTTCTTGGTCAACCACCAGATATAATAAATTGGTCTACTAGAAATAAAGATAATAGACATATAGTTATTTCGGATATGACACCTATAGATTTTTGTAAAAAATATGCTGATATAAATATTAAAGATAAAGTCTGTTTAATTCACGCTCCTATGAGCAATAAAAAATTTAATACAATGTATACTGTAGAATATCTTGGCAATGTCGTAGAAGGACAAATTATTAAATACTTAAACGTAGATATTAAAGAGCTAAAAAAATCAGCGATGGAATCAATTAAAAATAATGAAGCCGTATGGTTTGGTTGTGACGTTGGTAAGCGTTTTAGTCGTGACATGGGCGTTCTGGATATGGGTATTTACGACTATGAAAATGTCTTTCAAACTTCATTTAAGATGAATAAACAGACTCGTTTAGAGTACGGTGATAGTGAAATGACCCATGCCATGCTTTTAACTGGTGTCGATATTAAAAAAGAAATTCAACTAAATGGAAAATAGAAAATAGTTGGGGAACCAAGAGTGGTAATCAAGGATATATGATGATGACCGATGAATGGTTTAATGAATATACCTATGAAGTTGTTATTGATAAAAAATATCTTAACAAAAGACTTTTAAAATACCTAGATATGGAACCAGTAGCACTTGCGCCTTGGGATCCGATGGGTGCTTTAGCTAGATAAGTTGAATAAAGAAAACGCATCTAAAATTTGGAAATTAATTCAACAAACAGGCGACTTTTTAAAAGGAAAATTACCTGATCACCCAAATCATCCAAAGGGTAGAAATCCTTATGCTCATGTTGCATTGGAGGTAAAAAATCATTTTGGTATGACCTACAAAGATATACCTGATGAAAAATTTAATGAAGTTATTAATTATCTTGAAGAAATAAAATCTAATCCTGAGTAGCTATTCTTTGATTACTTTGAATGGGTAAGAAAATAATAAAAATTGAAACTATAGCCATCATTATTGCATTAATTAAAAATAAATAAGTAAATTCTAAAGTTATGGAGTATATTTCTGAAATTAAGAATACAGAAATTGGTCCTGATCCAAATGCGAGAATAAACTTAATTCCGTATACAACACCATGATACTTTTGAGGTGTAAATCTCCCAAGTAGGAGATTTTCTGTAGGCAGAATACTTGCATTAAATACGGCAGCTAGAATACATAACACTACTAAAGAGTAACCAGATATGTAAGCTATACCTAGGTAGCAAGGAAACTGAAGAAATATACCAATTATGTAAATGGTTTTTAAATTAAATCTATCAGCAAGTAAGCCTCCAACAAATGTTGTAGCACCAGAAATAAAATAGATAATTGCTATCATAAATCCAATTTGAATAGAGTTTACATTACCAATTCGTATTTCAAAAACTTTTGGTAGGGCTGTTTGTGTATTGTGAAAAGATAGTCCAAGGGCAAACATTGATAAAAGCATTATTAGTGCAATTAAAATCATTTCATTTCGCGTATGATCTTCCTGATCATTTTTAATAAAATAATTTTTGTAAGATATTTTATCAGTAAAGATTAAGTAAATAAGAATAAATCCAATAATAATAGATATTAGACCAGGGAATATAAAAGCTAGTTTCCAATTTAGTAATTCTGTAAGAGTACCAGCTACAAAAGCTCCAGAGCCTATCCCTAACCCGCCAAAAATACCATTTACACCTAGCGCTCTTCCCTGTTTGTTAGCTGCGTGAATTACCCAAGGAATACCTACAGGATGGTAAATTGAACAGAAAAGTCCAAGAAGTGATAAGGAAAAAAATAAAAAAGAAACTGATGTGCTTAAACCACATAAAATGGAGGCTAATCCCATTCCAATAAACATAATTGTCATTGTTCCTGAACGGGACCATTTATCACTTAACCACCCAAAAGGAATTGCCCCTAAACCAATGAGCAGAGCTCCAAGAGACCATAATCTAATTAACTGATCATAAGAAATATTCCATTCTTTTTCAATAGTCAGAACAATTACAAAATAAAATGCTGCAAACATATGCATGAGCGCATGACCTATAGATGAAAATAGGAGTGTATAGAAAGTATTATTCAAACTCTTCGTAATTAATTGAAAGAGAATTTACACAGTATCTTTTGCCAGTAGGCTCTGGACCATCATCAAAGACATGACCTAAATGGGCATCACATTTGGCACACATAATTTCAATACGAACCATTCCATGAGATCTATCAGTTTCAGTTTTAATTGCTTCAGGTGATATTTGTTCAAAAAAACTTGGCCATCCGCAATAAGAGTCATATTTTGTTGAGCTATTAAATAATTCATTATCACAGCATTTACACTTAAAAATACCACCATTTATAATTTCAAAATTTTTACCGGAGAATGGAGGTTCTGTCCCCTTTTGCCTTGTCACATAATATTCATCTTCTGTTAGAAGTGATTTCCATTCTTTGTCTGTTTTTGTAATTTTACTCATTTGATAATTTTATATTGGATAATATAATTCCCGATAGTATAAAAAGTACACCGATAACATGAAAAAATGCAAATTTTTCATTTAAAAAAGAAATTGCCCATATTGCACTAAATACAGGTATTAAATGTAAGAAAAGACTAGCTCTATTTGGCCCAATTATTGAAACACCTTTGTTCCATGAAAAAAAAGCTACAATACTAGCAAAGACTGCAACATAACAAATTATAGCTATATCTAATCCAGTTGATGGCAGATAAGTCGAATTAAAAGACTCCATAATATAAAAAGGTATTATAAATATCACACCTATAATTATCATCACTTCTAAATTTGCTAGTTGTGAGGTTTTACTATCAATTTTTTTTAGCAAAACAGAGTATAAACACCAAGAAACAACGGCAGCTAACATCCATAAGTCGCCAGCTGTGAAATATAAATTATATAAATTGTTTAAATTCCCTTTTAGAACAATAGCAAAAGCACCAAGCAAAGATAAAACTATACCTGTAAATTGAAGGGTTGTTGTTTTAGTTCTAAAAATTAACCAAGAAAAACCTATCATCATAACAGGTGCAACAGATGCCATTAATGTTGAATTTATAACCATAGTAGTTTGGAGTGAAATATAAGTAAAAGAATTGAAGATTGTGACTCCTAAGATTGAAATTACGGTCATTAATAAAATATTTTTTTTATAATATTCTATATCTCTAATGATTTGGGCATAAGTAAAAGGTAGTAAAATAAGTAAAGCAAGTATCCAACGAAAAAAACTTAGTTTAAAAGGAGTAAGATCTGATAAAAATGCTATCTTTCCAGAAAAAAAATTTCCTGACCAAAAAAATGAAGAAGCTATCAAAAGAATGATAGCTAAAACTAAGTTTCTTGACATTTATTTATCTACTAATGTCATAAGTGAAGAAGTGTCGAGACGATTACCCCCATTTTTTTGGACTTCTTCATAATATTTATCTACAATTTCAGTTACAGGTAGTAAAGCTCCATTTTTTTTAGCTTCATTAAAACAAATAGATAAATCTTTACGCATCCAATCAACTGCAAAACCATAATCAAATTTACCATCTAGCATAGTTCTATATCTATTTATCATTTGCCATGACTGTGCAGCTCCTTTGGATATGACACTTAATACTTTTTCCATATCAACATTTGCTTTTTTTCCAAATGCCATACCCTCTGCTAATCCTTGAACCAAGCCGGCAATACAAATTTGATTAATCATTTTAGCAATTTGTCCAGAACCAGAAGGTCCAATTAGCTCAATTGCTTTTCCATATGACTCCAAAACTGGCTTTATAATTTCAAAATCTTTTTCTTCACCGCCGATCATAATAGATAAAGCACCATTTTCTGCTCCAGCTTGACCACCTGATACTGGTGCATCTAAAAAAGCAATGTTCATTTCTTGAAGTTTTGAGAAATATTTTCTGGCTATTTCTGCAGATGCTGTCGTATGATCAACAATAGTTAATCCACCTTTTGCAGAAGACAGAATACCATTGCTTCCTTCCATTACTTCAATAATATCTTCATCACGACCAACACACATAAAAACAATTTGTGCGTTTAAACAAGCTTCATTTGGTGTCTTACCCATTTTACCGCCATATTCTTCAACCCATTTTTTTGCTTTAGACACAGTACGATTGAAAACAGTAACATTGTATCCATTTTTTTGTAGATGACCTGCCATCGGATATCCCATAACACCTAGGCCTACAAATGATACATTTTTAATACTCATATTAAACTCCTAGTTTATTTAAAATTTGTAAATTAAATTCTTTTGAATTCCCAACTATTAAATTATTGTTTTGTTTTGTGAAATTATATGGCTGATGATCAAAATCAATATCCGAACCACCTGCTTCTCTTACAAATAATACTCCTGGAATATGATCCCAAGGAGATAGTTTGGATAAAATAGCAAAGTTTCTTTGACCTAGACCAATATCTACATACTCATATCCAATACATCTATACGATTTAACTTCTGCAAATTCATTTTTTAAATTTTTAATTTGATCCCAATATTTTTCATCCCAATACTTAGTACTAATTGATCCAATTGCTTTATCTAAACTATTTACACCACTTGTATTTATTTTCTTATTATTAATGAATGATCCTTCATTAAAAATTGCATGAGACATAATGTTTTCTAGAGGTTTATAGATCCAAGAACATAATATTTGATCTTTTTTTGTTAAAGCAATCATTATAGCAAATTTATCTCTTCCTTTAACAAAGTTTGTTGTTCCATCTATTGGATCTACAGTCCAACAATACTCATCTTCTTGATAAAATTTTAAAATATTATGATTAGTTGAATATTCTTCCTCACCAATAAAAGCAGATGATGGAATTAACTTTAAAAGATTTTTTTTTAATTCTTTTTCAGCAGAGATATCGGCAGAAGTTACCAAATCAGACCCATTTTTAAATTTGATATCATCTTCTTTAAGATTTTGATATTTTGGTAAAATTATATTTTTACTGATATTAAAACAAATATCATGAATGTCATCTTGATTTATATTAACCATTCATAAATGATTTAGAGTACATTTCTGCAAGTTTCAAAGTAATATTTCCAATTTTTCCATTATTAATACTCTTTTTATCAATCTTTAAAATTGGGGTGATAAAACTACCTGAACTAGTTAGAAAAACCTCGTCAGCGTCTAATAATTGCTTATGAGTAAAACTTTTTTCTACTAACTTAAGTGAAGTTTTTTTTATAATTTTTAAAATTGACGTTCTTGTTACGCCTTTTAGAATATCTGAGTTTGCTGGATGGGTTATAAGATTATTTTTTTTGATTATCCAAATATTAGAAGATGTGCCCTCAGTAACTTTACCATTTTGTAATAAAATTGCTTCGTAAGCTTTCATTTTTTTTGCTTTGTTTGCAGCAATAATATTTGGGAGAAGATTTACTGTTTTAATATCTCTTCTTTTCCAGCGTAAATCTTCATGTGTTATTGTATTTACACCCTTAAAATTTTTACCTGGAAGATTAAATTTTTTATTTCGAGTATAAATTATCAAAGTTGGAATTATTTTATTCTGGTATTTATGCTCTCTATATTGAACACCTCTTGTTATTTGCAAATAAATAATACCATTTCTAGTATTGTTTTTTTTAAGTAGTTTTAGAAATATTTTATTTAAATCTTTTTTATTAAATTTATATTTTATATCAAGCTCCATAAGAGAGAATCTTAATCTTTTTAAATGAAAATCTAAATCAATTAAATTACCATTAAGGACAGCAATTACCTCGTAAACACTATCAGCAAATTGCAAACCCCTATCCTCAACATGAATTTTTGCATTTTTAAAATCTGTATACTTGTTATTTATATAAGCAAATTTTGGCATATATATTAGGCTTTAGAAAGAAGTTTTTCTAATATTTTAATGCATTCAGTTTCTGCAAAAAATACAACATCATCATTTTCTTTAAAAAGAGTCTGACTGTTTGGAATAATAACATTTTTATCTCTTAAAATAGATCCAATTCTAATTCCTTTAGGTAAACTTAACTCCTTTAAACTTTTGTTACAAAGGGTTGAGTCAGTTTGGATATCGGCCTCTATAACTTCACCAAAACCATCACCAATTGAATAATCATTTCTAATTTTTACACCTCTAACCTTTTCTAGAATTTTAGATATCGTAATTATTTTTGGATCAATAGTCATATCAACTCCAATATTTGTTAATAAAGATGAATAATTGCTATTATTTATCAAAGTTAATGACACAGATGCACCAGCCCTTTTAGCTATTAAGGAAGATAGTATATTTACTTCATCATCCTCTGTAACTGAAATACAATACCCAGCTTCAGATATATTAACTTCTTCCAAAATTTGATTATCTAGGCCATCACCATTTGTAACTGTAACATTTTCTAAATTTTCAGCTAAAAATTCAGCTCTCTCTTTATTAAATTCAATTAATTCAGTCTTTATATAAGTATCTGATTTCTCAATCAATTGTGCTAGTGATAGACCTATATTTCCCCCACCAATAATTACAGCTTTTTTAGCTTGAAGTTCTTCATGACCAAATTCAAGCAGTACATCCTTTAAATTTTCTGTCTCAACTACTAAAAATATTGAGTCATTTTTTTCAATCTTTGTTGATGAATTAACTGTAAATTTTTTTTCTCCTCTAAATATAAACATTATATTTGCTAAATAATTTGGAAATTTTTTTGATAATTCTCTTACGGTTAATCCAGCATGTGCAAAATTATCTTCACATTTTAACCCAATTAATTTCAATTTTTTTTCTGATAATTCTAGCATATCAATTGTGCCAGGAGAAATTAATCTTCTGTATAGTGATTTCGCTACTTCTTGTTCAGGTGATATTATTGCATCAATTGGAAAATTGTTATCATTATATAAATTTTTCCATTGATCTTTTAAATAATCTTGTTGTCTTATCCTTGCAATTTTTTTTGGGATTTCAAATAAAGTGTGACCAATTTGACAAGTCACCATATTTGTTTCATCACTTTTTGTTACTGCAATAAGAATTTCACAATCTTGTGCACCAGCATCCTTTAACACTGATGGTAAGCTAGGAATTCCAATTATTGTTTTTACATCTAAATTTTCTGAAACTTTAGATAATCTTTCTTCAGATTCATCAATAACAGTAACTTCAAAATTCTCATTAGATAATTTATCAGCTATACTATAGCCAACATCACCTGCGCCACAAATTATTGTTTTCATTTTATTTTATTAATCTATTTTGATATCTAATGATTTGATTTTTCTATAAAGTGCTGTTCTTTCCATACCAGTAAATTCAGAAACTTTAGATATATTACCATTAAATCTCTTTATTTGCGATAATAAATATTCCTTTTCAAATTCCGATCTAGCCTCTTTTAACGATAGGTCTAGTGATTGATTTGAAGAAACTGTCGCAGTGTCGTTTCCCATTTGCAAAGCAAGATCATCTACTTCAAGTTCATTATCATTATTATTATCTTGATTAAGAATTAAGCTTTTTTCAACATAATTTATTAATTGTGAGATATTTCCAGGCCAATCATACATTTGAAGTTTCGTTAATGCAGATTTTGAAAATTTAAAACTTACAGAACTTCCACTAATGTTTGATAGGTAATATTCTAAAATTGGAAGTATATCGTCTCTTCTTTTTGATAAGGGTAATGTTTCTATATTATCTGTTGAAATTCTGTCATAGAGCCTATTGATAAAATTTCCTTTTTCAATTTCAGAATGAATATTTTTCTCAGTTATACTAATAATTTTTAAATTTAATTTTAAATCAAATTTTTCAAAAAAATTTGTGTTATCTAAAAAAAATAAAAGTTTTTTTTGATAATTTAAAGTTAAAGAGTCAATATTTAATAAAATCAAAGTGTTATTATTTGATCTAAAAAACAAATTTTCATTTAAATTTTCTTTATTATCTAAAAAAAGTTTATCTAAAGCATCATTTGTTAATTTTTTAAAATCTATTGTAACAGGTAATTTGTCTTTAAATTGCGATTGTTGATGAATTTTATTAGCCAAGTGTTTTTTTCCTGTGCCAAATTCACCAGAAATAAATAATCTAGAATTTGAATTCGATTGTTCATTTATAAATTTTGATACTTTTTTGATGAATTGAGAATTACCTATTAAGGGTTTATTTGGAACAACAATATTTTTTAAATCTTTATTCTCACTAATTAATTGAGAACTTTCAATAGCTCTTTTTACTAATATAATTAGTTTGTCGCTATTGAATGGTTTTTCAAGAAAATCATAAGCTCCATTTTTAATAGATTTAACTGCTAAATCAACTGTACCGTGACCACTAATTATAATGATAGGAACTCTATTATCTATTTTCTTAAATTCTTGTAATAGCTCTATTCCATCTAATTTGCTATTTGATAGCCATACATCAAGAATTACTAAATCAGGTTTATTTTGATTAAATTTAATCATTGCATCATCAGAGTTTAATGCGTTTTTAGTTATATATTTCTCATCTTTCAAAATTTCTGAAATAAGAAAACAGATATCTTTTTCATCATCGATAATAAGAACTTTATGCATTTTTATCAAATATAATTAAAGATGTTGTTCCAGCCATATTTTTATTTTTTTCAATTCTGATTTTACCTCCATGGTCTTCTATGATTCTTTTAACTATAGACAATCCCAAGCCTGTACCCTTAGATTTAGTTGTAAAATATGGCTCGAAAATTTTAGCAATCATTTTACTTTCAATTCCAATACCATTATCCTTAAATTCTATATTAATATTATTTTCATTTGTATTAATATTTACTTCAATAACTGGATTTGGTATTTTTTCTACAGCCTCAATAGAGTTTTTAATTAAATTATTAAAACATCTAGAAATTTGCAATTTATCAAATTGAAAAAATATATCATTTTTTGATTTTACAAAATTGAATTTAATGTCCTTCCTTGAATTAAAATATAATTGGTAAGATTCTTCCAAACATTTAGATAGATTATCTAACTTAATCTCTGCTTCTGGCATTCTTGCAAAAGAAGAGAACTCGTCTACAAGCTTACCTATATCATCCACCTGTCTTGAGATAGTTCTTGTTAAAAGTGAAATTTCAGCTTTTGAAAATTTATCTTCAATAAATTTTTTTTCTATTCTTTCAGCAGATAACTTTATAGGAGTTAATGGATTTTTAACTTCATGAGCAATTTTTCTTGCTATATCTGACCATGCAGCATGTTTCTCGGCTAAAATTAATGATGTTGTATCGTCTAAAGCAACAACGTATCCTTCTATTTTATTTTCATTAATTTCCTTGATAATTCTTATATTAAAATTTCTTTGATCGTCAAATATTGTAAAGTCATACTGAAAGTTTAATAATAATTTTTTTGACTCTTTAAAGTTTTTAAAAATCTCCTTCCATTCAGGAAAAATAACTAAAAAATTTTCACCTATTTCAAATTTTTTTGTGTTTTTAAATAATTTCAAAACAGTTTTGTTGTGAAGTATTACATTAAAGTTTTTATCAAGAGATAACACACCAATTGTTAATAAACTTAGTATTGCTTCAATAAATATTCTTTTTTCTTCATTTTGATTACTTTTAGAAATTAGTTGGTTTTGTTTATTTTCTATCTCAGAAATCATTTGATTATAAGAAGAAAGCAATATTCTTATTTCATCAAATTGATCAGTTTCACTTACTTTTGCATCAAAATTTCCTTTTGAAATTTTGTTAGCTGAATGAATTAAATTTGTGATTGGTTTGCTTAGATTAGTTGCTAAATTAAAACCTATTAAAATCGCAATAAGAATAAAACAAATTGAAAATAAAACAAATATCATTGAGTAAGTAACTTGCACACCTGAGCTTTCTTCTTCTTTAGTTGTATATATTCTATAAGCTTCCTTTGTTGAGCTGATATGATCCCAAATATCAGTATTGAGTTCACGATTAACCTGCATATAAACATTATTTAAAAAATTAATTTTCTTAAATGCAGCTATGGAATTATTATTTAGCTGAAATATATAAACACGGTTTTGATCTAAAATATCATAAATATCTGAAGAAGGATTTGAGAAATTTTTATTTTCCACATCTTTTAAACTTAAATAAATATTTCCATTGTTACTAAAAATATAAATACTTGAAATTGTTCTTAAATTAATGAACTCACTTAAAGCTCGTTGAATACTATTTATATTTACCTCATTATTATTTGAAGATTGCAAGATTTCTCTAGTAATTAATTGAGTATCTGAAATTAATTCTGCTTGTATTTCATTTTCATAATTCTTAGCTACAATGTTTGAATTAACCACTGCGTCTCTTACTGCATCGCCGTACCATGTTCTTAGCTCTAAATTAAAAAAAAGAGAGGTAATTATAACCAAACCAATAGCTGGTCCTAAAGCCATAGCAGCAAATAAATTAACAAATTTTACATACAATCTCGATTCATCATAACTTTTTTTTCTTCTAACTAAAATCAATACTATCTGACGAATTATTATAGAAATTAACAAAATTACAAAAATTACATCAGCTAGTAGAAAATACTGCAATCTTTGGGGATCTTTTACAAGATCATTATTAGGAAGCATTAAATAAAATGTTATAGAAAAGCTCATTAATATAAGGAATAATAAAAAATAGAATGAAATCTTATTTAGATGGAAGGATTTTAAAAATTTTGATAGATCAAACATTTTTAGATTTTAGTTAAAAGTTAAAATTAATGTAAATAAATACAAACATCATATAAATGAAAATTATGCAAAATGCACTCGTAATTCTAGCAGGAGGAAATGGGAAGAGATTTAGGCAAAAAATCCCAAAACAGTTTTTTAAAATTGGCAATCAAACAATCATTGATATATTTTTAAGTAACCTAGATGACAAACCATTTAAATATATAGTTCTTTCGATAAACAAAAATTACAGAAATATTATAAAAAACAATAAAAAATACAACTCATTCAAGAATAAAGTGATTTTTTCAACACCTGGCAGAACAAGGCAGAAGTCATCCTTCAATGCTCTTAAAAAATTAGAGAAGATTAATATCCAAAATGTATTGATTCATGATGGAGCTAGACCATTATGTAGTAATAAATTGATTAATAATATTTTATTAAATCTCAATAAGAAAAATAATTGTATTCCATATGTTAATTCTAATGACAGACAAATAATAAATTCTAAAAACAAAGATGTGAAAGTTTCAAATTTGCAAACACCACAAGGTTTCAAATTTAAATTAATATTTAATGCTCACAAAAAATTCAAAAGTAAAAAATTTAGTGATGACTCAAGTTTAATTCAAGAATTAAATTCTAAATTAAACCTCATTAAAGGTGAAATAACAAATGTAAAAATCACATATCCTGAAGATTTAATATATTTAAAATTACTCTTAAAACCTACTTTTAAAACTGGGATAGGTTATGATATCCATAGAATAGATAAGAAAACAAAAACAGGTCTGCGATTATGTGGAATAAAAATTCCATTTTCTAAACTTGTTGGACATTCTGATGCTGATGTTGGATTACATGCCATTTGTGATAGTATATTTGGAGCACTATCAATGAGAGATATAGGATATCATTTTCCTAATAATAATAAAAAATGGAAAAATGCTAATTCTTCAAAATTTATTTATTTTTGTAAAGAATTATTAAAAAAAGAGAATTTTATTATAACTAACTTAGATATCAATATAATTGCTGAAAAACCAAATATTTCTAGATATGTAAACAAAATGAAAAAAAATGTAAGCAAACTTCTTTCAATAAATTCTAATATCATTTCTATAAAAGCTACTACGAATGAAAAGATAGGGTTTATTGGTAATGGTGAAGGTATTGCAGCAGAAGCAATTGTACAAATTTCAAATGAAATTTTTTACTAATATTTTTGTTTCTCTTTTTTATGTAGGATACATAAAATATTTTCCAGGAACTTTTGGCTCACTTTTCTCATTAATTATATTATTTCCTGTAGTGGCTTTAAATTTAATCAGTACTAAGTTGTTTATTCTTATTTTTATTATAATTTTTATTCTATCAATTTTTTTTATTAATAAATTTTCATATTATACCAAAACAAATGACTCGAATATTATAATAATTGATGAATTTTTAGGAATTTATTTTATTTTGATCTTTTATGAATTAATTTACTTTGTTAATACTGGATATACTATCCTGCTAATATTTTTACTTTTTAGGTTTTTTGATATTTTGAAAATTTTTCCAGCTAATTTAATTGATAAAAAAATAAAAAATCCTTTTGGTGTAATATTAGATGATATAATAGCTTCAATATACACAGTTATTATTATTTATATGCTTAATGTCTACAATTGATAAAATAGTCTCTAATTTGATAAATAAAAATATATCCATTGCAGTGGCTGAGTCTTGTACGGGTGGTTTAATAGCGCATACCCTAACAAAATATAGTGGTATTTCAAAAATATTTTCAACAGGTATAGTATGTTATTCTAATCAAACGAAAGTTAAATATTTATCTATTTCAAAAAAAACATTAAATAAGTTTGGAGCAGTAAGTGAAGAGATTGCATTAGAAATGATAAAAAAATTATACAAAAAAGAAAAATCTCAAATTTGTATTTCAACTACAGGAATAGCAGGACCAAAAGGTGGAAGTAACACAAAACCAGTAGGTTTGGTCTTTGTGGGTTTAAGGTTTAAAAACAAAGAATATGTATTTAAAAAAAATTTTAAAGGAACTCGATTGGACATTCAAAGAAAAACTAAAAAATTTGTTTTTAATCAAATCAAAAGTTTAATTTAAAATTTCATCTGCCCTTTCTTTAAAAGATTCAATCATTTTATTTTCAATTAGAGGAAAAAAGGCTTCTGCAATTTTTTGATGAAAAAACCTTTTAAACTCAAACTCAACATTGAAAGTAATTAAAGTTTGATTTTTTTTTATTGATTTGAATATCCAACTTGTTTTTAAATCTTTTAAAGGACCTTCTATATATGTGGTTCTTATATTTAATTTTTTCTTATCAAATTCAACATGAGAACCAAATTTTTGAGGCATGAAATATTTATACCAAACAATCATATCTGCATATATTTCACTATCACTTTTAGAGTGCACTTTCATAGCAGAGCACCAAGGTATGAAGTAAGGATAGCTTTCTATATCAAGAACTATATCAAATAATTCTTTTGCATTATGTTCAATAATTTCTTCCCTGTTAGATGATTTCATTGAATTGAATAAAGTTTATTTTTCCTATTTTCCTGCATGATTTTAAAATCATCAGAAGCGTGATAGCTTGAACGAGTAAGTGGTGATGATGCTACCATTAGAAATCCTTTAGCATATGCCATTTTCTTGTATTCATCAAACTCTTGTGGGGTAATAAATTTTTCTAGCTTAGCATGCTTAGGTGTTGGCGGTAAGTATTGCCCTATAGTAATAAAATCAACATTAGCTGCCCTTAAATCATCCATTACTTGATACACTTCTTCTTTAGTTTCACCTAATCCAACCATGAGACCTGATTTTGTAAATATACTTGGATTTTTTTCTTTAATTTGACTAAGTAAATTTAAACTTACAAAATAACGTGAGCCTGGTCGAATTGAAGGGTATAATCTAGGTACTGTTTCTAAATTATGATTGAAAACGTCAGGTAAATTTTTTGATAAAATACCTATTGCTTCAGGTTTATTTTTAAAATCAGGTGTTAGAATTTCAATTGTACAATTTGGATTTAAAGATTTAATTGAGTCTATGACATTTATGAAGTGTAATGCTCCTCCGTCTATTAGATCATCTCTGTCAACACTAGTTATAACCACATGTTCTAAATTCAGTTGATGAACTGACTCAGCAATTCTTATAGCTTCACCATGGTCAATATAATGAGGTTTACCAGTTTTGATATTACAAAACGCACATGCTCTAGTACAAATATCTCCAAGTATCATAAAAGTTGCGTGTTTTTTTTGCCAACATTCAGCTATATTAGGACAAGCAGCCTCTTCGCACACAGTTACGATTTTTTTATCTTTTAAGAGTTTATTTGTCTCTTTGAAAAATTTTGAAGTTGGTGCTTTTACTCTAATCCAACTTGGTTTTTTTGGAATTGGGTTTGATTTGTTTTTAACCTTTTCAGGATGTCGTGGTCCACTCATAAGGGTTAAATAACTTCCATATCCAAGCTATTCAACCATATTTGAAAAGGATCTTCTAAAATATCGCTAAAATCTTTGAGTAATTTTGCCGCAACGGCACCATCTAATGATCTATGATCTGCCGAAATAGTAGATTTCATTGTATGTCCTATTTCAATACTGCCCGCGTTAACAACGGGTTTTTCAATTATAGATCCAACTGCAATAATACTTGATTGTGGCGGGTTAATAATTGCTTGAAATTCTGTGATTCCAAACATGCCTAAATTTGAAATAGTTATAGATCCTCCGCTATACTCTTCTGGTAATAATTTATTTTTATTAGCTTTTTTTACTAGTGATTTAATCTCTGTTGAGATTTCAGCTAATCCTTTTTTATCAGCTTCTTTGACAATAGGTGTAATCAATCCTTCTTTTAACGCTACCGCAATAGCAATATCAATATTTTTATATTGATGAATTTTACCATTCACCCAAGAAATATTTGTTTCTGGATTTTTGGCTATTGCCATTGCACATGCTTTAACAATAAGATCATTAAAAGAAATTTTGACATCACTATTTAAATTAATTTTTTTTCTTAAATTTATTAACTTATCCATTCTTGTTTCAATAGTAAGATAAAAATGTGGAACCTCATTTTTTGTTTGTGTTGTTCTTTCAGCAATTATTTTTCTAATACTAGAAGGTTCAATTACAGAAATATTTTCATCATTAATTTGTAGTTCAAAATTTTGAATATCTTTTTTTATTATCCTGCCATAAGGGCCAGAACCTTTAATAAGAGTTAGATCTATATTATTATCTTTAGAAAATTTTTTAACAAACGGTGAAGCAAAATTTGCATTTTGATTTGTGTTTGAATCTTTACTTCTTTCTATTATTTGATTTTTATCTACTTTAGTATTTGTTTGAGTTTCAACTGAATTTTCATTTTTTTCATCACTGCTTAAAGTTTGAGCTTTATCATTATAATCTTCTAATCTTTCATCTTTGCTACCATTGATTAAAGCAATGACAGAATTAACAGCAATTTGTTTATCTGGTTTTGTGTCAATTAAATGTGTAATTTCTCCCTCATCAACTGCCTCAACTTCCATTGTTGCTTTATCTGTTTCAATTTCAGCTAATATATCTCCAGCTGCAACAGTATCACCAATATTAACTAGCCACTTATTAATTACACCCTCTGACATTGTAGGAGATAATGCAGGCATTAAAACTTTAATAGCCATTTATTTTATATAACTTACTTTTTTTGCAGCATTTATAATATCATCAACTTGAGGAAGATATAATTTTTCTAGACTGATTGAATAAGGCATTGGAACATCAGCACTATTAACTTTTATCACTGGTGAATCTAAATAATCAAATGCATCCCTTTGAACAATATTTGCAATTTCAGAACCAACACTACCAAATGGCCAAGACTCTTCAACAGTGATTAGTCTATTAGTTTTTATAACTGAATTTAATATTGTTTCTGTATCCAAGGGTCTTAAAGTTTGTAAATCAATAATTTCTGCATCTAATTTGTATTCCTCTTTTAATCTTAATGCTGCTTCTTTCGATTTCTGTAACATTATAGAATAAGTAACAATTGTTAAATCTTTTCCCTCTTTTTCTATATTTGCTTTTCCAATAGGTATTGAGAAATTAACATCATTATTAACAGGACCTTTTAATCCATAAAGAATTTCATTTTCTAGAAAAATCACGGGATTTGGATCTAATATTGCAGAACGCAACAAACCTTTTGCGTTATATGGAGTAGACGGTGCAATAACTTTTAAACCTGGTACTTGAGAATACCAAGAAGAGAAATCCTGACTATGTTGTGCAGCTACTTGTGCTGCAGCACCATTTGGCCCTCTAAAAACAATAGGACAATTAATTTGTCCTCCAGACATGTAAAGTGTTTTTGCAGCTGAATTAATGATTTGATCAATTGCTTGCATAGAAAAATTAAAAGTCATGAATTCTAAGATTGGTCTCAAACCCTTAAATGCTGCGCCAACTGCTAATCCAGTAAATCCATGTTCAGAAATAGGAGTATCTAACACTCTTTCCTTACCAAATTCTTGAAGAAGATCTTGTGTTACTTTATAAGCGCCTTGATACTCGGCAACTTCTTCTCCAAGTATGAAAACTGTATTATCTTTTCTCATTTCTTCAGCCATTGTATCTCTTAGCGCTTGACGCATCGTAATTTCTGCTGAACTTAAATTAGTATCTTCTTCTATTTTTGGTGATGGTGTGTCAATTATATCATCTTTTTTATTCTCAATTTTTGTCTCAATATTTTGTTCAACTTTCTTTTCTTCAATTACTTTTTCCACGGGAGCTTGTTTTTTTACTTCAATTTTTTCATTCGGATCACCTATAATAGCTATAGCTTTATTTACTGGAATATTTGTCTCTCCTTCTTTAAATAAAAGATCAAGAACAACACCTTCATCCACCGCCTCTACTTCCATTGTTGCTTTGTCAGTTTCAATTTCAGCAATCAAATCACCAGCCTTAACTGTGTCCCCTTTCTTAATTAACCACTTTGAGAGATTCCCTTCTGTCATTGTTGGTGATAATGCGGGCATTAAAATTTCTGTGCTCATAATTTATAAATAAACGTCTGTATAAAGCTCACTGTCTTTTGGGAAAGGACTATTGATTGCAAATTCAGCAGCATTTTTTATTTCTTCTAATGTATCTTTATTAATTTTTTCGATTTCATCATTAGTTGCAATTTTTTTCTTTAAAATTTCAGCTTTAACTATTTCAATAGGATCAGTTTGCTTATAATTATCTAATTCTTCTTTCGTTCTATATTTTGCAGGATCTGACATTGAATGCCCTCTATATCGATATGTTTGCACTTCAATAATATAAGGCCCATTTCCTTCCCTAACATATTTACCTGCTTTATCTGCTGCTTCTATAATTGAAAATATATTCATTCCATCTACCTTCTCACCAGGAATACCAAATGCCTCACCTCTTTTATACAAATCTAATCCGGCCGCTGCTCTATCTACAGATGTGCCCATTCCATATTTATTATTTTCAATAATGTATAAAACGGGAAGCTTCCATAAAGCAGCTATATTAAAAGCTTCAAAAACTTGTCCATTGTTCATTGCTCCATCACCAATATATGTTCTACATATATTTTTTTCTCCATTATATTTATGTGTGAATGCAATACCTGTTCCAATTGGCACTTGAGCTCCAACAATACCATGCCCACCATAAAAATTATTTTCTTTAGAGAACATATGCATTGAACCACCCTTACCAGCTGAATAACCATCTTCTCTGCCAGTCAATTCTGCCATGATACGTTTTGGATCTAATCCTCTAGCAATCATATGACCGTGATCTCTGTAAGTTGTTACAACTGAGTCATTCTTATCAATTGTCATTAATATTCCAACTACAACAGCTTCTTGACCAATATACAAATGACAAAAACCACCTATTTTACCCATTCCGTAAAGTTGAGCTGCCCTTTCCTCAAATCTTCTAATTTTGAGCATATAAGAATACATTTTAATGTAGTCTGCTTTTTGAAGTTTTTTCATATGATTATCTTTAATTATAATTAGGGTGATTTTTTGTCAAATAAATCAATCTATTCTATAATTATAACTGTTTCGTTTTCTGAAGTAAATCCTGTAACTTTCCTAAATGTCTCATCTAAAAAGTCCAAATCTATAGTATTTGGTTGCAATCTTTTAATTCTATCTAGGTAAAATTCATTTTCCTTTTTTAAGGACATATATTGTTCATTGTATTCAGCATTAAGGTTTTTAAGACTGAAATATTTAAGCAATCCCCTCTCACCATTTACAAGAAAATAAAGAAGATAAACAAATAGAAAAAAAGTAAACAAAAAAGACAAATAAAAATAAAATTTATTTTTTAAAACTAATGATTTGTTCATCTTCTATATAAATAGCATATTTAAGATCGAGACTGTCAATTATTATTTAAAATGGAAGATCCAGCATACTTTGCTTTACCTTGTAATGTTTCTTCAATTCTTAATAATTGATTATATTTTGCCGTTCTATCTGTTCTAGACAATGATCCTGTTTTAATTTGACCTGCTGAAACACCAACTGATAAATCAGCAATCGTCGTATCTTCAGTCTCGCCAGAACGATGTGAAATTATAGTAGTAAAATTATTTTCTTTAGCTAATTTAATCGACTCTAAAGTTTCTTTTAGAGTTCCTATTTGATTTACTTTAACTAAAATAGAATTCCCCGCACTCTCTGAAATACCTTTTTGTAATCTTTTTTTATTTGTAACAAATAAATCATCACCAACTAACTGAACTTTTTTTCCTATTGTTGATGTTAAATTTGACCAACCATCCCAATCATCCTCTGACATTCCATCTTCAATAGAATAAATTGGATAAGCATTTACCAATTTCTCTAAATATTTTATCATCTCATCAGAAGACAAAACAATTTTTTCTCCTTGTAAATCATATTTATTATTTTTATAAAATTCAGTTGATGCAACATCAAGTGAAAGGTAAATATCTTTTCCAGGTTTAAAACCTGCATCCTCCACTGATTTCAAAACAGTTTCTATGACTTCACTAGAACTATTTATGTTAGGAGCAAATCCACCTTCATCACCAACATTTGTATTTAAGCCTTTTGATTTTAAAAGTGACTTTAATGAATGAAATATTTCGCAACCATATTGAAGAGCTTCTGAAAAATTATTTGCACCAATAGGAGCAACCATAAATTCTTGAATATCAACATCGTTATCTGCATGTGAACCTCCATTAATAATGTTCATCATTGGAACTGGAAGGCTCATTGTATGTTCTTTGCCGAGAAAAGAATACAATTCATGACCTTCAGAAGAAGCTAAACATTTTGCAAAAGCTAAACTTGCGGCAAGGGTTGCATTGGCGCCTAGGTTAGATTTATTTTCCGTACCATCGAGTTGTAATAAAAAATCGTCAAAAGAAGAAATATCTTCAAATGATTTTCCAACTAATTCATTAGAAATTGTATCATTGATATTACCTACTGCTTTTAAAACTCCCTTGCCTTTATATTTGAATTTATCATTATCTCTTAATTCTAAAGCCTCATGCACTCCAGTTGATGCTCCACTTGGAACCGCAGCTCTTCCAAAGGTAGAATTTTCAAACTCTATATCACATTCTACAGTTGGATTTCCCCTACTATCTATTATTTGTCTTGCTTTTAAATTTTTTATTTTAGGCATTATTTTTCGCTATATCATCAAATTGTTTAAGTTGAATTAATAAATTTTTTAACTCTTTAATATTAATCATGTTTGGTCCATCACTAGGGGCATTATCGGGATCATTATGTGTTTCTAAAAATAAACCAGCTACACCAATAGATGTTGCAGCTTTACATAATGAAGGAATATGCTCTCTTTGACCGCCACTTTTATCACCCAATCCTCCTGGTTGCTGAACAGAATGAGTTGCATCAAAAATTACTGGATACTCATATTTTTTCATAATATCTATACCTTTAAAATCGTTTACAAGAGTATTGTAACCAAAAGTTGTTCCTCTTTCAGTTATCATTATGTTTTTATTATTTGTAGTTTCTATTTTTGTGAAAATATTTTTTACATCAGTTGGTGATAAAAATTGACCTTTTTTAATATTAATAATTTTATTTGTACTACCTGCAGCTAATAATAAATCTGTTTGACGGCATAGAAATGCAGGAATTTGTATAATATCAATAATACTATCTTGATTTAATTGATTACATTGTTTTTCATTATGAACATCGGTTAGTATTGGTAAATTAAAATTAGTTTTAATTTTTTCAAAGATTTTTAATGCTTCATCGAGCTTAATACCCCTATCACTATTAATACTTGATCTATTTGCCTTATCAAAACTAGATTTAAAAATTAAATTAATACCAACATCATCACATATTTTATTTAGCTCTTCTGCAATCATTAATGAGTGACTTTCATTTTCTATTACACATGGACCTGCAATTAAAACAAATGGAGAATTATTTGATATAAAAAAATTTTTTAGATTAATATTAATCATTAATCGTAGCCTTTATAAATGATACAAAAAGAGGATGAGGATCCAACGGTCTGGATTTTAACTCTGGGTGAAATTGAACTCCTATAAACCATCTATTTTTTTTGCTCTCAAGCACTTCGGGTAATAATCCATCTGGAGACATACCACTAAAATAATAACCTTTGTTCTCAAATTTTGATAGAAATTTCTGATTTACTTCATATCTGTGTCTATGTCTTTCACTAATTATTTTATTTTTATATATTGAAAAGATTTTAGAATTTTTTTTCAAAATAGCTTTGTATGCTCCAAGACGCATTGTCCCGCCCTTATCACTATTTTTGTCTCTTTTTTCGATTTTGTTTTTATTTACCCATTCTGTCATCAACCCAACTACTGATTTGGTAGTTTTCTTAAATTCTGAAGAATGGGCATTTTTAATATTTAGAACATTTTGTGCTATTTCAATTACTGCCAACTGCATTCCAAGACATATTCCAAAAAAAGGAATATTGTTTTCTCTCGCATATTTGATAGCATTAATTTTTCCATTAATTCCACGAATACCGAAACCACCTGGAATTAAAATGCCATCACAAACTTTTAATTTTTTCATTAAACTAGTGTTGTGTTCTTTTTCAGAATTAATCCATTGAATATCTACATCAGCAGAATTTTCTATTCCACCATGTACCAATGCTTCATTGAGTGATTTATAACTATCTTTAAGATTTGTATATTTCCCAACCACTGCAATTTTTACTTTATGTTTTCTTATTTTAATTTTTTTTTGAAGATCGATCCAAGGCTTTAAATTGAGTTTGTGATTTTTAGGTTTATAACCTAATTGTTTTAGGAGGGCTTCATCCAAACCAGATTTGGAATACAATGAGGGAACTTCATAAATTGATTTAGCATTCAATGCAGGAATTACGGACTCTTTTTTTACATTACAAAATAAAGATATTTTAGAGATTGATTCCTTATCTATTGGTTGCTCAGATCTACACATGATTATGTCTGGTTGAATACCGGCATTAAGGAGTTCTTTTACTGAATGTTGAGTAGGTTTCGTTTTTAACTCTCCTGCTGAGCTTAAATAAGGAATATAAGTCATATGAATTAATGCTGACGAAATATTTTTATCATTTCTAATTTGTCGTATTGCTTCTAAAAAAGGAAGAGATTCAATATCTCCTACTGTTCCTCCAATTTCATAAATAGCAATATCTTCATTTTTTAAATCACTATTAATAAATGATTTTATTTCATTGGTAACATGAGGAATCACCTGAATTGTTGAACCAAGGTAATCTCCCTTTCTTTCTTTTAGAAGAACATTAGAGTAAATCTTACCTGACGATACACTATCTGATTGTTTAGCAGATTGATTTGTAAATCTTTCATAATGACCAAGATCTAAATCTGTTTCTGCTCCATCATCAGTTACATAAACCTCTCCATGTTGATATGGGCTCATTGTTCCAGGATCAACATTTAGATAAGGGTCAAGTTTCCTAATTCTTATTTTGAATTTTCTAGATTTTAAAAGGGCTGCTAGTGAAGCAGATGCAATCCCTTTTCCTAAAGATGATGCTACACCCCCCGTAATAAAAACATAATGCATTACGGAATACCCTGATATATAAATGAATAAACTATATCAAGTAAATATTGAAATTTTATTCTGGTATAGAAGGTTCTTGAGTCTCTTCCTCGTTAATAGACGGTAGTGATTCTAAAACATTTTTATCAGACCCAATTGAAGCAGTAATAGTTAAAACGACACTCATCACCATAAACAAAGTTGCTGTAATTGCAGTCAATCTGGATAGAAGATTAGCAGAACCTCGCGCAGACATCATTCCACCAAATGTACCTCCTCCTAGACCTAGACCTTCATTATCTGATCCCTGGAGTAAAACAAGAATAACAAGCACTATGGCTAATATCAACTGAATTATAATTAATGTTGTCATTTTTTCTGCTTATATTTAATAAGTAATAATTATCAAGATATTATTTTGTTGAATTCATCTACTTTTAAGGATGCTCCACCTACTAAACAACCATCAACATTTTTTAAAGAATTGATTTCTCCTGAATTTGAGGCTTTTACTGATCCACCATATAAAACTTTGAATTTATTATATTTAGTATCTATTTTTTTTATAAAAGTATGAACTTCTTCAATTTCTTCTAATGTTGGTGTTAAACCTGAGCCAATAGCCCAAATTGGTTCATATGCAATAATTGTATTTTCAAAGTTTGAATTAATTGGAGAACACTCATTAATTTGTTTTTTTAAAATTTCCTTCGTCATTTGTTTTTCTTTTTCCTGCAATGTTTCTCCAACACAAATTATAGGTATAATATTATTTTCTATTAAATTTATAGATTTTTTATTTATAGTTTCATTATTCTCTTTAAAATGTTGCCTTCTTTCGGAGTGTCCGACTAAGCAAAAACTAATATTTTCATTAGATAACATTTTTGCAGATAACTCGCCTGTGAACGCCCCTTCATTGTAAAAGGATACATCCTGTGCTCCTGAAAAAATATTATTACTATTATTTTTTAGACGATTCAGGAAAATGCTAGGTGAGCAGACAATTGTACAGTTATTTGGATTAGGTAATAATTTTTGATAATATTCATTAATAAATTCAATATTTCCGTTTAATTTCCAATTTGCTATAAAAATTGAAGAAAAATCACTTAGTTTTATCATAATTACTTTTATTTATATGAACTAATATTATAGAAGCAATCAAAATTTTATGAGAGCATTAAATAAAGGATGGATTGGAATAGCGCTAGTTATACTATTTGCGGCAAGTTTATTCTTTTTTAGAGGATCTGCAAGATACTCAAATTTATTTAACTCAGATAATTTTGTTGCCAATGTTTCTGGAACTCAAATATCAACAACACAATTTGCACGTGCATTAGAAATGAATATAGGTCAATTTGCCCAAATGATTGGCGAGCAATTATCGGGCGATCAAATAAGAGCTTTCCAAATACATCAACTAGTTCTGCAGAATTTGATTAATAACGCAATTTTTGAGAATGAATTCGATAATTTAGACTTTATTTTAGATGACTCAACTATCGCTGCTGAAACCAAGAAAAGGTTTCCTAATTTATATCTTAACAATAAAATAGATGATGACGCATTAAATAGTTTTTTAAGACAACAACGTCTTAAAATAGAAGATTTGGTTAATATAATTAATTATGAAACAAGAGCAGTAGTTTTTGATAATCTTTTATTTGAAAAAATATATCCAATTAAATTATCAAAAAACATTTCACTATTTGATAATCAAACAAGAGAAATAGATTTATTAGAAATAAATTATAATAATATATCAATTCCAAATTTTAATAAGGACAGTATATCAAAGAATAATCAGGAATTATTAGATTTTTTTGAAATGAATGCAGACAAATATATGAGTGAAGAAAAAAGAGATCTATCATATTTAGTTTTAGACAAAATTTCATATACCAAAAAATTTACACCAACTGAAAATGAAATTAATGATTATTATAATAATAATAAAGATTTATTTGCAGTACCTGAGAAAAGAAGCTTTAAACAATTTAATTTTAAATCCAAAGATGAAGCAGAAAATTTTAAAATTAAAATAACTGGCCTATCTAAAAATGCAATTTTAGATTACGCTAATCAAAATGAGATTAAATTTAATTCGTTTGAAGAAGTAAATGATAACCAAGTTTTAGAAGAATTGTCTAATGTTATTTTTTCAATAAAAGTTAATGAAATATCTGAAGTTATTTCAACTACTTTGGCGCATCATATAATAATTTTAGATAAAATTACAAAACAAAAGAATCTGACAATTAATGAGGCTTATGAAGAAATAAAAGATTCTTTAACAAATGTTCAAGTTAATAACTTTTATAATGATTTAAAATTAAAAATCAGCCAACAAATATTAGATGGTGATTCAATTCAAGAAATCGCAACAACAAATCAATTGAGTATTAAATATTTTTCTCAAATAGCTAATAATACAAAAGAAGTTAACGATTTAAATTCTGCAATCATAAATTCTGCATTTACCCAAAATAAGGAATTTATAAGTGATATAATTGATTTTAACCAAAACTCGTCTTTTATAATTTACGTTGATGAGATTTATCCTTCAATTGTTGAAGATATTGAGACGGTATTTAATGATGTGCTTACAGATTATATTAAAGATAAAAAAATTAATTATGCTAATGAAATATTTGAAAACAATAGCGGAGATTTAACTAGTATAAATTCAAGTTTTAACCAAAAAATTGAGAAAAAAATTATAGAAATAAACTCTAAAGATTTGCCTAACACGTTAATTGAAAAAATCTTTGATACAAAATTAAATACTATAATATTTTCATCTGATGAAAAAAATATATACTTTGCTGAAATACAAAATATTAATATTCCAGAAACCATTGATATTACTAAAAAAATAGATTTAATGTCTGAATTTAAAAATGCATTTGGTAACGAGATTATTAAGACTAAGAAAATATCAATTAACGATGAATTAATTAATGGTCTTTTGTCTCAATACAAATGATAATTGAAAAAAAAAAATTTGTAAGCAATTACAATAAAGGTATTCCTCAAATATTAAAAAAAAATTTAATTGCTGATACTGAAACACCCTTTTCATCATTATTAAAAATAAGTAAAAATGAAAAATATTCATTTCTTCTAGAGTCAGTAGAAGGTGGAAGTACAAAAGGTAGATTTTCTCTTCTTGGTTGCGATCCTGATTTAATTTGGAGTATTAATAAGGGTAAATTTAAAATAAAATATCTAAATACAAATTATAATTATAAGTTAAATAATAATCCAATTAAATCTTTGAGAGAGCTTATTAATTTATCAAAATTTAACACAAATAATAATAATAATAATATACCTTATCCTACATTAGTTGGTTATTTAGGATATCCAATGATTCAATATATGGAAAATATAAAGTTAAATAATTTTGATAATATCAATATACCTGATGCGATGTTAATTAGACCTAAAATTGTAGCTATATTTGATAATATTAAAGATGTTATATCTATAATGACTGTATCTTATCCAAGCAAAAATTTAAATGCTGAAAAAGCATATAAAAATGCAAATAATTTATTAAAAAAAACAATAAAGAAATTAGAAAAAAGTATATTAAATTCCACCAATACAAATACAAAAAAAACGAAATTAAATTTTAAATCAAATTTTAAAAAAAATGAATTTTATAGTTTAGTTAAAAAAGCCAAAAAATATATTAAAGAAGGTGATATTTTCCAAGTTGTAACTTCTCAAAGATTTGAAACAAAATATAATTTGAAGGCGATTAATCTTTATAGATCATTAAGACGTTTAAATCCTTCTCCCTATCTAGTAAATCTAAACTTCGATAAAATAGGACTGGTTGCATCTAGTCCGGAATTAATGGTTCAATTAAGAAATAAAAAAGTTACAATTAGACCAATTGCTGGAACAAGAAAAAGAGGGAAAAATACTTCTGAAGATCTGTTTTTATCTAATGATTTACTGAATGATAAAAAAGAACTTGCAGAACACTTAATGCTTTTAGATTTAGGAAGAAACGATGTTGGTCGAGTTTCAAAAAAAGGAACAGTGAATGTTACTGAAAAGATGATTATAGAGTATTACTCTCATGTTATGCATATCGTTTCGAACGTTGAAGGAAAAATAGATAATAATTTAGATGCTCTAGACGCTTTAATAGCTGGATTTCCAGCTGGAACAGTTTCTGGCGCTCCAAAAATAAGAGCTATGGAAATAATAGAGGAACTTGAAAATTTAAATAGAAGTTTTTATGCTGGTTGCATGGGTTATTTTGATTCTAATGGAGATATGGATACATGCATTAGTTTAAGAACAGGGCTTGTTAAAGACAATAAGTTATATATTCAAGCAGGCGCTGGCATTGTATATGATTCAGTCCCAAAAAATGAACATCAAGAAATTCTTAATAAAGCCGGAGCATTAATAGCTGCAGCAAAGGATTCATATAAATTTAATTTATGATATTATTAATAGATAATTATGATAGTTTTACTTTCAATGTAAAACATTATTTATTAGATTTAAATCAGAGAGTTGTAGTTTTTAGAAATGATAAAATTTCTATAAAAAAAATTGTTAAACTAAATCCTAAATCAATTGTTATTTCTCCAGGTCCTTGCACACCGAATCAAGCTGGTATAAGTCTTAATATCGTTTCAGAATTATCAAAACAGTTTCCTATACTTGGTATTTGTTTAGGACATCAAACTATTGGTCAAGCTTTTGGTGGTAAAATTGTTAAATGTAAAGAAATCATGCATGGAAAAGTCGATACAATTAATCACTTTGGCCACTCTATATTTAAAAATGTGGAAAGAAAATTTAAAGCAACTAGGTATCATTCTCTTATAATTGATAAAAGAACTATGCCTAAAGATTTTTTAATTACTGCTGAAACAAATAATAAGATCATAATGGGTATTGCGCATAAAAAATTACCAATATTTGGACTACAATTTCATCCAGAAAGTATAGGTACTGATATGGGTAAAATTATTTTAAAAAACTTTTTAAACTTAGTAAAATAATGGATCAAACTTTAATTTTAAATAAAATTCTCGAACAACAAAATCTGAATATTGAAGAAAGTATGTATATATTTAATAAAATTATGAGTGGAGAATTAGATGATATTAAAATTACATCAATACTAATTGGCTTAAAGTTGAAGGGTGAAACGAAAGAAGAAATTATTGGTGCAGCTAAAGTAATGAGAGAGAAATCCCTAAAAATAAACTCTCCTCAAAATACAATTGATACTTGTGGCACTGGTGGAGATATGAAAGATACTTTAAACATATCAACAAGTGCAGCAATAGTTGCTGCAAGCGCTGGCGTTACTATAGCAAAGCATGGTAACCGTTCGGTTAGTTCAAAATCAGGTTCTGCAGATATGCTAGAAAAAATAGGTTATAAGATTATTAATAATGTAGAAGATTTAGAAAACTCATTATCACATAAAAATTTTTGCTTTTTATTTGCTCAATATCATCATTCTGCCATGAAGAATGTAATTAACGTTCGTAAGAATTTAGCTACACGTACAATTTTTAATTTATTAGGCCCTCTTACAAATCCTGCTAAAGCAAGTAAACAGCTTCTAGGTGTCTATTCAAGAGATTTAGTTTCTATGCATTGTAATTGTTTAAAAGAACTAGGTTCTGAAAAAGCTATGGTTGTTCACGGATTGGATGGTTTAGATGAAATAAGTTTATCAGATAATACTCTAATAAATGAATTGAAAGATAATAAAGTTCTGGAATATAGTTTCGATCCAAGAGACTATGGTTATGATTTAATTAAATTAGAAGATATAAAAGGTGGAGATCCAGAATATAATGCTAATTGTTTTAACAAAATGATTAATGGTGATTATAGAGAATTTCAAATGATTGTAGAAATAAATGCAGGAGCGGCAATATATTTATCCAATTTAAGAAATAATCTAAAAGATAGTTTTGATTTAGCAAAAAAAACAATTGAGGAAGGAGTTACAAAAAATTTTGTAAACTCACTAATTAATGAGTAATATACTTCAAAAAATTTGTGAAGATAAATCTAAAGAATTAGAAGAAACAAAAAAAAGATGTTCTTTTAAAACATTAGAAAAATTAATTTCCTCAAAATTAGAGAAACGTGAATTTAAAGAAACATTACTTTCAGCTCAAAAAAATAAAAAAAATTTTATAATTGGTGAGGTAAAAAAACAAAGTCCAAGTGCAGGTGAAATAATTTCAGATTACAAACCAGAAGATATTGCTATTTTATATGAACGATCAGGTGTTGGAGCATTATCGATTTTAACAGAAAGTAAATATTTTTTAGGCAATATTGATCATTTATCTCTGGTTAAAAAGAAAACAAATTTACCTATTTTAAGAAAAGATTTTATTATTGATAAATATCAAATTTTAGAAAGTAAGATTTATCAAGCAGACTGTATATTGTTAATTTTATCAATATTATCCGATAATCAGGCAATAGAATTTATAAATTATGCAAATGAATTAAAATTAGATTGTATTATAGAGATTCACGATGAAGACGAACTGAAAAGAGCAATCAAATTAGACTACCCTGTTATCGGAATTAATAATAGAAACCTTAAAAGTCTTGAAATCAATTTAAATAACTCAATAAATTTGAATCAAAATTTAACAAATGATTATATTTTAATTGCAGAGAGTGGAATTAAAACTGCTAATGATATAAAAAAATTTAATTCAACAGGAATATATAATTTTTTAATTGGAGAAAGTTTATTAAAATCTAAAGACAAAGAAAAGAAAATTGGAGAATTACTTTTAAATGAGTCATATTAATAAAAAAGGTAATCCTTATATAATTGACATATCAAAAAAAGATGTCACAGAAAGATTAGCAGTTGCCTCAGGTGAAATTAAATTTGATAAAGAAACGTATAAGAAAATAAAATCATTTGAAACTAAAAAGGGGAACCTTGAAAAAACTGCAATTATTGGTGGCATTATGGGAGCAAAAGAAACTTCAAGATTGATACCGCTTTGTCATAATATTCCAATCAATCACATAAATATTGAGGTTATAAAAAATGATAAAAAATTAAGTCTTATTGTCAAAAGTACAGTTAAAACAAACGCAAATACTGGTGTGGAAATGGAGGCATTAACCGCCGTTACAATTAGCTGTCTTACAATTTATGATATGTGTAAGTACTTAAATAAAAAAATTAAAATACAAAATATACAATTATTGTCAAAAACAGGTGGTAAATCTAATATTTAAATAACTGAAAAATATATATTTTTAAATTTGTTCTTGTTTTGATCTCAAAGAACATATATAGAACGGTAATGCTTACAAAAAAACAAAAAGAGCTATACGATTATTTAAAAAATTACATTTCAAGTAATGCAATCTCCCCTTCTTTTGAGGAAATGAAAAGTGCAGTTAATCTGAAATCAAAGTCAGGTATTCATAGATTAATAACAAGTCTAGAAGAAAGAGGGTTTATAAAAAGATTAAAGCACAAAGCAAGAGCAATGGAAATTATTAATAAAGATAATATTGATAATGAAAATTCTTTGTCGAATAGCACTAATATCCCATTAATTGGTGCAATAGCTGCAGGTGAAGCAATAGAGGCCATTGAAAATGCTGATGAATTTATTTCTGTACCCTCTTCAATGACATCACCAAATGCTAAATATTTTGGATTAAAAGTAAAAGGTCTATCTATGATAGATAAAGGAATATTTGATGGTGATATTGCTGTTATAAAAAAGACAAATAATGTTGAAAATGGAAAAATTGCAGCTGTTATTACACAAGATAACGAGGTTACTCTAAAAACTATTAAATTTGATCGAAACAAGGTATTGTTAATTCCTGCTAATCAAAGTTTTCAGACAAAGGAATATGAAGCAGGTGAAATCCAAGTCCAAGGGACTTTGTCTGGTATTATAAGAAAATATAATTAATAGTTTATCTTAATATTAAGATGACTATGTTAAAAACACGATTTGCACCCTCTCCTACTGGTAATCTACATCTTGGAGGTGCTAGAACTGCTTTAATTAATTATATTGTAAGTAAGAAATCAGCATCATCTAAATTCTACTTGAGAATTGAAGATACAGATCATGAAAGATCAAAACAAGAATACACAGATAACATAACTAATTCTTTAAAATGGCTTGGGCTTAGTTGGGATGAGGAAATTCAAGTACAATCTAAAAGATTGTCAAGGCATCAAGAAATAGCTAGAGAATTACTTCAAAAGAAACAAGCTTTTAAATGTGTATGTTCTGAAGAAAAAATAGCTAACCAAAGAAAGTTAATAAAAGAAAATAAAAATTATTCTAAAAAAATATGTACTGAATGTAAAAATGATAATGAAATTCAAAGTAAAGATGAAGGTTTTGTAGTTAGATTAGATGTGCCAGATGAAGGTAATTTAAAAATTAAAGATACAATTCAAGGAGACGTTACAGTTGCAAATTTAGAGTTAGATGATTTTATTTTACTAAGAAAAGATCAATCACCCACGTATATGTTATCTGTAGTAGTGGATGATCATGATTTAGGAATCAATTATATTATTAGAGGTGACGATCATTTTATTAATACTTTTAGACAATACTACATATATAAATTTATGAATTGGGATGTACCTCAATATGCTCACATTCCTCTTATCCATGGAGAAGATGGAACAAAATTATCAAAAAGACATGGGGCAGTTAATATTTTAGATTTGAAAAATGATGGATATTTAAAAGAAGCTATTATTAATAACCTTATACTTTTAGGTTGGTCAAATAACAAAGAGAAATCAGAAACTATTGAATTAGATGAAATAATTGAAAATTTTGAAATATCAAATTTATCTAAATCATCTAGTATATTTAGTTTTGATAAATTAGATTTTTTTAATAATTTTTATTTAAGAAAAGAAAACGGAATAGAAAAATTCATAAACTTTTGTGAAAGTGATGTTGAATTAAATAAATATCTACAAAAAGATGAGATAAAAATGAAAAATATTTTTAATGTTTACAAAAAAGATATAAAAAAACTAAGTTATTTTAATGACTTAATTAAAATCTATTTCGATGAAAATTATAAAATTAATACAACAGAAAAACTCAGCTTAGAATTTGATAATATTTTTAAGGAATTTTTGAATTTAATTATAGAAATAAATGATTGGAACAGAGATAATATCCAAAATGCTATTAACGATTTTTTAAAAAATAATAAAATTAAATTCCCCGTTTTAGGTAAACCAGTTAGATTTTTATTAATAAATTCCTATCAAGGACCTTCAATTTCAGATATATTTGTAATTTTAGGAAAAAAAGACTCAATAGATCGACTAAATCAATATATAGAGAAAAAATAATTATGGCAGATTACGAAGACAAAAAAATAGAAAATAAACAGTTCACACTTTTTAATAATGAAACTGGTAAATCATATCAGTTACCTATTATCGAAAGCAAAGATGGTCCTAATGTTTTAGATATAAGAAAACTCTACCAAGAAACAGGTTTGTTTACTTTTGATCCTGGTTTTACTTCTACTGCTTCTTGTGAATCTGGAATTACATATATAGATGGTGACAAAGGAATTTTGCGCCATCGTGGTTACAATATACATGATCTTGCATCAAAAAGTGACTATCTAGAATTATGTTATTTATTACTTCATGGAGAATTACCATCACCCCAAGATAAGCAAAAATTTAAAGAAGTTATTACTAATCATACTATGTTACATGAACAACTTGTATATTTATATAGAGGTTTCAGACGTGATGCGCATCCAATGGCAATTATGGTAGGTGTTGTTGGCGCACTGTCAGCCTTTTATCATGATAGTACTGATTTTTCAGATCTAAATCAAAGAATGATTGCTTGTCATCGGTTGATTGCAAAGATACCAACAATTGGTGCAATGGCTTATAAATATTCTGTTGGTCAACCTTTCGTTTATCCAAGAAATGATTTGTCCTATGCAGAAAATTTTTTGTATATGACATTTTCTGTACCCTCTGAAGAATTTCAGATCAGTCCTAAAATCGTCACTGCAATGGATAGATTTTTTATGTTACATGCAGATCATGAACAGAATGCATCAACTTCAACAGTAAGATTGGCAGGATCTTCTGGGGCTAATCCATTTGCGTGTATAGCCGCAGGTATTGCTTCTTTATGGGGACCAGCTCATGGTGGTGCAAATGAAGCAGTTATTAAAATGTTAGAAGAAATTGGAGATGTTTCTAATATTCCAACCTTTATAAATAAAGCAAAAGATAAAAACGATCCATTTAGATTGATGGGATTTGGACATAGAGTATACAAAAATTATGATCCAAGAGCAAAAGTAATGAAAGAAAGCGCACATGAGGTATTAGAAGAACTTAATAAATTAGACGATCCACTTTTAAAAATTGCAATAGAACTTGAAAAAATTGCTTTAAAAGATGAATATTTTATACAAAAAAAATTATTTCCTAATGTTGATTTTTACTCTGGAATTATTTTAAAAGCCTTAGGCTTTCCAACTAGTATGTTTACAGTTTTATTTGCAATTGGCAGAACGGTTGGTTGGATTTCACAATGGAAGGAAATGATAGAAGATCCTATAAATAAAATTGGTCGCCCAAGACAGCTATACACTGGTTATGGATCAAGAGAATATCAAGTAGAAGCATCAAGAGAGAAAAAATCTATTTTTAATTGGCTTTGGAAAAAAGAATCTAAATAAGCTTAAGTATTTTTTCTACGCTTTTATCATATGGACTAATATTTGTTTCAAAAAAAGGTATAAATTTATTTACTGCATCTAACTGATCAATTCTATTTTTCTTGTTATAAACCAAATTCTTAAATGAATTTAATAAT
>CACKSN010000008.1 GCA_902602845.1 uncultured Alphaproteobacteria bacterium | reverse complement strand
ATTCATAAATTTAGCTAAAATTAGATCTTTGTACTTATGATCAGGAAGTATTGTTCTTTTCTCTGCTGCTCTTCTTCTTGACATAATTATTTAGGGCGCTTAGCACCGTATAATGATCTTCTTTGTTTTCGAGAGCTTACACCTTGAGTATCTAAGGTGCCTCTCAAAATATGATATCTCACACCCGGCAGGTCTTTAACTCTTCCGCCTCTAATCAAAACTACAGAATGCTCCTGAAGATTGTGTCCTTCACCAGGTATATAAGCTGAAACTTCTTGTCCATTAGTAAGCTTAACTCTGGCAACTTTACGTAGAGCTGAATTTGGTTTTTTAGGGGTTGTAGTGTACACTCTGGTGCATACCCCTCTTTTTTGAGGACTTTGATCTAAGGCTGGAACCTTATTTCTTTTTTTTACGTTTGTCCTACCTTTACGGACAAGTTGATTAATTGTTGGCATTTGATCCTCAAGTTAAGTGTTTGGAAACTAATCCACGACCTTTAACAAATCGTAGCGGGTCTTTATAAATTGATAGTGTATAAGTCAAGAAAATATCTTATTTTATTCAATATTTTCAACATTTTTAGACTTATTTTCCTCAATTATTTCCTGATCTTTTAAATTTGCAACTTTTTCGTACTCTGAAGTCATCCTACCTGTACCCGCTGGTATGAGCCTTCCAACAATAACGTTTTCTTTTAGTCCATTTAAAGTATCGACTTTTCCTAATGTTGCAGCGTCAGTAAGAACTTTTGTTGTTTCTTGGAAAGAAGCGGCAGATATGAATGAGTTTGTTTGGAGGCTTGCTTTTGTAATACCTAGCAGAACTGGCTCATATTTAATGATATTTTTATTATCACTAGCCAATAACTTATTAATTTTTATTAAATCTCTTCTTTGAATTTGTTCACCAGATATCAAATTAGAATCTCCAGGATCTTTGATTAAAACCTTCTGAAGCATTTGCCTAGCTATAGTTTCAATGTGCTTATCATTAATATAAACACCCTGTAATTTATATACTGATTGAACTTCTCTTACTAAATATCTGGCTAATTCTTCTACTCCCAATATTCTAAGGATATCATGTGGTACTGGAGTTCCTTCAACTAAAATATCACCTTTTTTTACAAAATCATCTTCTTGAACATTTAAATATTTTGATCTTGGAATTAGCAATTCTACAGTTTCTTCATTTTCAATACTAGATATTATAACTCTTCTTTTGTTTTTATAATCTTTTCCGAAAGATATTTTTCCGTCAATTTCTGACATGATAGCTGGGTCTTTTGGTTTTCTCGCTTCGAATAATTCTGCAACTCTAGGAAGCCCTCCAGTAATATCTTTTGTCTTAGAAGATTCTTTTGGAATCCTTGCTAGCACTTGTCCTGCAGAAACTTGTTGACCATCTTCTACGCTAATTATTGTATCAATTGACATTGGATAATTAAGAAAATTATCTTCTTTTTCATCATTAAGACTGTCTATTATATTAATTGCTGGTTTAAAATTTTTGCTTTTTTGATTTTGACTCCAATCAATGACTATTTTACTCGAAATACCGGTAGTATCATCAACTGTTTCTCTGAAAGAATTTCCTTGTTTCAAATCAATATATTTTGCAAAACCATTTTTTTCTGCAATAATTGGTAATGTATAGGGATCCCATTCAGCAATAATATCATTTGGCTTAACATTACTTTTTTCATCAAAAAGTATTTTTGCACCGAAAGGTATATTTGAAGTGAACTTTTCTTCATTATTCTGTGTAATAGTAATTTTTGCATTTCTACTTAATACTATTTTATTCTCAAATTTATCCTTGATAATTTTTATGTTATCGAAATGAATTTGACCATCAACAGGAGATATACAGTTAGATTGCTCAACTGATGAACTGGCTGCACCCCCTATATGAAACGTTCTCATAGTTAATTGTGTACCAGGTTCACCAATCGATTGCGCAGCAATTATTCCAACTGCTTCACCAATATTTACTTCAGTACCCCTAGCAAGATCTCGTCCATAACATTTTGCACAAATTCCATCCTCTGTCTCACAAGTAAGCACAGATCTAATCTTCAAAGATCTAATACCAATTTTTGATATGTTCTCTAAATGTTGTTCAGATATTATTTCACCAGCTGCAACAATAATATTACCTTTTTCATCTTCTATTGCTTTTACTGGAGTTCTTCCTAATATTCTCTCAGAAAGTGGCGATGTTATGTTTCCAGCATCAATTATTTCTTCAACCAATACACCATTTTCAGTTTTACAATCTTCTTCCCTAATTACTGCGTCTTGAGCAACATCAACTAACCTTCTAGTTAAATAACCACTGCTTGCAGTTTTAAGCGCTGTGTCTGCTAATCCCTTTCTTGCACCATGAGTTGAGGTAAAATATTCTAATACTGAAAGACCTTCTTTAAAATTAGATTTAATTGGATTTTCAATAATTTCTCCAGAAGGCTTAGCCATTAAACCTCTCATACCAGAAAGCTGTTTCAATTGAGCTGCAGATCCTCTAGCGCCCGAATGTGCCATCATATATACTGAATTAATCGGTTGATTATCAGTAGGATTAGAGATTACTTCTAACATTTTATCTGCTACTCGATTAGTGCAATCAGACCACGCATCTACAACTTTATTATACTTTTCTCCCTGAGTTATAAGTCCGTCTTGATATTGACTTTCATATTCTTTAACCTTCTTTTGAGTCTCATCTAAAAGTTTTTGTTTATCATCTGGAATAATTAAATCGTCTTTTCCAAATGATATTCCTGCAATAGCAGCATATTTAAATCCAGTCTGCATCATTTTATCAGCAAATAAGACTGTCTCTTTTTGACCACAAAATCTGTAAACAGTGTCTATTAAATTACTTACTTCTTTTTTTGTTAAAATTTTGTTAACCATTTCGAACTTTATTTGTTCGTTATGTGGTAACGTACTTCCAAGTATCATTCTACCAGGTGTTGTTTCTACTTTTTCTGTAGTTCCATCAAATCGCTGAACTCTAGAAATTATTTTGGTATGTAAGTTGATATCATTATTTTCTAAAGATTTAATAATTTCGCTTAAATCAAGGAAATTTTTTCCTTCACCTTTTTGATTAGTTCTTAAAATTGATAGATAGTAAATTCCTAAAACAATATCTTGCGATGGAACAATTATCGGCTTACCACTTGAAGGCGATAGAATGTTATTGGTGCTCATCATTAAAACTCTAGCCTCCAATTGAGACTCTAGACTTAAAGGAACATGAACTGCCATTTGATCACCATCAAAATCTGCATTAAATGCAGTACAAACAAGTGGATGAAGTTGAATTGATTTACCTTCGATAAGAGTTGGTTCAAACGCTTGTATACCTAATCTATGAAGTGTTGGCGCTCTATTTAAAAGAACTGGATGTTCTCTTATAACTTCTTCCAAAATATCCCAAACCCTAGGATCTTCTTTTTCAACTAATTTTTTTGCAGCTTTAATTGTGTTAGCCCAACCGTAAATATCTAATTTATGAAATATAAATGGTTTAAATAGTTCTAAAGCCATTTTTTTTGGAATACCACATTGGTGTAGTTTTAGATTTGGTCCAACAACAATTACTGATCTTCCAGAATAATCCACTCTTTTGCCAAGTAAATTTTGTCTAAATCTTCCTTGCTTACCTTTTAACATATCTGATAAGGATTTAAGTGGTCTTTTATTAGTAGATGTAATTACCCTGCCTCTCCTTCCATTGTCGAATAAAGCATCAACTGACTCTTGAAGCATTCTTTTTTCATTTCTTATAATTATGTCTGGTGCTCTTAAATCAATTAATCTTTTTAATCTGTTATTTCTATTGATTACACGTCTATATAAATCATTCAGATCACTCGTAGCAAACCTTCCTCCATCGAGCGGAACTAAAGGTCTTAATTCAGGCGGAATTACAGGCAAAACTCTCAGAATCATCCATTCTGGTTTATTTTTTGAAATTATAAAAGATTCTATTAATTTAATCCTTTTCGTAATTTTTGTTTTTTTAAGCTCTGATTTTGTTTCAGAAAGTTCTATTTTTAATTGCTTATAATCATTTTCCAAATCAATATTTAATAGCATTTGCTCTATAGCTTCTGCACCAATAGCTGCGCTAAAAGAGTCCTCTCCATATTCATCTTGATAATGAATGTATTGCTCTTCAGATATTATATCACCTTTCTTCAAGTCCGTTAAACCTGGTTCAACTACAATAAACTGTTCGAAGTATAAAACTTTCTCTAGATTTTTTATTGTCATATCTAGCAGTGTAGCAATTCTACTTGGTAGTGACTTCATGAACCATATATGAGAAACAGGAGCTGCAAGTTCAATATGACCCATTCTATCTCTCCTAACCTTTGAGAGCGTGACCTCTACTCCACATTTTTCACAAATAATTCCTCTAAATTTCATTCTTTTATATTTACCACACAAACATTCATAATCTTTTACTGGACCAAATATTCTTGAACAAAACAGTCCATCTTTTTCTGGTTTAAATGTTCTGTAATTTATTGTTTCTGGTTTTTTTATCTCTCCAAAAGACCAAGATCGAATATCTTCTGGGCTTGCTATAGCTATTTTAAGGCTATTAAAATTTTGTACTCCTAAACTCTGATTAAATATGTTTGTAAGTTCTTTATTCATTTTTACCTATTAAGTTAATTAAGTTGTTTTCTTTTAAGTTTTCTTTGAATTCAAGGTTAAGACCTAGAGATCTTAATTCTTTTACCATAACGTTAAATGACTCAGGAGTTCCAGATTCAAAATTATTATCACCTTTAACAATTGATTCATAAACTTTAGTACGCCCAGCCACATCATCAGACTTAATTGTAAGAATTTCTTGAAGAGTATATGCGGCACCGTAAGCTTCTAATGCCCAAACTTCCATTTCACCAAATCTTTGGCCTCCAAATTGGGCTTTACCACCAAGAGGTTGTTGAGTAACAAGGCTGTACGGCCCTATTGATCTAGCATGGATTTTTTCATCAACTAGATGATGAAGCTTTAACATATACATGTAGCCAACTGTAACTGGTCTTTCAAATTTTTTTCCCGTTACCCCATCATATAATATTTCTTGACCAGTAATTGAAACTCCTGATTTTTCTAATAATTTAGAGATATCTTTTTCTTTTGCTCCATCAAATACTGGAGTAGCAAAAGGAATACCATCTTTGAGATTATCAGCAAGTTCCATAATTTCATCGTCATTCATCTTATCAATAGTTTTTTTGTGTTCTGGGTAATTATAAATATCAATTAGTTTATTTTTAAGATCTTTGGTCTGACCTTCTTTTTGCATCTTATGTATCATTGTGTTTACTTGCCTTCCAAGTGACGCAGAGGCCCAACCCAAGTGTGTTTCTAAAATTTGACCAATATTCATTCTGCTAGGCACTCCTAAAGGATTAAGAACAATATCAACAGGAGTCCCATCCTCTAAGTAAGGCATATCTTCAACTGGACAAATTTTTGAAATAACACCTTTGTTACCATGCCTACCTGCCATTTTATCACCAGGTTGAAGTTTGCGTTTAACTGCTATGAAAACCTTAATTAGTTTTAAAACACCTGGTAATAACTCATCTCCACTTTGAATTTTATCAATTTTATTTTCAAATTTTTGATTTATATTTCCAAGTTGATTCTCATAGTTTTTCACTAATGCCTCAATCTGATTGTTTGTTTTTTCTTCAGATATATTTACTTTTAGTAACGCACTTAAACTTAGACTTTCAATTTGGTCAAAAGAAATAGATGTATTTTTCTTTAAATTATCATTACCAGATACAAAATTTTTACCTACTAGAAGCTCCTTAAGATGATTAGTAAAACTTTTCTCAAGTATTTTTAATTCATCTTCCCTGTCTCGTGCTATTTTTTCAATTTGGTTATTTTCAATACTGATTGCTCTTTCATCTTTTTCAATACCCCTTCTTGAAAAAACTCTTATTTCTACAACAGTTCCTTTAACACCTGGAGGTACTCTTAAACTTGTATCTTTTACATCGGCAGCTTTTTCCCCAAATATTGCTCTAAGTAATTTTTCTTCTGGAGTCATTGGAGACTCTCCTTTAGGTGTAACTTTTCCTACTAAAATATCGCCAGAGGATACTTCGGCACCAATATAAACTATACCTGTTTCATCAAGATTTATTAGCATTTCTTCACTAGCATTAGGAATATCTCTAGTAATCTCTTCAGGACCTAACTTGGTATCACGTGACATTACTTCAAATTCTTCGACATGTATTGATGTAAAAACATCATCTTGAACTACTTTTTCAGATATTAGTATTGAGTCTTCAAAATTATATCCATTCCATGGCATAAATGCTGCTAAAACATTTCTTCCAAGAGCCAATTCACCTAATTCAGTTGCAGGTCCGTCAGCAATAACTTGATTTTTTATAACTTTGTCTCCTACGCTTACCAAAGGTCTTTGAGTTATGCATGTATTTTGGTTTGATCTTTGAAATTTGAGAAGATTATAAATATCTATTTTATTAAGTGATGTATCATTTTTATCTGTAACTCTAATTACGATCCTATTGGCATCAAGTTGATCAACGATACCTTCTCTTTTTGCTACTAGTGTAGATCCACTATCTTTCGCAACTGTGTATTCCATTCCAGTTCCAACCAAAGGCGCCTTTGGTTTTATTAATGGTACAGCTTGCCTCATCATGTTTGAGCCCATTAATGCTCTATTTGCATCATCATTCTCGAGAAAAGGAATTAATGAAGAGGCCACAGAAACTAGTTGTTGTGGTGAAACATCCATTAAATCTATTGAATCTACTTCGGCATTAATAAATTCACCATTTTTTCTACAACTCACAATATCGTTAATAAATTTTCCTTTTGTATCTATTTCTGCATTTGCTTGTGCGATTACAAAATCATCTTCATCAATAGCACTTAAATAAATTACCTTATCTGTAACCTTGGAATTAGTAACTATTCTATAAGGAGTTTCTATAAAACCATACTTATTAATTCTGGAATATGATGCCAAGCTGTTTATTAAACCAATGTTTGCTCCCTCAGGTGTTTCAATTGGACAAATACGACCATAATGAGTTTGATGCACATCTCTCACTTCAAAACCTGCACGCTCTCTATTAAGACCTCCGGGACCTAAAGCTGATACTCTTCTTTTGTGAGTTATTTCACTTAAAGGATTAGTTTGGTCCATAAATTGACTTAATTGACTCAAGCCAAAAAATTCTTTAATTGAAGCTACAACTGGTTTAGCATTAACAATATCTTGAGGCATAATATTATCAACTTCTAATGAGCTAAGTCGTTCTTTGATAGCTCTATCCATTTTCAATAGACCAATTCTATATTGATTTTCTAAAAGCTCACCAACAGACCTGACTCTTCTGTTAGCCAAATGATCAATATCATCAATGTCACCTTTACCATCAATTAAGTTATGCATATGTTTAACAACATCTAAAATATCACTTTTGTCTAAAACTCTTTGTTCGACTGAAGTTTCTTTTTTAAATTTTGCACTTATTTTTAACCTACCAACAGATGAAAGATCATACCTGTCGGGGTTAAAGAAAAGATTATTAAATAAATTTTCTGCTGTTTCTATGGTAGGAGGTTCACCTGGTCTTAAAATTTTAAAAACTTCAAATAAAGCCTCTTCTCTTGATCTTGCTTTATCAAGTTGTAATGTGCTTCTAATGTAGGAGCCAATTTCTATATTATCAACTCTAAGAATGTCTAATTTATTTATATTACTTTCTTTTATAAAATCTAAAAATTGTTCATCTATTTCATATCCAGCTTCAAAAAATATTTTACCTGTTTTAATATCAATTATATCAGATGCAATAAAATGACCAATTAAAGATTCATCGCTTATAGTAAGTGAAGTTATATTTTTGTTTTTTAAATCCTTAATTAATTTCTGATTAACTTTTGTTCCTTTTGAAATAAGAATTTTTCCTGAATTGGAATCTATAATGTCATGATTTAAAATTTTTGCTTTGTAGAAAGACAATTCTTCTTTAAATTGCCACCCATAATCATTTTTTTTATACAATAAATTATCATAAAAGGTATTTAAAATTTCTTCGCCAGACATACCCAATATTTTTTTTGGATCTGGTTCGATCTTGTTTTTTTCACATTCATTGAGATAATTTGCTGACATTTTACTAAGCAGACATTTAAACAATGTTGTGACTGGAAACTTTCTTTTTCTATCAATTCTTGCATGAATATTATTTTTTGCATCATGCTCAAAGTCTAACCAAGAACCTCTATAAGGAATAATTCTTGCATTAAATAAAAATTTACCACTAGTATGAGTTTTTCCAAAATCATGATCAAAAAAAACACCTGGCGATCTGTGCATTTGACTAACTACTACTCTTTCAGTGCCATTTACAACGAATGTTGCATTTTTAGTCATCAATGGAATGTCTCCCATGTAAACTTCTTGCTCTTTAATATCTCTTACCGATTTAGTTCCTGCTATTTCATCAATATCCCAAATAATTAATCTGAAGTTTACCAAAAGGGGTGCTCCATAAGTCATTCCTCTCTGTGAACACTCGTCAACATCATATTTTGGTATACCTAAGTTGTAGCTTACGTAATCTACCGTTGCTCTTTCAGCATAATCATTAATTGGGAAGACAGATTTAAATACGGCATGCAAACCTGAGTTATCTCTTTTTTCAGGATCAATACGAAGTTGTAAAAAACTATCGAATGATCTTTTTTGAACCTCAACTAAATTTGGAAGGGAAGTTACAAGAGGAATTTTTCCAAATGATTTTCTGATTTTTTTCTTATTTACGTAATCTAAACTCATTAATTAATCCTTTATGTTTACAAGGCCTCCATTGTGGAGGCCTTATAATTTATTTTAGTTCAACTTTTGCGCCAGCTGCTTCTAATGATTTTTTCATTGCATCAGCATCTTCTTTCTTAACACCCTGTTTAAGTGGTTTAGGCGCGCCTTCAACTAAATCCTTAGCTTCTTTTAAACCTAACCCTGTAATAGTTCTTACTTCCTTAATTACAGCAATTTTATTTGAACCTGACTCAGCAAGTACTACATCAAATTCGGATTTTTCTTCAGCTGGTGCATCTCCACCTGCTGCTGGAGCTGCCGCCACCGCAACTGGTGCTGCAGCCGAGACACCCCATTTCTCCTCTAGCATTTTACTAAGTTCTGCCGCTTCAAGTACTGTTAAGGAAGATAATTCTTCAACAATTTTATTTAAGTCAGCCATTAATTTATACTCCTATATTTACCTAGTTCGACTCTTTTGAATTACTACTGTTTGCGCTAATAAGTCTTGCAATTTGTGCTCCTGGTTCAATTGCTATGGTAGCAATTTTTTGAGCTGGAGCAGAAATTAGACCTATAAGTTTGCCTCTTAGTTCATCTAATGATGGTAATTGAGCTAGAAAATTAATTCTTTCTTTATCAATTTTTTCACCATTATAACCTCCACCAATTATTTTAAAATTATCAAATTTTTTTTCAAAACTTACAGCAACTTTTGCTGGAGCAACTGGATCAGCCGAATAAGCAACTGCTGTTGGTCCTTTAAATAAATCTGAAATTTCATTAAATTGAGTATCTGCAATAGCAAGTTTTGTGAGCCTGTTCTTAGTCACTTTAAATTTTGCACCATTCTCTCTCATTTCTTTTCTAAGACTTTCCGACTCTTCAACAGTTAATCCTGAATATTCAGCGACAATTATTGAAGAAGATTTTGAAAATTCGTCTTTGAGATTAGATACAAAGTCTTTTTTTTCAGAACGTTTCACGTCAACCTCGGTTTTATTATTAGATATTAATCTAATGTTGCCAAAATTAGTTTGCCCATCAAACTAATCTTAAGCCTGCCAAGAAGTAAATTAACAACTTACTTCAGTCTATGCAGGTAATTAAGCCTTAAGGCCCCTGCAGTCTTTGACAGGTGATGATCAAATTGACCATCAGTTGAACTATTAACGCAGACTAACCTGGTTAATTTTAAGTCCAACACCCATAGTTGAAGCTATGGTAACTCTTTTAACAAATGAACCTTTAACTGCATCAGGTTTATTTTTTAAAATTGATGAATAAAAAGTTTTTAAATTTAGTAGTAAATCTTCATCAGCAAAGCTCAATTTTCCAATACCAGCATGAACAATTCCCGATTTTTCATTTTTATATTTAACCTGACCAGATTTTGCATCTTTAACTGCGCTTCCTATTTCATTAGTTACAGTCCCTAATTTTGGGTTAGGCATTAACCCTCTAGGCCCTAAGATTTTTGCAACTTTACCTAATGCAGGCATCATATCTGGAGAAGCTATTAGTATATCAAAATCTAATTTGTTCTGAGATATCTCATCAATAATTTCTTTGCCACCAACTTTATCTGCTCCATTATTTTTAGCATCATCTTGTTTATCTTCTGAAGCTACAACTGTAATTTTAATTTTCTTTCCAGTACCCTTTGGTAAATTTATAACACCTTTGATATTTTGATCTGATTTGTTAGAGTCTATGTTCAAGTTAATTGCAACATCAACTGTTTCATCAAATTTAACAAAAGATTTATCTTTTAAAATTTTTATTGCGTCGATGGGTTCATATATTTTGTTTGTATCAAGGTTATTTAAAATATTTTTTTTATTTTTAGTTATTTTCATTATCCTACTACCTCCATACCCATTGAAACTGCTGAACCTTTGACCATATTTATTGCTCCTTTTAAATCTATCGCATTAAGATCTGCCATTTTTTCTTTAGCAATTTTTTCAATATCAGCGGCTGAAACTTTACCAACTAATGATCTACCTGGAGTAGAGTTGCCTTTCTTAATTTTAGCTGCTTTTTTTAAATAATAACTTACAGGTGGAAGCTTAGTTACAAAATCAAAACTCCTATCCTTATAAGCTGTAATTATAACAGGAATTGGAGCTCCTTTTTCTAAGTTTTTAGTTTTATCGTTAAAAGCTTTACAAAAATCCATTATATTCAAACCTCTTTGACCTAATGCTGGTCCAACAGGCGGAGATGGGTTTGCACCTCCAGCTGGAATTTGTAATTTAATTAAACCCAATATTTCTTTAGCCATATAAATTATACCTTCTCAACTTGTGAGTAATCTAGATCAACAGGAGTAGATCTACCAAATATTGAAACTGCAACTCTAAGTCTAGCTTTTTCTTCATCTATCTGTTCAATTTCACCATTAAAAGATGCAAAGGGACCATCTATAACTTTAACTTGTTCGCCAACGTCGTACATAATAGCTGGTCTAGATTTTTCTACACCGTCTACAACTTGCTGGGATATTCTTTTTGCTTCAGCGTTGCTAATAGGTACTGGTTTACCTTTGTTACCCAAAAAACCGCTAAGTTTTGGAGTTGTTTTAATAATATGCCATGTATCATCATTTAAATTCATTTTTATCAGAATGTATCCAGGAAAAACTTTTCTTTCAGTATTAACTCTAACACCTCTTTTTACCTCAACTATATTTTGAGTTGGAACTGAAATATCTTCAATATGTTCTTTAACACCTAACTTATTAGCTTGATCCATTATACTATCTGCAACTTTTTTTTCATACCCTGAGTAAGCATGCAGAACATACCATCTAGCATTGTTCATATTTTATAAACCTGAACCTATTTGGATTATTTTTTTTATTGAAAAAGACCAAATTTGATCAGTTAACAAAAAAAATAATGAGAAAAGAAAAACTAGCAAAATAACTATACCAGAAGAAACTAATGTATCTCTTCTTTGAGGCCATGTTATTTTTTGACCTTCCTGTCTTACCTGCCTAACAAATAAGGCGGGTGAGGTTTTTTTCTTTTCAATATTCATAATCAGTTCCCTTTTTGGCAGGAGTGGCAGGACTTGAACCCGCAGCCCCCGGTTTTGGAGACCGGTGCTCTACCAGTTGAGCTACACTCCTATTACAGTTTGTCAATTCAACAGATAGAACTAGTCTCTTAAACTATTCAATGATCTCTGCAACAACTCCTGCACCAACTGTTCGTCCGCCTTCCCTTATTGCAAATTTAAGACCTTTATCCATTGCAATTGGAGATAATAAAGTAACTTCCATCGCAATATTATCACCAGGCATAACCATTTCTGTTCCTTCTGGTAATTTGATTGTACCTGTTACGTCAGTTGTTCTAAAATAAAACTGTGGTCTGTAGTTAGAGAAGAATGGGGTGTGTCTTCCTCCTTCTTCTTTTTTTAGAACATATGCCTCAGCTTTAAACTTTGTATGAGGTTTAATTGATCCTGGTTTAGCTAATACTTGCCCTCTTTCAACTTCTTCTCTTTTTGTACCTCTTAGAAGTACTCCGACATTATCTCCGGCTTCACCAGAATCAAGAAGTTTTCTAAACATCTCAACTCCAGTACAAGTTGTCTTTTGAGCTTCCCTAATACCTAATATTTCAATTTCTTCACCAACTTTGACTTGGCCCTGCTCAATACGGCCTGTTACAACAGTTCCTCTTCCAGATATTGAGAATACGTCCTCAACTGGCATTAGGAAAGGTTGATCAACTGGTCTACTTGGTTGTGGTATATGTTCGTCAACTGCTTTCATCAGTTCAAGTATTGAATTTTTTCCAATTTCGTCGTCTCTACCTTCTAAAGCCGCTAAAGCTGAGCCCTTGATGATTGGGATAGTATCACCAGGGAATTCATAAGATGTTAGAAGCTCTCTAATTTCCATTTCAACAAGATCAATAAGTTCTTTGTCATCTACTTGATCGACTTTATTCATGTAAACTACTAAAGCTGGAACCCCAACCTGTCTTGCTAATAATATATGTTCTCTAGTTTGAGGCATAGGTCCATCAGCTGCGTTAACAACTAATATTCCACCATCCATTTGTGCTGCACCTGTGATCATATTTTTTACATAATCAGCGTGACCTGGGCAATCAACGTGAGCATAATGTCTGTTTTCCGTTTCATATTCAACATGTGCGGTTGAAATAGTAATTCCACGTTCTCTTTCTTCAGGAGCTTTATCGATATTTGCATAATCTGTAAATTCTGCTCCACCAGATTCTGCTAATATTTTTGTGATAGCAGCTGTTAATGTAGTTTTACCATGGTCAACGTGACCTACAGTACCGATATTACAATGCGGTTTATTTCTCTCGAATTTTGCTTTAGCCATTTTTTTTACCCCAATAATTTTTTTGTTATGGAGCGGGTGAAGGGAATCGAACCCTCGTAGCCAGCTTGGAAGGCTGGAGCTTTACCACTAAGCTACACCCGCAACTAAACTGACTGCTTCACACACTCAACTTTTTTGCTTTAATCCTTATACCTCCATTTTGGTGGAGGGGGTAGGATTCGAACCTACGTACGCTCACGCGGGCGGATTTACAGTCCGCTGCCTTTAACCACTCGACCACCCCTCCATATGAAGAAACTGGCCAATACTAATAAAATAGTATATATGTCAATCTAAAACAGCAACCTCACCTTTGCAAAATACGTATACTCGTAAAAGCAACGGCCTTTTAGACAAAAAATGGCTATTTGTACATATCTAGATTGTATTAATTAGACAAATCTGTGATATTAAACCATGACTAAGTTTAAAAATAATAGATCTAATAAAAATCAAGGAATTCATACAATTTTTGGTCAACATTCTGTTAAAGCAGCTCTCCAAAATGATAAAAGAGAGCATATTGAGCTTATAATTAGTAAAAATCAGATTAATTTTGTCAAAAAATATGAATCAAAAATACAAAAAATTACAATTCTTCCTCAAAATGAATTCATCAGTAGATTTGGAACCGAGAGCACTACACAGGGCATAGTTCTAAAAACAAAAGATTTTGATAGGCCAGATTTAGAAGAATTTGTAAAAGTAGAGAGTAAAAAATCAAAATCAGTAATTTTAATTTTAGATCAAGTGACTGATCCTCAAAATATTGGATCAATAATGAGGTCATGTGCATTATTTGATTGTGCAGGAATTATAGTTGGCAAAGATAATTCACCAAAATTAACTTCTTCACTTTATAAATCAGCTTCTGGTGCTGCAGAAATTGTAAATTATATAAGAGTGACAAATATTAGAAGAGCTATTTCTTTTCTTAAAAAAAATAATTATTGGATTTATGGCTTTGATAGTTCTAAAAATCAAAATTCAAAATTAAATTTTTCACAAAAATCAGTATTAGTTTTTGGTTCTGAGGGAAAAGGTATTAGAGAATTAGTAAAAAAGGAATGCGATGAAATAATTCAGATTAAAATGAAAAATAATTTAAAATTTGAAATTGATAGTTTGAATGTTTCTAATGCAACATCGATTGCTTTATATCAATTTTACTTAAGTTAATTTTATATAGGTGGTGCCGCGTGTCGGAATCGAACTGACTACCTGATGATTACAAATCAACTGCTCTACCAAATGAGCTAACGCGGCATCAATTTTGCATTTATATTAAATTATAAATTCGACAAGAATTTTATAAATTAAATTCCAGGAATATAGGGAACTCCATCACCTTTTACTCTTTCATTAATTTCACTTAATGTAGAGCATGCTGTGATTGGACTAAATACAAGAAATAGAATTATTAATGTTTTTTTAATCATAAAATATTTATAACTTCTCAATTTTTGCTGCACAATATTTAAATTCAGGAATTTTTCCATATGGATCTAAAGCTGGATTAGTTAAGAGATTAGCGGCAGACTCATTATAACAAAATGGAATAAAAATAACTCCATCAGGAATAGCTCTATCTTGTCTTACTCTTATATCTATTGAGCCTCTTCTAGTTGTGACTTTTATTTTGTCACCAGCTTTCATATTATTTTTCATTATATCTTTAGGTGATATTGAGACTGAAGGTTCCGGTTCAATTGCATCTAAATTTGATGCCTTTCTAGTCATAGCTCCAGTATGCCAATGCTCTAATTGCCTTCCTGTGGTTAGTATCATCGTAAATTCTTTATCAGGTACTTCATCTGGTGCGGTAACACTAGCTGGAACAAATTTACCTTTACCATTTTCGTTTGGAAATTTATCACCAAAAACAATTTCATCTCCTGGTGTAGTTGGAGATTTACTTGGATAAGTTACAGAATTTTCATTTTCTAATCTTTCCCAAGAAATATTGTTTAAAGAAGGCATTGTTAGTGACATTTCTTCATAAATTTCCTTGGGATGTTTATATTTCCAATTTAAACCCATTCTTTTTCCAAGTTCGTTTGTTATCCACCAATCTTCTTTCGCTTGACCTGGAGAATCCACAGCTTTTCTTCCCATCTGTACTTGTCTATTAGTATTTGTTACTGTTCCATTTTTTTCAGGCCATGCTGAAGCTGGAAAAATAACATCCGCATATGTTGCTGTTTCAGTTAAAAAAATATCTTGAACAACTAAATGCTCTAACATTTGTAGAGCCTCTCTTGCATGATTAAGATCGGGGTCTGACATTGCTGGATTTTCACCAAGTATATACATACCTTTAATTGTATTCTCGTGAATAGCGTCCATAATTTCAACAACAGTTAGACCTTTTTTATCATCTAAAGGAGTCTTCCAAAGTTTTTCAAAAAAATCTTTATTATTATCTTTATCAACTAATTGGTAATCGGGGTACATCATTGGTATAAGACCAGCATCAGACGCTCCTTGAACATTATTTTGTCCTCTTAAAGGATGTAAACCAGATCCTCTTTTTCCAACATTTCCTGTCATTAAAGCTAGAGAAATTAAACATCTAGCATTGTCAGTACCATGTGTATGTTGAGAAATACCCATCCCCCAGAAAATAATCCCTTTATTTGTACTGGCATATAAGCGCGCTACTTCTCTTATTAATTCTGGATCAATACCTGTTTCGTTTTCCATTATATCAGGTGAATAATTCATTAAATGTTTTCTTAATTTATCAAATCCTTCAGTTTGTTTTTTAATGTATTGAGAATTAAATAAATTTTCTTCAACAATAACATTCATTATTGAATTTAAGAGAGCAACATCAGATCCTGGTTTAAATTGTAACATATGAGTTGCATGTTTTTTTAAAGAATGACCTCTGGGATCCATCACAATTAATTTGGAACCTTTTTTTGCAGCGTTTTTAAAAAAAGTTGCTGCTACTGGATGATTTTCAGTCGGATTAGCACCAATTACTATTATCACATCAGAATGCTCAACTTCATAGAATGGAGCAGTAACAGCTCCTGAACCAATAGTTTCTAATAAAGCAGCTACAGATGAGGCATGACAAAGTCTTGTACAATGATCAACATTATTAGTATTAAAACCAGTTCTGATTAATTTTTGAAATAAATAAGCTTCTTCATTTGAACATTTAGCAGATCCAAATCCCGCAAGATTACTTTTACCATTTCTTTGTTTTTTAAGTTTTAAAAAACCTTGTGCAGCATAATCTAAGGCTTCATCCCAAGATGCTTCTCTAAAATATTCATGAATATTTGAAAAATTAATGTTTGGATGTAAATCTTTTGCTTTGTCTTTAATTCTAATCAAAGGCTTTGTAAGCCTTTCTGGATTGTTTACATAATCAAAACCAAATCTTCCCTTTACGCATAATCTATTCTTGTTTGCTGGACCGTCAACACCATTAACGAATTTAATTTTGTTATCTTTTACATTGTATTCTATCTGACAACCAACACCACAATAAGGACAAACACTATCAATTTTTTTATCTACCTTACTATGGCCAATACCATCTTTATCTACAATGGATGCCGGCATTAATGCTCCAGTTGGACAAGCTTGTACACATTCACCACATGCTACACATGTGCTGTCACCCATAGGATCATCAAAATCAAATACAATCTTAGAATTTTCTCCTCGATACGCCATTCCAATCACATCGTTTACCTGGACTTCTCTACATGCTCTTACACAGAGATTACATTGGATGCATGCATCTAAATTTACAGCCATACTAGGATGAGAAATGTCTGCCAGACATGAGGTTTTTTTTGGAAATCTACTTTCTTTAACTTCAACTTTGTCTATCCATTTCCAAAAATCAGAATTATTATCATGAGCAATTTCTTTTTTCGGTTGGTCTGCTAGAAGTAATTCAAAAACTAACTCTCTAGATTTCTTAGCCTTTTGTGAAGAAGTTTTTACTTTCATACTATCAGCTGGCTTTCTAATACAAGATGCTGCCAACACACGCTCTCCTTCAATTTCAACCATACATGCTCTACAATTTCCATCAGCTCTGTAACCTGGTTTATCAGAATAACATAAATGTGGGATTTCAGTTCCAAGTCTATTTGCAACTTGCCAAATAGTTTCATTAGGATTCGCTTCAACTAACTTATCGTTTAAATAAAATTTTGTTTTCTCTTTAGTCATAAGTTATTTCATTGCTAAAATATTTTAAAACAGAATTTAATGGGTTTGTTGCAGCTTGCCCTAAACCACATATCGATGCTTGAGCCATAACTTCACTTAAATCTTTTAATTTTTCCTTGTTCCACTTTTTTTCTTGCATTAATTTTACAGTTTTCTCAGTACCAGAACGGCATGGAGTACATTGACCACAACTTTCCTCTTCAAAAAATTTTAGTAAATTTAGCGCAACATCTTTCATATTATCATGATCAGATAATACAACTACTGCCGCTGAACCTAAAAAACATCCGGCATCCATTAATTCTTTCGATCCATAATCAAGTGGAATATCATTCATTGTTGCAGGTAGGATACCGCCTGATGCACCTCCTGGAAGATAACCTTTAAAAGTATGCCCATCTGCCATACCATCACAATACTCATCAATTAATTGTTGAATTGTTATACCGGCTGGAGCAACCTTTACACCTGGGTTCTTTACTCTACCAGATACTGAAAAACTATGAAAACCCTTATTTCCATTGGATCCCTTTTCAGAAAACCATTTTGGTCCTTTTTCAATTATATCTCTTACCCAAAAAAGAGTTTCTAAATTATTTGTTAAAGTAGGACATCCAAATAAACCAATTTCAGCCACATAAGGTGGTCTATGCCTTGGCAATCCTCTTTTACCTTCAATACTTTCTATCATTGCTGACTCTTCTCCACAAATATAGGCCCCTGCCCCTCTTCTTACTATGAAAAAGTCTTTTGGAATTATTTTTTCATCTTCCATTTTATTTATTTCATTAAGTAAAATTTTTATCACTGCTGGATATTCATCTCTCATATAAATATAAACTTTATGAGCATTTATAAAATAGGAAGCAATTAAAGCCCCTTCTAAAAATCTATGTGGATCACTTTCTAAATATGACCTATCTTTAAATGTTCCTGGTTCACCTTCATCACCATTAACAGCAACATATTTTTTACCATTGTAATTTGAAACAATTTCCCATTTTTTTCCGGTGGGAAAACCCGCACCACCTTTTCCTTTCAAACCACTTTCATTTAGAGAAACCAATATCTGTTTTTTTGTAATTTCGTCTTTTTTAATTTTATTAGCAATTGTATAACCACCTGTTTTCTTATATTCTTTTAAATCAACATAATTAGGAATTATTGGTTCAAATTTTTTCTCTTCTATTATTTTTTTCACCTCATTTAAATTAGCTTTATCAACGTAATTTTTACCAACACATACGGTGGGAGCGACTTGACATCTACCCATACAAGGACCAGGTACGACTTTTATACTTTTGTCTTGTATGCTTTCTAGATCTTTAAGTAGCTTCTGCGCCCCAAATAGTTCACACGTCAAACTTTCACACACTCTTACAACTTTGATAGGATTATAATTTTCACTATTTTTTACTATATTAAAATGTGCATAAAATGTTGCCACTTCATAAATTTCAGTAAGAGATAAATTTGTTAAAGTTGACAAAGCTACAAGATGTTTATCAAATAATACTCCAAAATTATCCTGTAATACATGTAAATATTCTATCAGCTCGTCACGCTTAAATTCAGTTCCAATAAATAGTTTAGAAACCTCATTTAAATAATTATCATCAACTTGCCTTCCTTTTGGTGTCCATCTTCTCTTCTTTTTTTTTAAAGAATTTTCTGTTTGAGAAACAAATTTATCCATTCTAGCGTTCCAATTTTTATAATATATATTAAGTATCAGAAAGTCATGAAAGATTTAATTGAAAATGATGAAATAGTACTAGATACAAGTGGTACAGAATGTCCTATACCCGTACTTAAAGCTAGAAGACTGGCATCAGAACTAACAAATAATACTATTGTTAAAATTATAGCGACTGACCCTTTAGCAGAAGCAGATTTTCAGCATTACTGTGAACAATCAAAATTTGAATACTTAGGTTGCACTAAAGTTAAAGGGAAAATAATAATTCGTTATAAATATAAAATATATATTTAAAAAAGAGTCTCAAAATCATAAAAATCAAATATATCACCTCTTTTAATTTCAGACACATTTTCGTCTATTTCTAAAATACCATCTGAGTATGAAACTGAACTAATCATCCCAGATCCTTGCTTTGGATATTTCAAAGCCATGTCTTGGTTGTTGATTGTCTTTTTGATTATTCTTAGCCATTCCATCCTTTGAGTTTTTTTCTTCATGCAAAAACTAGCAATAATTTTACTTGAGTTTGGTAATTTAAAATTTCCTCCTGATAATTTTTCTACTAATGGATTAATTAACATTGCGTATAATAATTGCACAGATACTGGATTTCCTGGTAAGCAAATAACATAACAACTATTTATCTTTCCAACAGCAATAGGTCTTCCTGGTTTTATTGCAGCTCTCCAAAAAAATATATTGCCTATATTTGATAATGCTTTAATTAAATGATCCTCATCACCTACTGATGCACCTCCAGCAGTGATAATAATATCATTATTATTTGAAGCACGTAAAAGATTACTTTTTACAATTTTTAAATTATCTTTAAGATTTCCAAAATATTTTTTTGAAATAAATTTTTGATCTAACAATGAATTAAGTGCAAAAAAATTTGAATTATTTATTTCTGAATTTTTTAAATTACTGGTTGGTTTTCTCAATTCATTACCACTGGTAAAAAAACCAATTTTTATTTTTTTAAAAACTTTAATTTTTCTTATTCCAGATGCCGCTATTAAGTTAATGTTTTGTTTGTTTATTTTTGATCCTCTGGATAAAATTTTTTGATTTTTTTTAATATCTTCACCTTTAATTCTATAATTTTCTCCAAAACTAGGAGTTTTTAAAATTTCAATTCTATCTCCATTTATTGATGTATTTTCTTGCATTATTATAGTTGAGGAGTTTGAAGGCATTTTTGCTCCCGTGAATACCCTAACTGCTTCACCAGATTTAATTTTAATATTTAGTTTATCACCAGCTGCTATTCTTCTATTGTAATAATAAAGGTTTTTTTTGTTTATATCTTTTTTTAGTAATGCATAACCATCAACAGCAGAATTATTAAATGGAGGTATATCTACTTTGCTTTTTAAATCCTCAAATAAAAATCTTCCTTGAGAATTTTTTAAATCAACCCATTCTGGTTTTACAATTATAGTTTTCTGCTTTTTAAAAAATTCAATAATTTGTTTTTTTGTTAATGGCAATTTATTCATTTTATATCTTCTAGAATAAAGTTGACGATATTATCAATTTGATTCTTTTTAAATTGTTTTAAATCTGTGTTTATTTTTTCTTCAGAAATAACTGCCTTAATATTTGAAATTTTATTAAACAAATAATCATCACTGTCTTTTTTAATTATCTCAATTTTTGGATGATTATCATTTTTAAATCCTTCTACAATAACCACATCCACTTCACTTAATTCATTCAATAATTCATTTAATGATTTTTCTTTTGAATTATTTAGTTCGGTAATTTTCACCCATCTTTTTGATGAACTGATTATTACTTGTGAGGATCCTGCTTCTCTATGAATATAACTATCTGTATTTCTTTGATCAATATCAAATTCATGATGAGCGTGCTTAATTGATGCAACTTTATAATTTTTAGTTTTTAATTTATTAATAATTTTACTTGCAAAATATGTCTTTCCAGAATTTTTCCATCCAACTATGCCTACAATTTTCATTTATATGATCTATTATTCAATAAATATACAAAAGAATATATAATAATCGTAATTGATATAAGTACTAAACCTAAAGCCATAGCATACTCTAAGTTACCCATTCTAGTTTCGAGAGAAATCGCAGTGGTCATAACACGGGTATAATGATCAATATTACCCCCTACAATCATAACCGCTCCCACTTCAGAAATGGCTCTTCCAAATGCTGATAATAATGTTGTAATTAGCAAAAAGTAACTATGATTAAATAAAAGTTTTGCTGAGCCTAAAAAAGGAATGTTCAATGATCTTATCTCGTCTTTGAATTCTAACCAATTCTTAGAAAATATTTCATGAGATAAAGATACAATTATTGGAAATATTATTATTGTTTGAGCAATGATCATTGCTGATGGAGTATACAATAGCTGTAAAACTCCAAGTGGTCCACCAGAGGCAAAAATAAAATAAACAATCAAGCCCACGACTACCGGTGGGATACCCATTAATGAGTTTAATAAGACTAGTAGAGGTTTTTTTAAAATAAAATTATTAAGTGCTAAATAATACCCTATTAAAAAACCTAGAATTGAAGCAATAATAAGAGCTGTAAAGCTAACAAATATGGATAAAATTATTATGTCCCATAATTCTGGATCAAGTGTAATAATTAATTGTATAGAATTTATAAAAATTTCTAATATGTTCATATAAGTTATTAGTTTATTTACAACATATGAAAAAAAAAGAGAAATATTTAGTATCACCAAATATTAAAGATAAATCCCTTATAACTCAGCTAAAAGGCATAGATGAAAATGGTAAATGGGTTAAATCAAAAGTTATAAATGAAAAATCACTTACTATATTTCTAAATAATCAGGAAATTGTAACCCTAATGTCGATTGGTGATCATCCCAAATATCTTGCAATAGGATATTTACTTAATCAAAATATGCTTAACAAAAATGATGAAATTAAAAAAGTAGAAGTAGACAAAGAATTAAGTGTTGTTATTGTGCGCACAAAACGAAAAACTAATTATGAAAATAAATTAAAGAAAAAAATTACAACTAGCGGTTGTGCAATAGGTACAGTTTTTGGTAATATATATGATGAAATAAAAAAGATAAAATTAAAAACAAAGAAAAAAATAAAGCACAAATGGATATATGAAATTTCAAAAAAAATAACTTTAACACCAAGTCTTTATTTAGAGGCAGGAGCAATTCATGGATGTGCAGTTGTTCTAAACAATAAACCATTAATTTATATGGAGGATGTCGGTAGACATAATGCTATAGATAAAATTGCTGGATATATGTTCTTAAAAAAAATAAGTTCGTCAAATAAAATCTTTTACACGACAGGTAGATTGACAAGTGAGATGGTTATTAAAACTATTAAAATGAGAATTCCTATTTTAATATCTAGATCTGGTTTTACAGCTTGGGGTGTGGAGTTGGCAAGGGGATCTAACTTAACCTTAATTGGAAGAGCAAAAGGAAAAAAATATTTAGTCCTGTCAGGAGAAAAAAGAATTGAATATAAGTAAAGAAAAAATATTATTTGCAATTCTAGCAGGTGGTCAATCTAAAAGATTTGGTGGAGGTTATAAAACTTTTACAAAAATTAGTGGTAAAACAATGCTAAATCATATTATCAAAATATTAACTAATTTTAGTAATGACATAATTATAAATGCAAATAATTTAGATGAATTTAAAGGCTTTAATCACAATATTGTTAAAGATCAGTTTGAGGGATATCTTGGCCCACTAGCTGGTATACATGCTTCAATTTTATGGATAGTTAATAATCATGCAGAAAAGGAATGGTTGTTTACTGTGCCAAGTGATACACCTTTTTTACCTAGTAACTTACTTGATGTATTTTTATCATCATATACCCCAGGTACAGAGATACTTATAGCAAAATCAAACAACAGACATCATCCGGTTATTGCAATGTGGCATGTATCCCTTTTAGAGAGTTTAGAAAAAGAATTAAAATTAAAAAATAGCAAAATTATGGTTTGGGTGAAAAAACATAAATATAAATTTGTTAATTTTAAAGTTCATCAAGAAAAAAGTTTTTTCAATATAAACACACAGGATGACTTAAATAATGCAAAAAAATTTAATATTTATTAAGTATTTGAATAATTTTTTTATATAAGGAATGTTTTATAATGCAATTATCAATATTTAGAATCTTCCCAGGTATATTGTTAAGCTTCATAATAGCATATACTGGCATGTATTTAAGTAACATAATTGGCAATGAAGTATTAAATTTAATTAAAAGCCCAATTTCGCCGATTATGCTCTCAATAATAATTGGTCTACTTGTTGGAAATATAATTAAAATTCCTTCAATTTTTTCTGAAGGAATAAAATTTTCTCTTAAATTTATTCTGAGATTAGGAATTATTTGCCTTGGCATTAGATTAGGTCTTTTAGATATTTTAAAGGTAGGAGTTATTGGTATACCATTAATTGGTATTTGTATTATTTTTTCAATAGTACTTGTTAATTATTTTTGCAAATTTTTAAATGTCTCCTCAAAAATAGGTTCTCTTATTGCTGTTGGTACTAGTATATGTGGTGCTTCAGCAATAGTTGCTACCAGTCCAGCTATTAATGCTAATAAAGAGGAGGTTACATATGCTATTGCTAACATTACCATATTTGGATTAATTGCGATGTTTATATATCCATTTTTAGGACACTATTTGTTTAAAGGTGATGAACTGTCAATTGGTTTATTTTTGGGTACATCCATTCATGAAACTGCTCAGGTTGCTGGTGCAGGATTAATTTATTCAGAACAATATAACTCGCCTAATACAATGGATATAGCAACAGTTACAAAACTTGTAAGAAATATTAGTATGATATTTGTAATTCCATTTATTAGTTATTTATATGTAAAAAATAATATTTATAAAGAAAACTCCAGGCAATCTATTTTATCAATGTTTCCAATATTTATTATTGGTTTTATAATTATGGGATTAATTAGGTCAATTGGTGACTATGGTATTCAAAGTTCTGATATAGCTTTAGGTTTATTTCTAAATGATCAATGGCAGTTAGTAATTAATCATATTAAATCATTAGCTGAATACTCATTAGCAATAGCAATGGCAGCAGTTGGAATAAGTACAAATTTAGTTTCTCTAAAAAAATTAGGTATAAGACCATTTTATGTTGGCTTTTCTGCAGCTTGTTGCGTTGGAATTGTAAGTTATATAGGAATCATAGCACTAAATAATTTTATATAATTTTCTAAAATAAATATAATTTGTACTTATTAAGTAATAATTATATAAAATTTATAAAAAAATATGTCAATTTACCTTCCAATAGCTGAAATGAACGTCAATATTTTTCTCATTATCTTTATTGGTATGAGTATAGGAATACTTTCAGGAATTTTTGGTGTTGGTGGTGGATTTTTAATGACACCGCTATTAATTTTTTTGGGCATACCTCCAGTTGTAGCTGTTGGCTCTGAAGCTCCACACGTTTTAGCAACTTCTGTTTCAGGTTTTATTGCGCACTGGAGAAAAAGAAATGTTGATATAAAAATGGGTGTATTCCTTTTAATAGGAGGTTTAATTGGCTCTACAGTTGGAGTAAATGTTTTCAGTTATCTAAAAGATTTTGGGCAAATAGATTTAGTTATTCAGTTATTATTTCTTTTCTTTTTAGGTTTTATTGGTTTTAGTATGGCATTTGAAAGCGCTAGAACCACAATAAAACAGTACAGAACAAGAAACGCCAAAAGAACAAAACTGCATCAACATTCTTGGTTTCATGGACTTCCATTCAAAGTTCGATTTCATAGATCAAAACTTTATATAAGTGCGATACCACCTGTACTGATAGGTTTCGCAGTTGGAGTAATGTCGGCAATGATGGGAATTGGAGGAGGATTTATAATGATACCTGCAATGGTATATATACTTGGAATGCCAACAAGTATAGTAGTTGGTACATCTTTATTTCAAATAATTTTTGTTACTGCTAATGCAACATTTTTTCAATCTTACATAAATTATAATGTAGATATTGTGCTGTCTGCACTAATGATATTTGGAGGAGTAATTGGTGCACAAATTGGTGTAATTTTTGGTTCTAAATTAAAAGCAGAATATTTGAGAGGTATTTTAGCAATATTAGTACTAGGTGTCTGTGGTAAAATTTTTACAGATCTAGTTTTAAGACCAAATGATTTATTTTCATTGGTAATGATATGATATCAATATTTAATTTTTCAATTAATTTATTGATCATAGTTTGTCTCTTCATATATTTTATTTTTACTACTATTGATTTTAATCTAAAGAATATTGAATTTTTTTTAATCATAATAATTGTTATAAATTCATTTAACAAAATTTATATTTGGTTAAATTTCAGAGTATTTATTAAAAATGATCTTAATAAAATATTTAAAGACATATTATTTAATGATTCTTTTGCAAAACTAAGTATTATTATTTTGTCCACTGTAATTCCAATTTATATGCTTGTGCAAAAAGATAAGTTAGTGATTGATATATTGATTATGAAAGCATCTTTTTTATTTGTATCGTTTTTTGCATTAATTGGATTTTATTTAGAATTTTTTATTTTAGAAGTAACAAAAAAAGATGATTAAAAATTTATTTATAAATTTTTCCTTTAATCTAACAATTTTATTAACTGTTATTTGTTTTTCTAAATTTATTAAAGCTGAAGAAATTTATTTTGACTTATCTGAAGATAGTATTGAATTAAAAACAGATTTTAATGGAAAAGAAATTATTATTTTTGGATTACTAAAAAATGATCATGAGACACTTTTAACAATTAAAGGCCCACCTTCAAAAATGAGAATTCAAAAAAAAGAGAGATATTTTGGAATATGGATAAATAATCAGTATGTTACTTATAATAATATTCCATCTCTATTCTTTTTATCTTCTTCAAAAGAAATCAATGAAATTTTACCTGAGTCGATATTAATTAATGAGGATTTAAGTTTTGAAAAAATATTAAATAATAAAACTTTTAATCAAAATTTTATTTTTAAAAATGATCAAGAAAATTGGAATGAAAATTTTGTCAGAATAAAAAAAGAACAATCATTTTATAAAAATTTTGAAATGAGAAAGATCAAAGATAAATTATTTCAAACAAGCATTTTTTTTCCAACAAATACAATTCCAGGGATTTATAATGTTGATATTTACTATATAAGAAATAATACAATTATGAGTAATGATCAAAAACAAATAGTTATAAGAAAATCAGGTATAGGAAGTCAAATATTTGATTTTGCGAATAAAAATGCAGCAACATATGGAGTTTTTGTAATTATATTTTCAATTTTTTCAGGTTTTACTGCTGCTGCTTTATTTAGGAGAAGTAAATGAGTGATGAAAGATATATTCTAGTTGTTGCAGATAATTCGGAAGAAATGAATACAGCTCTTGAGTATGCTTGCGCAAGATCAAAAAAAACTGGAAGAAAAATCATAATTGCAACATTCATAGAACCTTTAGATGTTCTAACAACCAAGGGTGTTACAGATATTATGAAAGAAGAAGCTAGAGAAGAAGCAGAAGCCATTCTTAAAAAGGCTGCCTCATTTATACAGGAAAGAACAGGTGACTATCCTGCTCTCTCTTTAAGAGAAGGTGATACTATATCTGAATTAAAACAATTATTAGATGAGGAAAAAAATATTAATGTTCTTGTTTTAGCTGCCAATACTGATCCAAATAGTAAAAATCCTGGCCCGATAATAACTTCTATTGTGAGCAATGAAATAACAAACCTTAGAATACCAATAATGATTGTGCCTGGAAATTTATCATTTGAACATATTGCACAAATAACTTAAAAAAAATGTCAAAAGAAATAGCTAAAATATTAGTAGATATAAAGTCCGTTAATTTTTCGTTTGATAAATATTTTACTCTTACATCAGGCCTAGCTAGTCCTGTTTATGTTGATTGTAGAAAAATTATTTCTTTTACAAAAGAAAGAAATTTTATAATTAATAAAGCAGTAGATTATATAAATAAAAATAATATTGAGGCTGAAATTATTGCTGGTGGAGAAACTGCTGGAATTCCTTATGCAGCGTTTATTTCTCAAAAATTAAATAAGCAAATGGTGTACATAAGAAAAACAACAAAAGGTTTTGGGAAAAACAAACAAATTGAAGGCGAATTTGAAAATAATCAACAAGCGCTTTTAGTTGAAGATCTAGCTACTGATGGAGGTAGTAAAATAATTTTTATTAATGCAATGCGTGAAGCAGGATTAAAAGTTAAAGACATATTTGTAATATTTTATTATGACATTTTTAATTTAAAAGAATCAGAATTGTTTAAATTAAATGTAAATATGCACTCACTCTGCACATGGAAAGATATAATAAATTATATTGAAAGTGAAAAAATATATTCTGAAAGTGAGATCGCAAACTTAAAAGAATTTTTAGAGGACCCAGAAAAATGGAGAAACAAACATGCGTGAAATAGTTGTTGTCAGTGGAGGTTTCGATCCAATTCACAGTGGTCATATAAAATTAATTAAAGAAGCTGCTAAACATGGTGAAGTTGTAGTTTTGTTAAATTCTGATTTATGGCTTCAAAAAAAGAAGGGTAGGGAATTTCTACCTTTTATAGAAAGAACTATAATAATGAATGAATTAAAGAATGTTATTGATGTTATAGAATTTGATGATGGAGATAAGACCTGTATTGATGGTCTTAAAAAAGTAAAGAATAAATATCCAAAATCAATTATTAAATTTGCAAATGGAGGTGATAGAAACAATAACACAACACCAGAAACAATATTCTGTGAAGAAAATAATATACAGTTGCTTTGGGGTATAGGTGGTGACAATAAATCAAATTCTAGTTCCTGGATTTTACAAAAATGGAAAGAAAATATTTAAGGATATAATTTTCTAGTAACCCATTGATTTTTTTCTCTACGGAATTCAAGCCTATCATGCAATCTAAACGGCATATCTTGCCAAAACTCAATTAATTTTGGGGTTACTAGGTAGCCATTCCAGTGTGAAGGTCTTGGCACATCATTATTTGAAAATTTTTTTTCAAACTCTTCTACTCTTTTAGTTAATGTTGATCTATCATCTAGTTCTTCTGACTGCAACGAGGCCCAAGCTCCTATTCTACTTCCTAGTGGTCTTGAATTATAATAATTATCAGCTTCAGCTTTAGAAATTTGTGAGACATTACCTTCTATTCTAATTTGTCTTTGAAGTGTTTTCCAATGAAAATTTAAAGCTACATTATCATTATTTTGAATAGCCCTACCTTTTTTACTATTTGAATTTGTGTAAAAAACAAAACCATTATTATCATATGATTTAAGTAAAACAATTCGTGAACTGGGTTTGCCGTTAGAAGATATAGTAGCAAGGTTCATAGCATTTGGATCATTGACTTCACTTTTCTTTGCCTCTTCAAACCATTCTTGAAATAGTTCAATTGGTAATTTATTAGAATTTATTAATTTTTGATTTGATTGCATATTATAGATATGAATATTATTTTTATAAGTATATATATATCTATATTTAAAAAAAAACACTGATTTACAATATGTTGATGCAAAATAAAAAAGGTCTTATTATGGGAGTAGCAAATGACAGATCTATTGCATGGGGTATTGCGAAAAAATTAGCAGAGCAAGGAGCAGAAATTGCACTTACTTATCAAGGAGAAGCACTTAGGAAAAGAGTTCAGCCACTAGCTGAAGAAATAGGTTCTAACACAATTATTCCCTGCGATGTTTCAGACTCACAAAGTATGAATAATGTTTTTGAAACACTTAAAAAAAAATGGGGTGAATTAGATTTTCTTGTTCATGGAATTGGTTTTTCGAACAAAGATGAATTAAGAGGTAAATATTACAATACATCTTCTGATAATTTTAAACAAACTATGCATATTTCATGTTATTCTTTTACAGAAGCTTGTAGGCTTGTAGAACCTTTAATGAATAATGGTGGATCAATTTTAACTTTAACATATTATGGATCAGAACAAGTTATGCCTCATTATAATGTTATGGGAGTTGCAAAAGCAGCTTTAGAAGCAAGTGTGAGATATTTAGCAGTTGATTTGGGAGAAAAAAATATAAGAGTTAATGCCATTAGTGCTGGCCCAATTAAAACTTTGGCAGCATCAGGAATAGGTGATTTTAGATTTATTCTAAAATGGAATGAGCTTAATGCTCCACTCAAAAGAAATGTAAATCAGCAAGATGTTGGAAATTCTGCTTTGTATCTTTTAAGTGATCTTGGGAGTGCTGTAACTGGTGAGATACAACATGTCGATTGTGGCTATCATACTGTAGGAATGGTTGCAGTTGATGAGAGTGAAGGTGTTTCTGAATTATTAGGTGAATTTACAAATTCTAAAAAATGACTTCTAATTCAATAGGAAAAATTTTTAATTTTACTACATGGGGAGAAAGCCATGGTAAAGCTATAGGTTGTGTTGTTGATGGAGTTCCATCAAATATAAATTTAACTGAAAAAGACATTCAACCCTATTTAGATAAAAGAAAACCTGGTCAGTCGAAATTTACAACTCAAAGAAAAGAAGAGGATAAAGTTGAAATACTATCAGGAACTTTTGAAGGAAAAACGACAGGTCATCCTATTTCTCTGATTATTTATAATCAAGATCAAAGATCAAAAGATTATGGTGATATCAAAAGTAAATTTAGACCAGGACATGCAGATTACACGTATTGGAAAAAATATGGCATAAGAGATTATAGGGGCGGTGGTAGATCTAGTGCTAGAGAAACCGCGATGAGAGTAGCAGCAGGAGCAATAGCAAGAAAAATAATAAAAAGTAAAATTAAAAATCAAGTTTTAATAACAGGTGCATTAATTCAGATAGGGAATCATAGAATTAATTATGATAATTGGAATAATAATTTTATTCAAAAAAATAATTTTTGGAGTCCTGATAAAGAAATTGTTAAAACATGGGAAAACGAAATTCAAACTGCAAGAAAATCTGGTTCCTCTTTAGGGGCCATAATTGAAATTAGAGTAAAAGGTTTACCAGCTGGATTAGGGGAGCCTATTTATGAGAAGATAGACTCTGATATAGCTAAGGCATTGATGTCTATTAATGCTGTTAAGGGTGTAGAAATGGGTAATGGGTTTAGCAGTGTTTATGAAACTGGAATTTCTAATGTTGATGAAATGAGAATTAAAAATAAAAAACCTGTATTTCTTTCAAATAATAATGGTGGAGTTCTTGGGGGAATTACAACTGGTCAAGAATTAATTACAAGATTTGTAGTAAAACCTACAAGCTCAATATTATCAACAAAAAAAACAATTAATAAAAATTTAAAAGAAACAACAATATCAACTAAAGGTCGTCATGATCCATGTGTTGGGATAAGGGCTGTTCCTGTTGGTGAAGCAATGGTTGCAACAACTATAGCTGATCACTGTTTAAGATTTCTCTAAAACACAATAAATTAAAAATTCTTTATTGCCCTTTGGTCCAGTTATTGGACTTTCAACTAAACCAATAACTTCAGCATTAATCGTTGTTTTAAACCAATTTGATATATCATTACATACTTGTTCATGAATCAGTGGACTTTTCACAATGCCTTTTTTCAAATTTATTTTATTAGTTTCAAATTGCGGCTTAATTAGTGAAATAATCTCAGCTTTACTTGATAAAAGCTTCAAGCTTGGTTCTATAACTTTTGTTAGACTTATGAAACTAACATCACAGACAACCAAATTAATTTCTTCATTAATTATTGAGTTATCTAAATATTTAGCATTTAAATTTTCTACACTGATAATTTTTTTTTCTTTTTTTAATTTTTCATGAAGTTGATTTGTACCAACATCAATAGAATATATTTTTTTAGCGTTTTTTTTTAAAAGAACTTCTGTGAAGCCACCAGTTGATGAACCAATATCTAGGCAAATTTTATTTTCAATATCAATCTTAAAATGATCAATCGCTTTCAGTAATTTGAATGCACCTCTTGATACCCATGGAGGATGAAGCTGCTTAATTTTAATTTTCGAGTTTTCATTAAAACTGTTACCACTTTTAGTAATAATTTTATCGTTTACATAGACTTGGCCAGCCATAATCATAGATTGGGCTTTTGATTTAGTTTCAGCTAAGTTTCTATCAATTAAAAGCTGATCAAGTCTTATTTTTAGATTTTTACTCAAATTTGAAAATTACTTAAAATCTTCTTTTGTGACTTTATTGTTTTCTTGCTTAATTTTTTTAATTTGGCTTTCAATACTTTTTAACTTTTCCTCACATGCTTTTTTTAAATTCATTCCTTCTTCATAAAGTTTTACAGATTCTTCTAAGTCAACTTCACCATTTTCTAATTTCTCTACAATAGACTCAAGTTTTTTTAAATTATTTTCAAAATTATTATCTTTACTCATTAGCTGTATCTATTTTTGTAATATTTGATGTTTGTATATCATATATCAAAGCATAAACTTTATCATTATTTTTTATTGTAAATAAAATCCTATTATTATCAATCATATCTATATCTGTAATTTTGTGCCCTTTTTCTAAATTTAAACTGTAATCAATTAAATTTGTTTCTAAATTACTTTGTTTTTTTGTTGTTTTTATATACAAACCATAAACAAGAGCTAAAAAACAAATAACAATTAATATACCTAAAACTATTACAATAAATTTAAGAATTTTTTGAGACATGAACAAATTCTATAATCTTAAATTAACTATAAATAAACAATTAAGTTCACAAAGATTAGATAAAGTGCTCGTTTCAAAATTGGAAGGATATTCAAGAACACAAATAAAAACTCTAATATTAAATGGTAATGTAAGTCTTGATGGAAAGGAAATTAAAGATCCATCTTACATAACTAAAGAAAATGAAAATTACTCTATAAATATTATCTTGAAACAAAAAACAAAACATTCAGCTGAAAATATTAACTTAAACATTATTTTTGAAGATGAAGATTTAATTGTTATAAATAAACCTCCAAATTTAGTCATGCATCCAGCCCCTGGAAACGAAAGTGGTACTCTTGTTAATGCTCTTATGCATTACACTAATAATCAACTAAGTAATTTAGATAATAATGCGAGACCAGGAATAGTCCATCGTTTAGATAAAGATACTAGCGGAATTCTTGTTGTTGCAAAAAATAATAATGTTCATATTAATTTAGCCAAACAATTCAAAGAGCATACTATATCTCGTAGATATAAAGCAATAGTTTGGGGAACACCTGATAATCAGTCAATTGAAGGATACATAGAGAGAAATAGAAAAAATAGAAAAAAAATGAGTTTGAATAATAAGGGCTTTGGAAAATATTCTAAAACCGATATTAAATTAGAAAAAACTTTTGGTATTGCTAGTATAGTTGACTGTCATTTACATACTGGAAGAACGCATCAAATTAGACTTCATCTAACTTCTAGAAATTCTCCTATAATTGGCGATAAGATTTATGGTAAAAGTAAAATTAATCAATTTGGAAAAGATAAAAATACATTTAATAAATTTATGATTTTAAAAAATTTTGATAGACAAGCATTGCATGCCTATCATCTTGGCTTTGATCATCCTATATCAAAAAAAAGGATGGACTTTGATATTGAAATACCTGAAGATTTTAAGAATTTAATAGAATTATTGCTTAAATATTAAATTATATTTTTTTTGTGCTATAGACCCATTATGAATTTACCAGTACTATCAAGTGAAGGAAATTTAGCAGTATACTTGCAGGAAATTAAAAAATTTCCGATGCTCACAGCCGAAGAGGAGTACATGTTAGCTAAACGTTATAAGGAACATGGAGATTCAGATGCTGCGCATAAACTAGTTACAAGTCACCTTCGTTTGGTTGCCAAAATAGCAATGGGGTACAGAGGATATGGTTTGCCAGTCACTGACTTAATTTCAGAAGGTAATGTTGGTATCATGCAAGCAGTAAAAAAATTTGATCCAGAGAAAGGTTTTAGATTAGCAACATATGCAATGTGGTGGATAAGAGCTCAAATACAAGAATATGTTTTACATAGTTGGTCTTTAGTAAAAATTGGAACTACCGCAGCTCAGAAAAAACTTTTTTTTAATTTACGTAAAATTAAAAATCAACTTACCTCAATTGACTCAGGTAATTTGTCACCAGAAAATGTTAGAGAGATTGCAACTAGGCTCGATGTAAAAGAAGGTGAAGTAATCGATATGGAAAATAGACTTTTTACTTCAGATCAATCTTTAAATGTTAAACTTGGTGAAGAACATGATACTGAATGGCAGGACTTAATAGAAGATAAACAAGAAACTCATGATAGAGTAATTGAAAATAAAGATGAGCTTGATTATCGAAGAAATTTATTTTCAAAAGCTTTTGAAGTTTTGAATGAAAGAGAAAAAGAAATTATTAAACTTCGAAAACTAAGTGAAAATCCTTTAAAGTTAGAAGACTTGAGTAAAAAATATAAAATTAGCAGAGAAAGAGTAAGGCAAATTGAAGAGAAGGCATTAGAAAAACTTCAAAAAGAAATTTCAAATATTAGATAAAGTTCCATTTATATCGATCGTCTCTTTTCTATCTGGCCCTGTTGAAACAATTGAAACATTAGTTTCCATAAGATCCTCGAGTATTTGAATATATTTTTTAGCATTTTCTGGAAGATCATTAAATTTGTTAATTCCTGCAGTTGATTTTTCCCAACCATCAATTTTTTTATAAATTGGCTTTATCTTATCGAATAGAAATTCTTCACTGGGTAAATAGTCATAATGTTCGTCATCAATTAAATATCCAGTACACACATTAATTTCTTTTAATTCATCTAAAACATCGAGTTTAGTAAGTACAATATCTGTAATACCATTTAGTTTGATAGATTGTTTTAAAAGAACACTATCAAACCAGCCACACCTTCTTTTTCTTTTTGTGACTGTACCAAATTCTTGACCTTTTTCACCAAGGTGTTCTCCAATCTCGTCCATTAACTCTGTTGGAAATGGGCCTGATCCAACTCTAGTAGTATAAGCTTTTGTTATGCCTAAAATTTTGTGGTTTTTTCTATCACTAAAACCTGTACCAGAGAATATCTGACCTGATATTGTATTTGATGATGTAACATAAGGATATGTTCCAAAATCAATATCTAACATAGAACCTTGAGCCCCTTCAAAAACAATGTTTTTATTTTTTTGACCTAATTCATTTATTATTTTCCATAATGGAACACTAAAAGAGTTAAGATAATTAGACATAGATAAAAGTTCTTCATAATAATTATGTGTAATTTTATTAATATGTTTTGAAATTTTGTCTTTATGAAATTCGTAAAGGTTATCAATTTTTTGTTTTAAAAATATTGGATCTTTTAAATCACAAATTCTTATTGCTCTTCTACCTACTTTATCTTCGTATGCTGGACCAATGCCTTTTTTAGTTGTTCCTAGTTCTTTTTTACCTCTAGAGTTTTCATTAATTTCATCAAGAAGTTTATGAATAGGTAAGATTAAACAAATATTATCAGCAATATATAAATTGTCTTTGTTTACTTCTATTCCTTGTTCTTTAAGATTATCAATTTCATTAATTAGTGCCCATGGATCTAAAACTACACCATTACCAATAGCACATTTTTTATTATTAATTATTCCTGAGGGTAATAAATTAAGTTTATAAATATTATTATCTACTTTAATTGTGTGACCTGCATTATTTCCTCCTTGATATCTGACTATCAAGTCAGCTTTAGAAGAAATCCAATCAACAATTTTGCCTTTTCCTTCATCACCCCATTGGGTTCCAACTATTGTATAAAACATTAGATTCGCCTAACTATATTACTCTTTAAATAATACTTGATTCCAAACTTTTTTGCCTCTTTTTTTATATCAATATTATCTTCAAAAATTTTGAATATATTATAACCTTTATTAATTAATTTTTGTTTAATTTTATCACTTGTATTGAATGCAATTAAAATTTTTTTGTTTTGATTAATTAAAGATGAAGATCTTAAAATTGTATCCATGTAACAAGTGTATCCTATAGCAGTCTCAGAATTACTACCATATTTTAAATTATATCGGCCCCCTCCAGCTATTTCACCTCTTACGTTTTTTGCAAAAAAAGTAAATTTTATCCCTTTGTAGTAATTTTTATTTTTTTGTATGTCAAAAAAATCTACATTTAAAGAATCATTTTTTGAAGTTTTAATTAAATTAGCAATTTTTACCAGTCTTTCAACTTCGTTTGAAAATCCTATTATTTTATTTAACTTTGAAATATATTTTTTTTTGGTTTGAATTGAACCAGAACACAAATGTAAAGATTTAAAAGAATTGTATAATTCATTTTTTTTCAATAACTTTAAACAGTTATTAATATCTTTTAATTTAATATATTTTTTTAGTTTATTTTTTAAATCTTTATTGGTTATTTTTTTAAGCAATCTATCTAGAAAAAAAGGTGCTGTAATTTCAATAACAATATTTTTAACTCCAATTTTTTTTAAAGTTTCGTATGCAAGATTAATAATTTCTACATCCGCTTTGTAGCTTTCAGATCCTATAATCTCAGCACCAACTTGTTGAAATTGTCTTTCAGGTCTTAAAATTGTTCCCATTTTTCTGACAACTTCACCATAATAACATAGTTTAAGTGGTCGTATTTTATTAGCTAGTCTAGATGAGGCAATTCTAATTATTTGTGGAGTTATATCATTTCGAATACTTAATTGATCATTTTTTTTAGTAGTCTTTAAAGTAAGGGTATTGTGATCTAAATTTTTACTAAACTCAACTAGCGGAGTCTTAATTAAAGTAAAACCATTATCTCTAAAAAAATTTATTATGCTATTTTTATATTTATGCTCAATAGATGCATCGAAATTTAGACTATCTCTAAAACCTGCAGGAACTAAAAATTTATTAACCAAGATAGGGCCTTACTAATCTTTTTATTTCTAAAGACTTTTTTTTAACCTCTGTAATTTCTTGCCCTTCAACTAGTATTCTTACTAGTGGTTCAGTTCCAGATAACCTAACGAGAGATCTTATTTTTTTATTATTATATAGTTTATCATTTTTTAACTTATCAAGAATTTTTAACAGTTTTGTATTCTTTACTTTATATCTTAGGTTAATTTTTTCCTGAGCAAAGTCATTATATAAATCAAAAAGTTTACTCGCCTCATTTTTATTTGATATCAAAATTTCAGTAATTTTTAAAGCTGCTAGAATTCCATCACCTGTATTAGAATGTTCTGACAAAATTATATGTCCCGATTGCTCGCCACCTATCAAAGATTTAGATTTTTTCATTTGGTTTATAACATTTATATCTCCAACAGATGTACGTTTAATTTTTAATTTTAATTTATTTGTGAGATATTTTTCTAATCCCATATTAGACATAACCGTTATAATAACATCATGTTGATTAGGTTTTTTCTTTGGTTTTACATAACTCTTACATAACAAAGCTATAATTTTATCACCATCAACTTCTTTTCCTTCTTCATCTACAACTATTAATCTGTCTCCATCACCATCAAATGCAAAGCCAATATCAGCCTTTTTTTTTATAACATTTTGAGAGAGTGATTTAACATCAACTGCACCACAATTTTTATTAATATTTAAACCATCAGGGTTATTATTAATGGCAGTTATATTGTGGCCTAGTTCCCAAAATAAATTTGGAGCAATATTATAAGTGGCTCCATTCGCACAATCTAAAACAATTTTTAATTTTTTCTTGGATGAAGTTTTATTTAAAGTGCTCTTTAAAAATTCTGAATATCTACCTGAAGCATCTTCTAATCTTCTTGCATTTCCTGATACAAATGTGTTGTTTGTAATTTTAGAATATTTTTTATTATCTAAAACTATTTTTTCAACTTTTTGCTCTATTGATGAACTTAACTTAGTTCCAGTACTATCAAAAAATTTAAGTCCGTTATATTCATATGTATTGTGTGAAGCTGTAATCATTACACCAATATCTGCTCTTAAAGTTTTAATCATTAATGGTACAGCTGGTGTTGGAAGTGGGCCCACTAAAATTACATCCATGCCCATAGAAATAAATCCGGCAGTAACAAGCGGTTCATATAAATAACCAGATAATCTTGTATCTTTACAGATGACAACTCTACTACTTTTAGAATTTTTCTTTTTTAAAAGGTATGCAACTGTCTTTGAAATTTTAAGACAAGTTTCAGCAGTAAGAGGCTCTTCATTAACTAAGCACCGTATACCATCGGTACCAAATATTTTAGACATTTAGTACTTTTATTCAAAAAAATAAATAATGTGAAGTCTTTTAAAAACTTAGTTAGCAGGAGCGGTAGCCGAGCCACCAGTTTTAGGTACTGAAGGTGAGGTTTTTTTAGGAGTATCTATATTATTATCAAATTCATCCCTAGAAGGTTTTATACCTTTAATTAAGTCCTTTATTTCATCTCCAGATAGAGTTTCATATTCAAGTAATCCTTTGGCAACTATATGGAGTTCTTCTAAGTTATCTTGAAGTATTTTTTTACAATTTTTTTCAGCTTCCTCAGCAAGGAATCTTACTTCCTCATCTATTAATTTTGCAGTAGAATCTGACACGTTTTTTGACTGTGCAACAGAATGGCCTAGAAAAACTTCTTCACTATCATTATTATATCTTAGTCTTCCTAATTTTTCACTCATTCCCCATTCAGTGATCATTTTTTTGGCAAGATTAGTTACCATTTGAATATCGCTAGCTGCTCCGTTTGTAATTTTGTCTTTACCAAAAATCATTTCTTCAGCAATCCTTCCTCCGGTTGCAATAAGTAAATGTGCTTTCATCTGATCTTTTCTCATTGAAAGCTGGTCTTTTTCCGGTAATCTCATAACCATACCTAGAGCCCTACCTCTTGGAATGATTGTTGCTTTATGAATTGGATCAGATGCGGGTGAATGGAGTGTAGCCACAGCATGACCGGCTTCGTGATAAGCTGTAAGCTTTTTTTCATCATCAGACATTACCATAGATCTTTTTTCAGCACCCATCATGACTTTATCTTTAGCACTTTCAAAATCTTCAAGGGTAACCATTCTTTTATTTTTTCTAGCTGCCAACAGAGCAGCTTCGTTAACGAGATTAGCCAAATCAGCTCCTGAAAAGCCGGGTGTACCCCTAGCTATAATTTTTGAGTCAAATTTTGGAGATACTTTAATTTTTTTTATATGAACTTTTAGGATCTTATCTCTTCCCATTACATCTGGGTTTGTAACAGTTATTTGTCTATCAAATCTTCCTGGTCTAAGTAATGCTGGGTCTAAGACATCAGGTCTGTTAGTTGCTGCTATAATAATAACTCCGGCATTAGCTTCAAAACCATCCATTTCAACAAGTAATTGATTTAATGTTTGTTCTCTTTCATCATTACCACCTCCAAGACCTGCTCCTCTGTGTCTTCCAACAGCATCGATCTCATCAATAAATACAATACAAGGCGCATTTTTTTTTCCTTGATCAAACATATCTCTAACTCTACTTGCTCCAACGCCTACAAACATTTCTACAAAATCAGATCCAGATATTGAGAAAAAAGGAACATTAGCTTCACCTGCTATTGCCCTTGCAAGAAGTGTTTTACCTGTACCTGGGGGCCCTACTAAAAGTGCTCCACGTGGTATTTTTCCACCAAGTCTTGAAAATTTTTGAGGATCTTTTAAAAATTCTACTACTTCTTCTAGCTCCTGCTTTGCTTCGTCAATACCTGCTACATCGTCAAATGTAACTTTACCTACAGCCTCGTTTAATAATTTGGCTTTAGATTTACCAAAACCCATTGCTTTTCCACCACCCCCTTGCATTTGGCGCATAAAGAAGATCCACACACCGATTAATAGGAGCATAGGAAACCATGACAATAAAACACTAAGGAGTGGGTGCATTGATCTTTCTGATGGCTCAGCAGTTATTTTAACTCCATATGTATTTAATTTATCTACTAGATTAGGATAATTTGGAGCATATGTATTAAATGATCTACCATCACTTAAAAACCCGGTTACATTGTTGCCACTGATGTTTACCTCAGATACATTACCGCTTTCAGTTGCCGCAATAAAGTCTGAAAAAGAAATC
>CACKSN010000007.1 GCA_902602845.1 uncultured Alphaproteobacteria bacterium | reverse complement strand
GCTTTCTTTACAAACTGATCATTTTTTTGTCTATTAACCCAGTTTTTTGATTTCATAAAAGATAATAAAGTTAACAAAAAATTGTTTTTTAGTAACTTTAATATATATGACATGTACGATATTTAATGAAAAGATCAATATTTATAGCTATCTTAATACTTGCCGCTGTTGTTGGATGGATTGGTTCTGGTCAATTTACAAATAATGTTGTTGCGCAAGATGATGATACAGAAACTAGTACTGAAACAGAAATTTCATATTCTCAAGATGCAGAAAATAATGATAATAAAGATTTTACATTTTCTGTTGAAACAAAGGTATTTACTTCCAGTTTAATTGATCAATCTATTGAATTACAAGGTCAAACTATTCATAATAAAAAAATTGATGTTAAATCTGAAACATCTGGCAACATAGATAATATTGAATTTGCAAGAGGAGATAGAGTATCTCAAAATGCTGAAATGATTACAATCTCACTAGAGGATAGAAATGAAAAGCTTTCTAGTGCAAAAAAAGATTTAGAAAGACTTAATAAAGAATTAATTTTAAATGAAAAAAACAGAGACAATCTACTTAGACAAAATGTTGAGAGAATTGAATTATATGAAATTGAATATGCATCTGCAAAACAACTTATTGATAAAGGTTTAAGTTCAAAATCAAAATTAAGTTTGGCATCTTTTAATCTTGCCAATGCTCAAGCTGATAGAGAAGATATTAAAATAAAATTTGAATCCACCTTAGCAAATCTTGAAGCTCAAATTTCAAATGTAAAATCAACTTTAAAGAATATAAAACTTGATATAGAAAAAACTACTATCAAGGCGCCATTTGATGGAATTATTTCTGAAAAAATGGTTGAGGAAAGTGAATTTATTTCAATAGGCACTCCCCTATTTACTATAATTGATTTAGACCCTATCAAGATTGAAGGGTATTTATCTGAATTTGACGTAAATAAAGTTAGTGTTGGTACTAAAGCTTTAATTGAAGATAGTAACGGTATTAAGAAAAATGGAATAATATCTTTTATTTCTCCATCAGCTGAAACTAGTACTAGAACATTCGAAATTACTATTGAAGCTGATAACAAAGATCTTTCTTATAAAAGTGGCATAACAACAAAAATTATTATTAAAGGATCAGAGCTTAAAGCTCACAAAATACCACCTTCTATATTAACTTTATTAGACGATGGAACTGTAGGTGTTAAAGCTGTAGATAATGATAATAAAGTTACTTTCTACCCAACCAAAACCATTAAGGATACAATAGATGGTATGTGGGTTTCCGGATTACCCGAGACAGTAAATTTAATTGTAAGTGGTCAAGAATATATAAGTATTGGCGAAACAATAAACTAATCTAAATGAAAATTAATATTATAGACTATGCAATTAGCCATTCCCGGGTTTTTATGGGAATTCTTTTGTTTATAATTTTTTCTGGGGCATCTACTTATATAACAATGCCTAAAGAGTCATCTCCTGATGTTAGTATTCCAATAGTTTATATTTCCCTTCATCAAAATGGTATTTCTGCACAAGACTCTGAAAGACTTTTAGTTAAACCAATAGAAGATGAAGTAAAAACTGTTGAAGGAGTAAAAGAAGTAAGATCAACGGCTTATTCAGGTGGAGGTAATGTTTTACTAGAATTTGATGCTGGATTTGATTCTGATCAGGCAATGGTAGATATAAGAGACAAAGTTGATAGAGCTAAAGGAGATCTTCCTAGTGAAGCAGATGAACCAACAGTTAACGAAGTTAATATAAGTACTTTTCCTATTCTTTCCATTTCATTAAGTGGAGAAGTGCCTAACAGAACTCTTCAAGACTTAGCTGATATTTTACAAGATGATATTGAAACAATTCCAAGTGTTTTAGAAGCTAAAATAGGCGGAAAAAGAAATGAGCAAGTTGACATATTAATTAATCCAACGGCAGTTGATAGCTATGGCATCAATCTTGAGAGCCTTATTAATATTGTTAGAGAAAATAATATGATGGTATCTGCTGGTGGTCAAGATACTGGTGATGGAAGTTTTGATATTAAAGTTCCAGGTTTATATGAAACTATTGAAGATGTTTTAAATACACCTGTAAAAACTAGTGGAGACTCAGTAATAACTTTCCGAGATATTGCTGAAGTAAAAAGAACATTCGAAGATAGACAATCTTATGCAAATGTAAATGGATCGAATTCAATAACTATTGATGTTTCAAAAAGAATTGGTGAAAATATCATTAATACAATTGATGAAGTAAAAAAAGTTACATCAAAAACCCAAAAAACCTTTCCGGAAAATGTTGAAATTTCTTTTGGTAATGATCAATCAAAAGGTATTAAAACTATGTTAAATAGTCTGCAAAATAACGTCATCGCAGCTATAATCCTTGTTTTAATCATAATCTTAGGAGCATTAGGGGTTAGATCAGGTTTATTAGTTGGTGTATCTATACCAGGGTCATTTTTATCAGGTTTGTTGGCACTTTCTGTAATGGGTTTTACTATAAATATAGTAGTATTATTTGCTCTAATTTTATCTGTTGGATTGCTAGTCGATGGAGCAATTGTTGTTGTTGAATACGCAGATAGAAAAATGAAAGAAGGTCTTGGTGTAAAAGATGCTTTTGCTAATGCATCAAAAAAGATGTCACTCCCAATAATATCATCAACGGCAACTACACTTGCAGCTTTTCTACCACTAATATTCTGGCCAGGAATTGCCGGTGAGTTTATGAAATACCTACCAATAACACTTATATGTGTTCTTATTTCTTCTTTGTTTATGGCACTCCTTTTTGTTCCAGTTTTAGGATCAATTTTAAATACAGTATCAAGAATACTACTTCAATTTATTGTACCATTATTGATATCACTAATTTTTTATAATCTAATATCTTATGGATTTGGATTATTAGATCTTCAGAGATTTAGTTTATTTATTACAATTGGAAAATATTTACTCAGCTTTGCTTTATTTATATTTGTATTTATAAGAATAATACCAAGAGTTTATAAAATTTCAGAAAGTGTAAATTCTACAGATAAATTAGTTAGTAAAAATGCTAAAATCTTATCTTCAGAGTCTAATGAACCTGTTTTAAATGTAACTGGTTTCGTAGGTTTTTATGCCAAATTATTAAACTTTTTATTATTTCATCCTCTAAAGGTGATGATTAGTGCCTTAGTGATTCTAGTTGCAGTAAATTATACCTATACACAAGTAGGAGAAGGTGTTGAGTTTTTCCCAGATGTTGAACCAGATCTTGCAAAAATTGTTGTTTTTGCAAGAGGTAATCTTTCTGTTGAAGAAAAAAAAGATTATGTGTCAAGAGTTGAGAATATAATTTTAAAATTACAGTCAGAAAGACAAGAATTTAAAAATATTTACTCTTTAAGTGGAAATGTTAGTGAACAATCAGAAGCCTCTGAAGACTTTATTGGATCAATAAGTTTGGAATATACAGATTGGGATAAAAGAAGAAAATCCAAAGTTATACTTGCTGAAATTTTAGAAGCAACGAAAAGTATCAATGGTATCAAAGTAGAGTCAAGAGAACAACAAGGTGGGCCTGGTGAAGGTAAGCCAATTAATATTAAATTAACTAGTGATAATAAAAAACTTTTAATTACTGAAGGAATTAAGCTTAAAAAATTCATAGATAATTATCCTAAATTAATGAACGTCGAAGATAATTTACCAGCTCCAGGAATAGAATGGGAAATAAATGTAGATAGAAAACAAGCTTCTAAATTTGGAGCTAACATCTCATCTATAGGAAATGTTATAAAACTTGCAACTAATGGTCTTAAACTTGGGGAATACAGACCAGATGATAGTAATGAAAGTATTCCACTTTTTCTTCGCTACCCTAATGAAGGTAGAACACTTGATAGAATTGATAATTTAAGAGTAACTACTTCAAATGGTTTAGTTCCAATATCCAATTTTGTTGAAATTGTTCCAAATAACAGAACAGGAAATATAATTAGAGTAGATTCAAAAAATGCTATAAATATTCAGGCAGATGTAGAGCCTGGAACTTATCCTGATGGAAAAGTTAAAGAACTTGAGTATGTATTAGGAATTTCAGATACTGCTCCGTCTTGGAGGGGAAGAACACTAGATTTACCTCGTTATGAATTAGATAACAAAGTAAGGGCTGAACTTATTGGGGAAAATGAAGACCAAAAAGAAGCTCAAGAATTTTTAACAGGAGCTTTTGGTGTAGCTTTATTTTTAATGCTAATGATACTTCTTTTACAGTTTAACAGTTTTTACAGTGCGTTTTTAATTCTTTTTGCAGTTGTAATGTCAACTGCTGGTGTATTTATAGGCTTAATAGTTACAGCACAACCATTTGGTATTGTGATGTCAGGAGTTGGTGTAATTGCCCTCGCTGGTATAGTTGTAAATAATAATATCATATTGATTGATACATTTGATTTTTTAAAGACTAAAACATCAAATATAAGAGAAGCTATTATTAAAACAGGCGCACAGAGACTTAGACCAGTTTTACTTACAACAACCACAACGGTACTAGGTTTACTACCTATGGTAACAATGACAAATGTTGACTTTATATCAAGAGAAATAACTAGAGGATCACCAGATACTCAGTGGTGGGTTCAATTATCAACAGCTATAGTATTTGGACTACTATTTGCAACATTTCTTACATTAGTTGTAACACCATCAGCTTTAATGTTTAGAGAAAATATGAAGGATTGGTATAAGAAAAAAATTTCTAGTTAAATTTTTTCTAATTATATTTTAAATACATGATTGTTAATTCTATTACTGTCTATTGCTCATCTTCAGATAAATTGAGTAATAAATATTATAAAGATGCTGAAGAAATTAGCAGACTAATATCATCATTTAAAATAAATATTGTCTATGGTGGAGCAAAAGTTGGTGTTATGGGTGTAGTTGCTAAGACTGCAATAGAGTCTAAAAATAAAGTAACTGGTGTAATACCAAATTTTTTATCTGAGAGAGAAATAATTTTTGAAAATATAGATGATTTAAAAATAGTTGATAATATGTCTGAAAGGAAAAAATTACTCTTTGAGCTAGGAGATGCATATTTAGCCTTACCAGGAGGAACAGGAACTTTAGAAGAAATAGTAGAAGTTGTATCTTGGAAAATAATGGGGATTCATAATAAACCAATAATATTTTTTAATAAAAATAATTTCTGGGATAATCTATTTCAGCAATTTAAATTTTTTGAAGATGAAAAATTTTCAAATAAAAATTTACAAAACAGTTTTCACATTATAGATACGGTTGATCAATTAAAAAATATATTTATTAAATGGCAAAAATAAAAGTTAAAAATCCTGTAGTTGAAATGGATGGAGATGAAATGACCAGGATTATCTGGGAATACATCAAAGAACAATTAATTTTGCCCTATCTTGATATAGATATTAAATATTTTGATCTTGGAGTAATTAAAAGAGATGAAACAAATGATCAAATCACAATAGATGCTGCTGAAGCGGTGAAAAAATATGGTGTAGGAATAAAATGCGCAACAATTACTCCTGATGAAAATAGAGTAGAGGAATTCAAATTAAAACAAATGTGGCGTTCTCCCAATGGAACAATAAGAAATATACTGGGAGGAACAATATTTAGACAGCCAATTATATGCGAAAATGTTCCAAGAATAATCACAAACTGGAATCATCCAATTGTAGTTGCAAGGCATGCCTTTGGTGATCAATATAGAGCGACTGACACATTAATTAATAAACCAGGGACACTTAAAATGGTTTTTGAACCTAAAGATGGATCTGAAGGATTTACAAAAAATGTATATGAATTTGAAAAATCTGGCGTAGCCCTATCAATGTATAACTTAGATAATTCAATTAAAGACTTTGCTAGAGCTTGTTTTAATTATGGACTTAACCTTGGTTGGCCAGTTTACCTTTCTACTAAAAATACTATTTTAAAAGTCTACGATGGAAGATTTAAAGATTTATTTCAGGATGTATTTGATACTGAATTTAAAAATAAGTTTAAAGAAAAAGACATAGTTTATGAGCATAGATTAATCGATGATATGGTGGCCTCAGCTTTAAAATGGGAGGGTAATTTTATTTGGGCTTGCAAAAATTATGATGGAGATGTTCAATCAGATTCTGTTGCTCAAGGATTTGGATCACTAGGTTTAATGACAAGTGTGTTAATGACACCAGATGGTAAAACAGTAGAAGCTGAGGCTGCACATGGAACTGTTACAAGACATTATAGAAATCATCAGAAAGGTATAGAAACTTCAACTAATCCTATTGCATCAATCTTTGCTTGGACAAGAGGTTTAAGTTTTAGAGGAGAATTTGATGGAAATAATGAATTAATAAATTTTGCTAAAAAATTAGAAGAAACGTGTATCAAAACTGTAGAAAGTGGTGAAATGACAAAAGATCTAGCAATATTAATTAACAAAGATCAGAAATGGTTAAACACTCAAGATTTTTTAAGCGCAATAAAAAATAATTTTCAAATTAACTAATAGAATTTAATTTATCTTCTACGTATTTTATACTTTCATTAATTTGACTAACATCTGATCCTCCTCCTTGTGCAAGATCTTTTCTACCTCCCCCACCCTTACCACCTAGAATAATCGAAATTTCTCTTATTTCTTTTGAAGCATCAAATAGATCTGTAATATCTTCTGTAACTCCAAGCACTATAGATAGTTTGTTTTCATTATTTGAAATTATTAACGAAACACTATTTTTATTATATTGTTTTTTTTGCTCATCAATAAATGTTTTCAAAGATTTATTAGGATAATCTTCAGCAATTAAATATATAAAATTTAATTCTTTGATTTTTTTTACAACAATATTATCAATATTTTTTGATATAGACATATTTTGTTTTAATTTTTCGTGTATCTGAATTAACTCTTTAATTAATAAACCTTTGTCTTCAGATTGATTTTTAAAATTATAACCAGCATTAATTTTTTTTATTTTATTCTTTAAATCTTCAATTTGATTATCTTGGTTTTTATTTTTTTCTAATAAATTGTTTTCTATTTCTTTAATATATTTGTCTACTGCAACATTAGATACAGCCTCTATTCTTCTAATTCCAGACGCAACACTAGATTGATTAGTTATTTTAAATTTACTTATCTCCCCTAATTTAACAACATGAGTTCCCCCACATAGTTCTTTTGAAAAAAATAATTCATTTTCTTGACCCATTGTTACAACTCTTACTTCATCACTATATTTTTCTCCAAATAATGCCATCGCGCCTTCTTCAATAGCTTTTTTTTGATCAATAATTTTAATTTCAACTATTCCATTTTTTTGAATTTGATCATTTACAATTTCTTCAACATTTAAAAGTTGATCTTTTTCAATTGGATTATTGTGGCTGAAATCAAATCTGAGTTTTTCTGAATTTACAAGTGAGCCCTTTTGCGTGACATGCTTTCCTAGTATTTTTCTTAGCGCTGCATGCAACAAATGAGTTGATGAATGATTATATTTAATAAAATTCCTATTAACTGTATTAATCCTTGCTTTAATTGTATCTTCAACTTTACATCCACCACTAATTACTTTACCTTTGTGAAGAAAATAGTTTCCAAATATTTTTGTTGTATTAATAACTTCAAACTTAAAGTTATTATTTTCAAAAAAACCCTGATCACCCACCTGACCACCACTTTCTCCATAAAAAGGTGTTTGATTTAATATTATAATTGCTTCTTGATCTTTTTTAATTTTATCTACTGACTTACTCTCTGATATGATTGAAATTATTTTACAATCAGCTTCCGTATCAGAATATCCTAAAAATTCTGTTGGCTCTATTTTAGAAGTTATTTCAAACCAAATGCCTTCATCCTCGATGTCTCCTGTACCTTTCCAGCTTTGTCTCGCTCTTTCCTTTTGATTTAACATTTTTTGTTCAAATGTTTTTATATCGACTTCAATATTTTTACTTTTCAAATAATCTTGTGTTAAATCTAAAGGAAATCCATAGGTATCGTATAATTTAAATGCTACTTCTCCATTAAATATATTTGTTGATTTAGAAATTTCCTCATCTAAAATTTTTATACCTTTTTCAACAGTTTCCTTGAATTTAGTTTCTTCGTTCATTAATGTATTAGTAATGAGATCTTTTGCTCTATCTAATTCAGGATATGAATTTTTAATTCCATCTAAAAAAATATTGAATAGCTTATGAAATACAGGCTCTTTATTACCTAAAGAATGAGCGTGTCGCATTCCCCTTCTCATTATTCTTCGTAAGACGTATCCTCTACCTTCATTTGAAGGCATTACTCCATCAGCAATTAAAAAAGAGGAAGATTTTAAGTGATCCGCAATTACTCTGTGACTAGGATTTGTTATTGAACTTTCATCACCACATAGTTTTGTTGATTCATTTATAATTGGTTGAAATAAATCTGTTGAATAATTATCGTTAGAACCATCTAGAAGAGCTGTCATTCTCTCTAATCCCATTCCAGTATCAATGGAGGGTTTTGGTAGATTTATTCTCTCAGATTTAGATATTTGCTCATATTGCATAAATACTAAATTCCATATTTCTATAAATCTATCACCATCTTCATTTAAAGAGCCGGGTGGTCCTCCTTCGTACTTATCACCGTGATCATAAAATATTTCAGAACATGGACCGCAAGGACCAGTTTCACCCATTGACCAAAAATTATCAGATGAACTTATTTTAATAATTTTATTTTCAGACAAACCAGCTATTTTTTTCCATAAATCAAAAGCTTCATGATCATCAGAATAAACAGTTACTAATAATCTATCTTTATTTATTGAATATTCTTTAGTTATTAGATTCCAAGCTAGTTCTATAGCCAGTTCTTTAAAATAATCTCCAAAAGAGAAATTACCTAACATTTCAAAAAAAGTATGGTGTCTTGTCGTATATCCTACATTTTCTAAGTCATTGTGCTTACCGCCTGCTCTTACACATTTTTGAGCAGTAGTTGCTCTGTTATAATCTCTTGTCTCTTTACCTGTAAAAATATTTTTAAACTGCACCATTCCAGAATTTGCAAACATTAGAGTAGGATCATTGTCTGGTACTAGAGAGCTAGAATGAATTATCTCATGTCCATTTTTTTTAAAATAATTGAGAAATGTTGACCTAATCTGATTTGAATTCATTAAAAGGTATTATAACTTGAAAACTATATTGTCTAAATAAAAAAGCGCCTATTTTGAAATAGGCGCCAGTAAAAAAAATATTTACTATTCTTTTACTTCTTCAACTTCTTCTTCTTTATTCTCAACTTTTCCTTCCATCATAGCTTTTTCAACTATTCCAGCGTTTTGAAGAATTTGATTTTCAATTTCTTTAGCAATAGAGGGATTATCGTTAAGAAATTTTTTAACATTTTCCCTACCCTGACCTATTTTATTATTTTTGTACGAAAACCATGATCCTGATTTATCAATAATTTCTGCTTTAACACCTAAATCAACTAACTCACCTAATTTAGATATACCTTCTCCGTACATTATATCAAATTCAACAACTTTAAACGGGGGCGCAACTTTATTTTTTACTACTTTTACTCTAGTTTGATTGCCAATAATTTCATCTTTATCCTTTATTGCGCCAATTCTTCTAATATCCATTCTTACTGAAGAATAAAATTTCAATGCATTACCACCTGTGGTTGTCTCTGGACTACCAAACATAACACCTATTTTCATTCTAAGTTGATTTATAAATACAACTAAAGTGTTTGATTGTGCAATTGAACTTGTGAGTTTTCTTAATGCCTGACTCATTAATCTAGCTTGTAAACCAGGTAAAGAGTCACCCATATCACCTTCTAGTTCAGCTCTTGGTACAAGTGCAGCAACGGAGTCAATAATTAGCACATCAATTCCTCCTGATTTAATTAAAGAGTCTGCAATTTCTAAACCTTGTTCTCCTGTATCTGGTTGAGAAATTAATAATTCTTCTAAATTTACACCTAATTTCTTTGCATATGCTGGATCTAGAGCATGCTCTGCATCTATAAATGCGCAATTACCGCCTTTTTTCTGCGATTCCGCAACAATATGGGTAGCTAAAGTAGTTTTACCAGAACTTTCAGGTCCGTAGATTTCAATAATCCTTCCTTTGGGAACTCCTCCAATACCAAGTGCTATATCAAGACCTAATGAACCTGTAGATATCGCTTCTATATCTACGTTAGTTTTAGAGCCCAATTTCATTATTGAGCCTTTTCCATAATTTTTCTCTATTAGGCTTACTGCTGCTTCTAGAGATTTACTTCTGTTTTCTTTATCCATTGAATTATCGTTATTTACTACTTTTAATTTAGCTTGAGACATTACATTTCTCCATTAATTTCCTATTTTTTTATTAAGATTCTTGCAAATCATGTTTTCTTGTACATGTTTTGTTCTACTTTTAAAAGTTCTATTTTTGTTCTTTTTGTAAATTAATTATAACTAATTGAAAAATAATAATATTTTTATGTAATATTATTTGAATATTGCTTGAATAAATACAAACATTTGTTAAATCAGCGATCTTTAAAAAAATGACTAAAATACCTAAAAATTATAAACCTACACAAAAAGAGAAGTTTATGAATGCTAAAATGAAAGAATATTTTAGACAAAAATTATTATCTTGGAAAAATGAGCTTTTAAAAGAATCTTCTCAAACTTTAAATAATCTTCAAAATGAAAACGAAGCAAAACCAGATATAACTGATAGAGCTTCTGAAGAAATTGATAGATCATTTGAATTAAGAACAAGGGATAGAGAAAGAAAACTAATTAATAAAATTGATGCAGCTCTTCAAAGAATAGACGATGGTTCTTACGGATATTGCGATGAAACAGGTGATCCAATTAGTATTAAGAGACTAGAAGCAAGGCCTGTTGCAACCTTGAGCTTAGAAGCTCAAGAAATGCATGAAAAATCTGAAAAAAGAATTTATTAGATTTAAATATAATGTCTGATATTTATATTGGCGATTTTACGCCAGGTACATTTGTTATAAATGTTAAAAAAGAAAAAGAATGGGGAATAGGTCAAGTTCAATCATCTATAAATAATATTGTTACAATTAATTTTGAAAATGTTGGAAAAAAAACTATTAACCCTAAAGAAGTTGAATTAAAAATAATTAGTATAAATGGAACTTGTTGATCAATATTTAAGGAAAGTTAACTATTTAAGAGTATCAGTTACAGATAGGTGTGATTTAAGATGTGTTTACTGCATGAAAGAAAAAATGCAATTCTTACCTAGAAAAGATATTCTAAGTTTAGAGGAAATTGAAAGGTTATGTAACAATTTTATTGATCTAGGAATTGAAAAAATTAGACTTACAGGTGGAGAGCCTCTGGTAAGAAAAGATATAATAAAATTAATTGAAAAATTGAATGATAAGAAGTCTACAACAAACTTAAAAGAAATTACACTTACTACGAATGGGACACTGCTAAATAAATATGCAAAACAATTACGTGAAAATGGTATTGAAAGAATAAATGTTTCTTTAGACACAATTAATCCAGAAAAATATAATCAAATTACAAGATTTGGTAATATTAATAAAGTATTTGATGGAATAAATGCATCGTTAGATGAAGGAATCAAAATAAAAATCAATACAGTTGTAATCAAAGATTTTAATGAGAATGAAATTGAGCAATTAATTAATTGGACTGATTCAAAAAAAATTGATCTAACGTTTATAGAAGTTATGCCAATGGAAGAAACAGATATTTCACGAGAGTATCAATTTACTTCACTCACTGATATATTTGATAGACTTAATAGTAAATATAAGTTTCAAAAAAGCTCTCACAAGACGGGAGGACCAGCAAGATTTTATACAAGTAATTTTTTATCTTCGAAAATAGGATTTATTAGTCCTTTAACAAATAATTTCTGCGCAAGTTGCAATAGAGTGAGAATATCTAGTACTGGTAAGTTGTTTATGTGTCTTGGTCAAAATGACTATGTAGATTTTAGAGATATAATGAGGAAAGATTATAGTGATAATTATATTAAAGAAAAAATCAAATTTGCACTAAATATAAAACCAGAAAAACATGATTTTATGGTTGGTTCTAAAATTAATCAATATATGAAAAGACATATGAATGTTACGGGAGGATAATGAAATTTCACTTTTTATCATCTACAAATACTGAAGCAAAAGAAGCTGAAAAAAAACTAGTTGATATGTATGGACAGAATTCAGCTAAGGAAGCAGATTGCATAGTTCCTATAGGTGGAGACGGCTTATTACTAAAATCACTTCACAGTCTAAATAATTTGAACAAACCATTTTTTGGTATCAATTATGGGTCAATAGGATTTTTAATGAATAGTATTGTTGATAAAGATTTAAATGAAACAATAAATAGTGCCAAGAAATCTTACTTTAAACCTCTAAAAATGACCGCTACCAGCATTGATAATCAAATCTTTGAAGCTTATGCATATAATGAGGTATCACTTATGAGGCAGACTCATTTGGCATCAAAAATTAAAATTAAAATTAACGATAATATTAAAATGGAGGAGCTGATTTGCGATGGTGTACTCGTATCAACTTCTGCGGGTAGTACAGCTTATAATTTATCAGCACATGGAAGTATATTACCATTAGACTCTAATATTTTAGCCTTAACACCTATAAGCGCGTTTAGGCCAAGAAGATGGAGGGGTGCTTTATTATCTGAAAAAAACAAAATAGAATTTAATGTTCTAGATAATAAAAATAGATCCTCAAGCGTAACTGCCGATAACATTGAATTTAGAAATATTGATAAGGTTAATATTGAATCCTCAAATGATAAAAAATGTTTAGTTTTATTTGATAGCAAACATTCAATAGAAGATAAAATTTTAAACGAACAATTTAACTTTTAATTATATTTTTTTAAAAACACAAATTTTGTTTCCGTCAAGATCTCTTATATATGCGTAATAATCCTGCCCATGTCGAGGTCCAGGTGCACCTTCATCTTTAGCGCCAAGATTAATTCCTATTCTATAAAAATCTTCTACCTCTTTTTTTGAATTAGCTTTAAATGTTATCATTATACCATTACCAACTGTTGCTTTCTTCTTATTAAATGGCTTAATTAAGTATAGTTCAATTTTTTTAGGGCTATTTATCTTTGCATAACCATAATATCTATCATGCTTTAGAACCTTCTTTATTTTTAAAGACTTTAAAACTTTACTATAAAAATATTCAGATTTTTTTAGATTGTTAGTTCCAATTGTTATAAATGAAAACATGAAATATTATACTTAATTAAATATTTATACTTTTTAAATTTTATTTCAATTGGTAGCCTCGGCCGGACTTGAACCGGCACTCCCAAAAGGGCAAGGATTTTAAGTCCTTTGTGTCTACCATTCCACCACGAGGCCAATGTTGGCTTATTATCAAACTATTGAACTTTTTCCACCATTTAATTTAATCATATTTACGATATCATCAACCACTGGTTGAACCGAAGTCATATCCCATGAAGATACTACTATGTTAACACCACCGGTCTTTGCTGCTAAATTAAAATAAGGATAGCTACCAATTGAAGAATTTTTATATTTATCTTGAATTTCTTTTAAATAAATAGCTATTTTACTCTCATATAGATCTGTATTTATTGTAACAACAAGCTTAGGTTTTCCTTTTTTTATTTTCTTTATTAGTTCTAAAAACATTATTTGCATTATTTCTGGAACACCCGGTAACACATATACATTCTTAATCCTAAAACCTGGCGCTGCTGTCATTGGGTTAAAAATTAATTCAGATCCAATTGGCATCTTGGCCATTCTCTGCCTACTTTCATTAAATTCACCTTCAGGATAATACCTATCCAATATATTGAATGCATCTTCATTTATTACATGTTCCAAATTGAAAGCTTCTGATATACTTTCTGAAGTAATATCATCATGGGTTGGGCCTATTCCACCTGTTGTAAAAACATAAGAATATTTGCCACTATAATTTACTACTCTGTCTATAATAGTTTTTTTATTATCTTTAATTACAACAATCTCTTCAAGTTTTACACCTTCCTTTATTAAGTTCTTAGCAATAAAATTTGAGTTTGAATCTTGTGTTCTTCCTGATAAAATCTCATCACCAATTACAATAATACCAGCTGTATATGAATTCATAAGTTTAATTGATATTTTGTATATATTATTTATTAGTTAAAAATAATTATTTTTTATATGAGACATAACAATATTCCAATTTATTCAAAAGAAGATTTTAAAAATATGAGAAAGGCTGGTTCTTTAGCAGCTGATGTTTTGGATTCACTTTATGAAAAGATACACCCGGGAATTAGTACATTAGAAATTAATAATATATGTCATGAAATTATTGTTAATAATAACGCAATTCCAGCACCTCTGAATTATAAGGGTTTCCCAAAATCAGTTTGCACTTCTGTAAATCATGTTGTTTGTCATGGTATTCCTTCAGAAAAAAAAATTTTAGAAGAAGGTGATATGATAAATGTTGATGTAACTGTCATATTAAACGGCTGGTATGGAGATAGCTCAAGAATGTTTGTTGCGGGACAAACAAATAAAAAAAATTATAATTTTTTAAAACTAACTTATGAGTCTCTTCTTGCAGGAATTGAAGAGGCTAAACCTGGTAATCATATTGGAGATATAGGAAATAAAATACAAAAATTAGCAGAAAGCAATGGTTATTCAGTAGTACGTGATTTTTGTGGTCATGGAATTGGTAAAGAGTTTCACACTCCTCCAAGTGTTTTACACTTTGGAGAGCCGGGGGAAGGTCCTAGATTAGAACCAGGTATGTTCTTAACAATTGAACCAATGATTAATTTAGGTGGTTGGCAAACAAAGATTCTTAATGATGGATGGACTGCGGTTACAAAGGATAAATCTTTATCAGCTCAATTTGAGCATACAATAGGTATTACTGATGATGGTAATGAGATATTTACACTATCTAAAAATAATACATCTTTTCCAATAAAGGATATATAAGTAAAAAATGATACCTCGTTACAATAGGCCTTCAATTGAAAAAATTTGGTCTTTAGAAAATAAATTTAGAATATGGACTGAAATTGAGTGCTTAATTGCCGAAAAACAGGCTATACTTGGAGTAATACCAAAAAAAGCAGCTAAGGAAATTAGAAAAAAAGCTAAATTCAATATTAAAGATATTGAAAAAATTGAAAAAGAAACAAAACATGATGTTGTTGCTTACATAAACAATGTTAGTAAATATATAGGAAAATCATCAAAATATTTTCATTTTGGTGTCACTTCAAGTGATATTATTGATACATCTTTTTCATTGCAGTTAAGACAATCATCTGAAATAATTAAAAAAAATCTTCATGAATTAATTAAAAATTTAAAAATAAAATCAAAAAAATATAAAAATACTATTATGATTGGAAGAAGTCATGGAATCCATGCTGAACCAATAACTTTTGGATTGAAATTATCCTCATTTTATTTTGAATTTAAAAGAAACTTAGATAGGTTTAATCATGCAATAAATGAAATATCAGTTTGCGCAATTTCAGGACCAGTTGGAACGTATAATTCTATTGACCCTAGTGTTCAAGATTTTGTTGCAAAAAAATTAAAACTTATTTCAGAAGATATTTCTACTCAAATTATACCAAGAGATAGACATGCTTATTTTTTTTCTGTCTTAGGTATACTTGCATCATCAATAGAAAGATTCGCTGTTGAAATTAGAAATTTACAAAAAACTGAAGTATTAGAAGTAGAAGAGAGTTTTTCAACAAATCAGAAAGGTTCTTCAGCTATGCCTCACAAAAGAAACCCAGTTCTTAGTGAAAATCTAACAGGAATAGCTAGATATATCAGAAGTGCAGTTATTCCTTCATTAGAAAATATAGTGCTTTGGCATGAAAGAGATATTAGCCACTCTAGTGTTGAGAGGATTATGGCTCCTGACATTATAATTGCCACTGATTTTGCCTTAGTGAGACTAAATGGGATAATTAAGAATTTGAAAGTTTATTCAACGAATATGAAAAAAAATCTAAATATGCTCGGTGGATTGCACAATACTCACAACATCATGCTTAAGTTAATTAATAAAGGATTAAGCAGACAATTAGCTTACAAAATCGTTCAAGAAAGTGCTATGGAAACATGGAATAATAAAAAGGATTTTTTTGAAGTTTTATTAAATAATAAAAAACTAAATAAATTACTCAAAAATAAAGATATTAAGTTAATTATTAAAGACAATAATGATCTTAAAAATATTGATTGGATTTACAAAAATAAGATTAAATAGACTTTATTTTTTTATATAACTAAACTATTTAATAAATATGCCTATGTCTGAAGAAGAAATTAAGAAAGCTATATTAGCCACTATATCAGATGCTACTGTTACAATTGAAGATCTCAAAGGTGATGGGGATCATTATAGCGCCATAGTAAAATCGAAATCATTTGTTGGAAAAACTAGAGTGGAACAACATAAAATGGTATATGATGCATTTAAAGGAAAAATGGGTAGTGAATTACACGCTCTCAAGTTAAAAACAATATCGGAGTAATAAATGAATAATACAAACCATGTGTCTCAAAGTATAGAAAATGAAATAAACTCAAATGATGTAGTACTGTTTATGAAAGGTACGCCAGTATTTCCACAGTGTGGTTTTTCTGCTCGTGTAGTAGATATTTTAACAAAAATTGGTGTGAAGTTTGAAAGTATAAATGTATTAGAAAGCGATGAAATGAGAGAGGGTATTAAAACGTTTTCAAATTGGCCTACAATTCCACAACTTTATGTTAAAAAAGAATTCATAGGCGGCTGTGATATTGTGTCTGAAATGTTTGAAAGTGGAGAACTATTGGAAATTTTAAACACCAAGGGTATAGAAGTCAATCCATCGTAAATTGTTTCAGAATCAATTTTCTAAAGGTGTAATATTTACATGTATTGCATCAATTTTTTGGGGTTTACCTCAACCGTTATTTTTTAATGAGCTAAATCACGTTAATACAATTGAAGTTGTCATGCATAGGGGGCTTTGGTCTTTTGTTTTTTTATTTTTAATACTTTTAGTTTTTTCTAACATAAAAGAGTTTTTTAAAATTTTTAAATCATACAAAAAAGTATTAGTTTTAAGTATTACAGCAGGTTTAATTGCTTCTAACTGGGGAGGGTTTATTTATGCTGTTGCCCAAGAAAGAGTACAAGATGCATCAATGGGATATTTTATTACTCCAATGATAAGCATTGTTCTAGGATATATTTTTTTAAATGAAAAAATAAGTATATTAAAGTTATATTCTGTAATTCTGATGATGTTAGCAATTATTTTTTTATTTTTAAATTTTAGAGGTATACCATACTTAGTGATATCAATTGGTACTACATGGGCAATATATGGGCTATTAAGAAAAAAAATTAATGTAAGTCCATCTATTGGATTATTATATGAAACATTTATTATTAGCTTAATTTCAATACCATACCTGATTTATCTTTATCAAATAAATCTTAGTAGTTTTTTGAATTTTGATATTAGAACTATAGTGTTTTTGGTTCTAACAGGAATTGTAACAATATTTCCTTTATTTTTTTTTAATCTAGGTTTGAAATATATTCAATTAGGACTTGCAGGAACTTTATTTTATCTAGCACCATCTTTTCACTTTTTAACTTCAGTGTTTATACTTGAAGAAGATATACATTTCTCTAAATTGATTTCATTTTTAATAATATGGGTTGCAATTATATTATATATTTATGATACTATGAGAAAACAGACTATCTAGAGTAATATTCAATAACTAAATTAGGTTCCATAGTTACCGGATAAGGTACATCATGAATCAGAGGTGCTCTAAGAAAACGACCTTTTAATTCTTTTACATCAACCTCAAGGTATTCTGGAATTTCCCTTTCTTGGGAACTTATTGATTCAACGATTAAATTAATTTCCTTACTTTTATCTTTAATTGATATTTCATCACCATCACTTACTGAAAAAGAAGGTATATTAACTCTTTTTCCATTTACTTTAACATGTCCGTGATTAACTAATTGTCTTGCTGCAAAAATTGTAGGTACAAATTTCATTCTATAGACTGTTGCGTCTAACCTTCTTTCAAGAAGCTCTATTAAAATTTGGCTAGTATCACCTTTTGTATTAGATGCTTTTTTAAAAATATTTCTAAACTGACGTTCAGTTAAATCACCATAATAAAACTTAAGTTTTTGCTTAGCAAAAAGCTGGTTTCCAAAATCAGAAAGTTTTTTTCTTTGACCTTGAACGCCGTGCTGACCCGGTTTAGAGTTTCTTCTATTAAATGGGCTTTTAGGCCTACCCCATAGGTTAACTCCTAGTCTTCTGTCAATTTTATATTTAGTATTGTGCCTTTTTGTCATTAATATGAGGCGTATATAGTGATTTACAAAAGTATGTCAAATTGAATATATTCAAAAATTGGCTTATTTAGTGAGATTTTTTATTATTCCCCACAAAGTTTGCAGTTCTTTCTTTGTTAGAGGATTTTTTGTAAAAATTGCATAAATATTGTTTTTCATGGTCTGTTTTTTTTCCTTCGGTTTAAAAAATTCTTTATCATCTAAACTTTTAATTAAAAAATTTAAGAATTTAGATAATTGATGTTTATTAACATTATTTTTTTCAACTTTTGTATTGCTAATAGCTTTTAAATTATCCAGCTCAAATAATTTAAAACAAAAGACTGCAACTGCATGAGAAAGGTTTAATGAATTACTTTTATTATTGGTTTTAATTGTAAAAATAAGATCAGATAAGCTTAAATCCTCATTAGATAGACCTGAATTTTCTGGACCAAAAAGGATAGCTATTTTTTTATTAGAAATAATTTTTTTTTTAATTAATTGAAAATTACTTGTAGTTTTTTTTTCTAAATATCTTAACCTATTTGTAGTCGCTACTACATATGAAAAATTTGAAAGCGCAACTTCAAGATTATTATAAATTTTTATATTTTTAATAATGTTATTTGCTTTTTTTGCTGCATTAAGAGATTTTTTATTTAACCAATTAAGTCTTGGTTGCACTAAAATTAATTCTTTAAGTCCAAAATTTTGCATTACTCTGGCAACCATTCCTATATTTTCAGGCAATTGTGGTCTAACCAGGATTATACTTGCAGTTTTAGGATTCAATTTTAATTCTTTAAGTCATTAAATAATTTAAAAGTAATACTGTCAAAAATAGCACTATATGATGCATCGATAATATTTGGTGAAACCCCAATAGTTGTCCAATGCGTATCAGATGAATCAGATGACTCAATTAATACTCTAGTAATTGCCCCTGTCCCTTTTTCAGAGGATAATATCATTACTTTATAATCTGTTAATTTTAAATCTTTAAGACTTGGATAGTAATCAATTAATGCTTTTCTTAGCGCACTATCAATGGCATTTACAGGACCATTTCCAGTTCCTACTGTCATCATGTTTGAGTCTTTAACTTTCAAAAATACTGTAGCCTCAGCTTCTGTTACAATTTCTCCTTTGGCATTCCATCTTCTTTCATCGGTAACTCTAAATTTTTCCAAATTATAGAAATCCTCAAAATGACCAAGGTGACGTCTAACTAATAATTCAAAACTAGCTAAAGCAGTATCAAATGAATATCCTTCTGATTCTTTTTCCTTGATAATCTCTAAGATATTGTTGATTTCATTTTTAGGCAGATCAATATTAATCTTATTTAATTGATTTAGTATATTAGATCTTCCTGCCTGATTAGAAATTACAACGTTTCTAGAATTACCAACTATTTCTGGCTCAATATGTTCATAAGTTGAAGAATTTTTTTCTATTGCAGATGCATGCAATCCACCTTTATGAGAGAAAGCATGATCTCCAACATATGGAGCATTTTTTCTTGAAGGCATGTTAAGAATATCATTTAACGTTCTAGAAATATGAATTAAATTTTTTAATTTATCTTTTGAAATATTTGTTTTATATTTTGTTTTTAGAACCAAAGATGGAATTAAGGAAATTAAATTAGTATTTCCACATCTTTCTCCTAAACCGTTAATTGTTCCCTGTATCTGTCTTGCTCCAGCATTAATAGCTGCCAATGCATTTGCAACTGCATTATCAGTATCATTGTGAGCATGTATACCAACATTTTGACCTGGAATAACTTTTACTACTTCTGAAACAATATTGTAAATTTCATCTGGAAGGGTTCCCCCATTTGTATCACAAAGAACGACCCATCTTGCACCAGCGTCATACGCTGCTTTAACACAACTCAATGCAAACTCTTTATTTTCTTTAAAGCCATCAAAAAAATGTTCTGCATCAAAAATTGGCTCTTTGTTTTTATTTTTTATTGAATGAATACTGTCACTTATCATTTTTAAATTTTCATCCTCAGATATTTCTAAAGCATTTTTTACGTGAAATGATGATGATTTACCTACAATGCAAACACAACTCGCACTTGAATTGATAAGTGCATTTAATCCTGGATCGTTGTCAGCACTTCTGCCTGGTCTTCTTGTCATACCAAAGGCAGTCAATTTACTTTTTGAAAATTTTAAATTTCTTGAAAAAAAATCGTTATCGGTAGGATTTGCTCCCGGCCACCCACCTTCAATATAATCTATTCCTAAATCATCAAGATGTTGGGATATATTCATTTTATCACTAACAGAAAAATTAACTCCTGTTGTTTGCTGACCATCTCTAAGAGTGGTATCGAATAAATATACTTTGTCTTCCATAATTACTAGATCGCTAATAGAGTATAAATTAAAATTTACTAGATTTTTCCAAGTTTTTGCAAGATTTCGTCTCTATCAAATAATGGTAGTAGATATTTTAATTCGGGTCCATGAGATTTTCCTGTCAAAATCAACCTCAAAGGCATAAATAAATCTTTTCCCTTAAGCCCAGTTTTTTTGTTAATTTTTGATGTCCAATGATCCCATGTTGTTTCATCAAAAGGATCCTCGGGTAATTCATCAACTGCCGTATTAATAAAATTATCATCAATATTTAAATCTTTAGCATTATTTATTTTTGTAATTACTTCTTCCCATTCTTTAGCTTGATTAACAAATGAAATATTATTTTTAATAAAACGCCAAAAACTCTCTTTTTGAAAATTAGATTTTATATTTTTTAACTTATGACTAATCTCATTATAACTAAATAATTTAATGGTATTTTTATTAAGATTTCTTAAGGATTCAATTGAAAATTTAGCAGAAGATCTAGATAAACTTTTAATATCAAATTTTTGTACTATTTCATTTAAATCTTTGATTGGATCAATATTAATGCTCGAACCAATAAAAAGAAAATAATTAAGTAAAGATATATTTTCGTATCCTTCATCTCTAAAATTTTCAATTGAAAGACTTCCAAGTCTTTTGCTAAAACCCTTACCAGTTTCATCAACTAAGAATGGATGATGAGCAAATGATGGAATAGAAGATTCAAGAGCCTTAAAAATTTGAATATGATAAGCTGTATTAGCTATATGATCTTCTCCTCTAATAATATGCGTAATGTTTTCTTCAATATCATCAATGACTGAAGGTAAGTGGTATAACAATGTTCCATCAGCTCTAATTAAAACAGGATCACTCAAATTTTTTGCATCAAATGAAACATCTCCTTTAATAATATCTTTCCAACTAATATTTTCATCGTCTAATTTGAATCTCCAATGAGGTTGCAATCCAGTTTCTATTTTTTTTTCAACTTCTTCATCACTTAGATTTAATGATGATCTATCATAAATGGGTGGTTTCCCAGATGATAACAAAGATTTTTTCTTTAAAGCTAACTCCTCTTCTGTTTCAAAACATGGATAAAGCCTTTTCTTTTGTTTTAGAATTTGGATTTTTTCATTGTAAATATGTTGTCTGGAGGACTGATTAAAAGTGTAACTCCAATTTAATCCAAGCCATGTAAGATCATCTTTGATGCTTGTCTCAAATTCTTTAGTACTCCTATTAATATCAGTATCATCAATTCTTAATACAAACTCACCTTGATTTTTTTTACAAAAAATCCAATTCAAAATTGCTGATCTAGCATTACCGATATGTATTTTTCCTGTAGGGCTAGGAGCAAACCTACACTTCATATTATTCTTTAGGAACTTCGCAAACAGGAATAGGCTTCATCTTATGAAGATTTGGCTTTCTAATTTCTTCGTATCTACTGTAGTATTCACTAGACTTATTTTCCATTGCTTCTTCTAATTGCTTATATGAAAGACCAAGCTGGCTTTCATCATTTCTGCTATCATCCCATAAACCATCTGTCGGTGCTGCGCTAATAATATCTTTTATAACCCCAATTTCTTCGGCTAATTCCCACACCTCAGTTTTAGTACAATCTGCTATTGGCGATATATCTACGCCTCCATCACCATATTTTGTATAAAATCCAACACCAAAATCTTCAACTTTATTTCCAGTGCCAACAACTATACCATTATTACTCTGAGCTATTTGGTATAGGGTTACCATTCTTAGTCTAGATCTTGAATTTGCAAAAGCTAACTCACTATCAAAATTTTGCATCGTATTTTGAAATGTTTTAAAAACATTATCTAGCTCGATTATTTTTGTTTCTACATTTGGGTAATTTTGCTCTAAAAATTCTAAATGTCTTAAACTTAAATCATGTTGTGATGAATTTTGCTTAATAGGCATTGAAACAGCTATAGTTTTTAAACCAGTTTGAGCACATAAAGTACTAGTAAGAGCTGAGTCAACCCCTCCTGACACTCCTATTACTAGTGTAACTGGATTATTATTTATGGATTTAGCGTAATCTTTAATCCAATTAGAAATATATACAATTTTATCTTTTGAATTCATAATTAGTATATAAATATAAATTTATAAATTTGAAGATTGCTTTGAAAGAAATTTTTCTTCTTTTAAAAAATCTGATAATAAAAAAGCCAATTCTAGAGACTGCGAGGCATTTAGTCTCGGATCACAATATGTATGATATCTATTTTTTAGATCTTCATCTGTTATTTCTTGAAGACCTCCCATACATTCTGTAACATCTTGACCAGTCATTTCTAAATGGACACCACCAGGATATGTGCCTTCACTTCTGTGAATTTGAAAAAATTGCTGAATTTCAGAAATTATATCTTTTAATGGCCTAGTTTTAAAACCTGTGTTAGATTTGATAGTATTTCCATGCATGGGGTCACAAGTCCAAACAACATTTTTACCAGCTGAATTAACTGATCTGATTATTTTTGGAAGTATTCCACTAACTTTTTCATGACCCATTCTACATATCAGCGTTATTTTTCCAGACTCATTATTTGGATTCAACACATCTAATATCTTTAATAGTTCTTCTGTCTTTGTGCTTGGACCCACTTTAATACCTATAGGGTTCTCAATACCTCTTAAAAATTCAATATGTGCTCCATCCAGTTGTCGTGTTCTGTCACCTACCCACAACATGTGAGCTGAAACATCGTACCACTTACCTGAAGTACTATCTATTCTTGTTAATGCTTCCTCATATTGAAGAAGTAAAGCTTCATGACTTGTAAAGAAGTCTGTTTCATTTAATTGTCTTACACTGTTTCCGTTTATTCCACATGCCTCCATAAAAGATAAGCATTCGTCAATTCTAGAAGATATCTCTCTAAATTTAGCAGCATTCTCACCTTTAACAAAATTGAGGTTCCATTGATGTATTTTATTTAAATTAGCAAATCCACCTTGAGAAAAAGCTCTTAATAGATTAAGTGTTGATGCAGACTGATTGTACGCTTGAATCAATCTGTCTGGATTAGGATCTCTATCTTTTTGATTGAAGTCGATCCCATTAATTATGTCGCCTTTATAAGACTCAAGTTCTAAATCATTAATAACTTCTGTGGCAGATGATCTTGGCTTTGCAAATTGTCCGGCAATTCTTCCTACTTTAACAATTGGACAAGAAGCACCAAACGTCAAAACAACAGCCATTTGTAAAATAACTTTAAATGTATCTCTAATATTATCTGGATGAAAATCAGCAAAACTTTCAGCACAATCTCCACCTTGTAATAAAAAAGCATTTCCGTTTGCAACTTCTCCAAGTTTCTTTTTTAATAGTCTCGCTTCTCCAGCAAAAACTAAAGGTGGATATTTGGAAATTTCGTTTAGAGTTTTATTTAGATGATCTTCATTCTGATAATTTGGCATATGAAGAGCATCTTTATTTCTCCAACTATTGGGTGACCATTTATTGCTCATAATTTGAAAAAGCTCATAAACCCTAATATATTTTGAAACAAGAGTTATTATTTAGACCGTTTATTTCTTAGAATTTTTAAGGCTGATCTTTCAATAGCAAGTGAATTTTTGGGAATATTTTTAGTGATAACACTACCTGCACCAATTCTAGATTTAGGCTCAATTACAACTGGAGCAATGAGTGATGTGTTTGAACCTATAAATACATTATCTTTTATAATCGTTTTGTGTTTTTTCTTTCCATCATAGTTACAAGTTATTGTGCCAGCACCTATATTCACATTGTTTCCTATTTCTGTATCTCCAACATATGAAAGATGAGCAATAGAAACATTATCTCCAATTTTAGAATTTTTAATTTCAACAAAGTTACCAATCTTTGATTTTTTGCCGATTTTTGTTTTTGGTCTTAATCTAGCACTTGGACCAATATTTGTATTTTCATCTATTGTAACTTCTTCTAAGTATGAATTACTTTTAACTATTGAACCTTTTTTTATAATTGTTTTTTCCTTGATTGTAACATTGCTTTCAATTGTAACAGTAGGTTCAATTTTGGTATCATAGCTTAAATAACAAGTATTGGGTTTTAAAAAATTGACTCCGTTTTTTATAAAATTTTTTACGTATTTTTTTTGCAAGATATTTTGTACAACATTAAAATCATCCAAAGTATTTATACCCAACATTGTTTCTTTGTTACACTCAATATAATTAATAGGAATATTTTTTTTTGAAAAAATTTTGCATATATCAGGAAGATATCTTTCTTTTTTAATTTTATTTTCTTTAATATTTTTTAAATTATCAAATAATAATTTAGTATTTGCTATTAAAATACCAGAATTACATAAATTGATTTTTTTTTGTTCGGGTTTTAAATTGATTTGCTCAATTATTTCTTCAACATAGTTATTATTTAATAATAATCTACCGTAACCATGTGGTTCTGAAGTATTAAATGCAATTAATGAAGCTTTCGCTTTACTTTTTTTAAATTTACTTATTAGTTTTCTTAAATCTCTAACTTCAACTAAAGGTGTGTCACCAAACAAAATTAAAATATTTTTAGATTTAACATATTTTTTAACTTGCTCAATTGCATCAGCAGTTCCTTTTTGTTTTTTTTGAACAATTAACTTAGAGGTATTTAATATTAACTTTAATTCTTCTTTATTTTTTTCATTAGAAACAATTAATATATTTTTACCTGATATTTTTTTTGCAATATTAAAAATATGTGAAACAATTGGTAAACCACATAATGGATAAACAAGCTTTGATTTACTAGCTTTAAATCTCGTACTATTGCCTGCAGCAAGTATAACAGTTGTAATATCAGACATTAAATTAGAAATTTCTTAAAATTTCGTTTCCAACATTAATTATTTCTTTTGAGGCATCTGATGTAACACTTATATCAACTACGCCCCTTCCAACTGAAAATGTTTCTGCAAATAATACTTTGCTAGACAGTCGGGAGCGAGCAATTTTGGCACCAGCATATCTTAAACGCAAAATCATTGCGTCAGTTAATTTTGCTCTTGGCATAACTCTATTAAGAATAATTATTGGATTTTTTCTCTCTTGTTTTGCAATTTTTAAAAAAGGCAGTGTAGCCATTAAGTCTACTGGACTTGGTTGTACTGGAACAAATACTCTATCAGAAGCTTTTACAACCTGCATTGTTTCAAAAGTTATAGATGGAGGGCTATCAATTATTATAAAATCGTATTTTCTTTTTATTGCTTTAATCTCATCTATTAAATTCCTTATATCAAAATTTAATTGAGTTATTCCAATATCATCTTCACCATAATAAGATTTTCTAGCTTCAAGCCAATATGATAGACTTTTTTGTGCATCAGCATCTATAACAGCTACTTTGTAACCACTATTACTCCACAAAACTGATAAATTTGCTGAAAGAGTCGATTTACCTGAACCACCTTTTTGATTCGAAAATGCTATAACTTTTCCCATATACAAGTAATGATAATAACTATTTTAATGATAGATGGAAACATTTTATAAAAAAATATGAAAAAAAATAAGTTAGATATTGCAAAAAAATTATTAAGCAGTGGAGAACTTGTAATATTTCCCACAGAAACAGTATTTGGTCTTGGGGCAGACGCTACAAATGATGAGGCTGTAAAATCTATTTTTAAAGTAAAAAAAAGACCACGAGGTAATCCAATTATCTGTCACTTTAAAAGTATTAAACAAATAGAAAAATATTTTATTTTAAATAAATTTGAAAAAAAATTAGGTTCAAAATTTTGGCCTGGTCCTCTAACAATAATATTAAAGAAAAGGAAAAATTCTAAAATATCAAAATTAGTCTCTAACAACTCAACCTTAGTTGGTTGCAGAATTCCTGGTAATAAATTGGCTAAAAAATTAATTACTTTATTTGGCCTACCTATTGCAGCCCCTAGTGCTAATCTGTCAGAAAGAACTTCCGTAACGAATATTATAGATATCGACCCTGTTCTAGAAAAAAAAATTTTTGTGTTAAAAGATAAACAATCTTCTCATGGACTAGAGTCGACAGTTGTTAGAATTGATACCAATAATGAAATTGAAATATTAAGATATGGTAGCATCACTGTTGAAGAACTAAATAAATATGCAAAAGTAAAAATTAAAAAGAAATCTTCTATTTCTCCTGGTAATTTAAAAAAACATTATTCAACTTTAAAGCCAATACGAATGAATGCTAAGAGAATACTAAAAAATGAAGGTTTATTAAATTTTGGCAATAATAAATTAAAGTCTAAAATAATTAATTTTAATTTGAGTAATAAAAAAAATTTAAACGAAGCAGCGAAAAATTTTTATCATTATCTTCATAAGTTAGATCAAAGTAGATGCAAAAAAATTGCTGTAGTAGAAATACCCGATAAAGGACTAGGTAAAACTATAAATGACAGATTAAAAAGAGCAATTAAGTAATTATAATCTATTTAAATAATCCATTAACCTATAATAAATAATAGCTGAGGAATACAATGGTCTTCTGAGCAAATTACCACCTGGAATTTTAAAATGATTAATTTGCGCAAAAATGTCAAAGTTATTTGATTTATTAATAATTTTTTCAGCTATCATTTTTCCTCCCATAATACTCATAGCTAATCCATGCCCAGAGTAAGCATGAGCATAATATAACTTTTGATTCAATATAGTTCCAAAAATAGGCAATCTATTAATTGATATTGCCAAGGTCCCTCCCCAAGAAAACTCAATTTTAAATTTTTTTAATTCAGGAAAAACTTTATACATTCGTTTAGAGACAAAACTTTTTGCATCTTTAACAAAATGAGATGTAATAGTTTCAGGTCCTCCAAAAAGAAGTCTATAGTCTTCTGAGAATCTATAATAATCAATCATAAATCTAGAATCTATTACTCCACAATTTCTTTTGATTAATTTACTTGCTAGATCTTTTCCAAGAGGTTCTGTTGCAATAATATAATTATTTATTGGCATAAAATAATTTCTTTTTGATCCTAAAAGATTGTCAAGATATCCGTTGCAACCAATAATGACTTTTTTTGCTTTAATGATATTTTTTCCAGAATGAATTATAACTTCTTTTTGATTATCAACAATTTTATCAGCTGGAGAATTTTCATATATATTTATACCATTTGCTAAACACTGTTCTGCTAAACCATATGTCAGTTTTAATGGGTTTAAATGATAAGAATCTTTTAAAAGCATTCCAGAAAAATATCTGTCACTATTAACTTCATCTCTTATTGAATTGTGGTCAAAGTATTCATAATTACTATAATTATAATTATTCTGCATATGCTCAATTTCATCTTGAAAATATTTATAATCTTTTTTTGTGTTACCTACATGAAGAACACCCTGTCTAAGTGCACAATCAATTTTGTATTTTTCAATTAAATTAACTACATTTGAAACAGCATCTAATCCAATTTTCCAAAAAAATTTTGCTTTTTCAATACCAAATTTTTTTTCTAAGTAGAATTGATCTTTTCTCATTCCAATTCCTAGTTGACCACCATTCCTCCCAGAAGCACCAGATCCAACTTTATTTGCTTCCAAAATAGTTATTGATAAACCTTGATTAGATAAATTTAATGCTGAAGAAATACCTGTTAAACCTCCTCCAATTATACATACATCAGTTGTAATATTCTCATTTAACTTAACTTGATTAGGAAAAAATGGTGCAGAATATTTATAAAAACTTTCTTTTTCATTATCATGTTGATTAAAAGTTCTTTTTTTTGTAGTAATCATTATCTTATCATTAATGGTTTAATTATAATTAGTAAACAAACACTCTCAATATGATTGAAAAATTTCAAAATTGGTTTCAAGAGAATTCTATTACAGAAGTTGAATGTTTAGTTCCAGATCTTGGGGGCATTGCAAGAGGTAAGATTTTACCAACTAATAAATTTTTAAAGGGACTTGAAGATGAAAGTCATAGATTGCCACAATCAACTTTCATTCAAACAATATCAGGAGATTATGCGACTGAGGACTCAGCAGGTGCTTTACCAAGAAGTGTGTACAATCCAACTGATATTGATGTTATTTTAAAACCAGATTTTGATACAATGAGAATAGTACCATGGTACGAAGATCCGACTGCGCAAATCATCTGTGACGCAATAAATCTTAATGGTGATGAGGTTATCAATTCAAGCAGAAATGCTCTAAAAAATATTCTGAAACTTTATAAAAAAGAAAAATTAACTCCAATTGTCTCTCCAGAATTAGAATTCTACTTAGTTAAACCTAATGCGGACTCAGATTATCCTTTAGAAGTACCAGTTGGACAATCAGGTAGACAAGAAACAGGTAAACAAGCTTTGGGTATAGATGCTGTAAATGAATTCGATCATCTTTTTGAAGATTTGTATAATTATTGTGAAGAACAAAATATTGAAATTGATACTATTAATCATGAATCTGGATCAGCTCAGATGGAAATAAATTTCCAGCACGGAAATCCGTTAGAGCTTGCAGATCAAGTATTTTTATTTAAACGTACCCTTAGACAATCAGCTTTAAAACATAAACTTCACGCCACATTTATGGCAAAACCTATGGAGAATCAGCCTGGTAGTGCAATGCATATTCATCAGTCAGTTTATAATGAAAAAAATAAAAATATTTTTTTTAATAAATCTTCAAAAATTTCAAAAAAAATGAAAAATTATATAGGAGGTTTAGAAAAATATACTCCATTATTAATGCCAATATACGCACCAAATATAAACTCTTTTAGAAGATTATTTGCAACCTGGGGGACTCCAAAAAATGTAAAGTGGGGAATAGGAAATAGAAGCTGTGGTTTTAGAATTCCGTCAATTGAGGAAAAAAATATGCGTATTGAAAATAGAATTCCGGGATCTGATACAAATCCATATCTAGTTTTTGCAGCTAATTTAGCTTCAGGATATTTAGGAATGAAAAACAATTTAAAACCAAATCCAGAAACCAAAGATAGTGCATTTAAAGATAAAAATTCTAATCTACCTAAAAATATGGATGAATCGTTAACTCTCTTTGAAAATGATGAAGATATAAAATCGATATTTAATGAAAAATTTGTAAGGTCGATTGCTGCGATAAGAAGAGTTGAATATCAAGCTTATTTATCAGTAATAAGTTCTTGGGAGCGGGAATATTTATTACTTAATGTTTAAATTTTTTATTAAAATAAAAATAAAATAAACCAATTATTATCAAAGCGAACATTAAAATTGCTGATAAAGCGTTTACTTCAGGACTCAATCCTAATCTGACTTTAGAAAAAACTACAATTGGCAATGTGTTAGCCCCAGGCCCAGTAGTAAAACTCGCAACTACTAGATCATCTAAAGAAATTGTAAAAGCTAATAACCAACCAGCAATAATAGAAGGCAAAATTATTGGTAAAGTTATCTTATAGAGTACTTTTGTATAATTATAGCCTAGATCCATAGCAGCTTCCTCAATATTTTTGTTAAAGTCAGTTAATCTTGCTTGAATAATAATTGCGACAAATGCAATACAAAAAGTAACGTGCGATATAAAAATAGTTAATTGTCCTCTAGATGATGGAAATCCAATTACATTATTTAAGCTAATAAAAAAAAGTAACATTGAAAGACCTAAAATTAATTCTGGCAAAACCAAAGGTGTAGAAGAAAGAAAAATATAAAATGATTTAAAAGGTATTTTTCTTATTCTTACAAGTGAATATCCAATCATAACTCCTAAAATTGTAGCAAAAGTTGCAGACAAAGCTGCAATTTTAATACTAATAATAAATGCCTCAATTATTTGTTCATTACTAAATAATTCATTATACCATCTTAAAGAAAATCCTTTCCAAACCATTACTCTCTTATTTTCGTTAAATGAGTAAAAAATTAAAACTAAAATTGGGAAATATAAAAAAAATAAACCTAAAAAAATAACTATACTTTTGATTAAACTAGATTTCATTTTTTTGACTCCAACGAGAATAAAGTATTTGAAAAATAACAATTGGTAAAACTAAAATAATAATTCCACTAAAAGCTAAAGCACTAGCACCTGGCCAATTTCTATTAACAAAGAATTCCTCCCATAATATTTTTCCATAATACAATCTATCACTACCACCTAACATTTCAGGTATAATAAATTCTCCAACAACAGGTATAAAAACCAATAAAGATCCAGCAACAATTCCTGGAACAGATAAAGGAAGTATAACTTTAAAAAAGGTTTTAATACGATTTAGTCCTAAATCTTTTGACGCCTCAATTAAATTTAAATCAAATTTATTTAAGTATCCATAGAGTGGTAAAATCATCAAAGGTAAATAAGTGTATACAATTCCCATGATGACGGCATATTGATTGTATAATAATTGAAGTGGCTCTGATGTTATGCCTAGGTTTAGAAGTATTACATTTAAAATTCCATTATTCTGTAAAATTATTTTCCATGCATATACTCTTAATAGAAATGATGACCAAAATGGAATAACTACTAAAACTAATAGGATATTTCTTAATCTGATATTTGAAGTCGCAATATAAAAAGCTAGTGGGAACCCAATAAGTAAACAACAAAAAGTAGATATTAGAGCTAGAATCAAAGAGTTTACAAAAGATCCAATGTAGTAATAATCACTAAATATATAAATATAGTTTTCAAATGTAGTATTGATTTCAAATCCATTATCAAAAAGAAAAATATCTTGATATGGAGGCATCCCCCATTCTGATACTGAAACTGATATTTTAAAAATTATAGCTAATGGAATAAAAAAAAATAGAACAAGCCAAAAGTAAGGACTAAAAACAAAATATTTTTCAAATAATTTATTTTTCAATTAATCCTCTAAAATCTTAATTGATTCACTTTCCCAACTACAAATAACTTTTTCCCCTTTTGGGAAATTATAATTTGAGTTGGAGTTAAAATTCTGATCTAAAACCGAAATTATCGTTTTATTAATTTTAATTTCATAACGCGTAAAGCTTCCCAAATATGATTTTTCTAAAATTTCTCCACTAAAGGAATTAAATAAACTTGTTTTTAAATTATTTATCGATTGTATTTTTATTTTCTCTGGTCTTAGTAAAATTTTAGTTTGTGTTTTTTTTAATTCTTTGTTTAATTTAAAATTTATATCTAAATCATCAGAATAAAAATTTTCATCTTTCTTGTAAATTTCAATTATATTTGCAATTCCTATAAAATTGGCAGTATAAAGACTTTTAGGGTTTTCATAAATCTCTTCAGGGCTAGAACATTCCAAAATAAGACCGTTCTTCATTATTGCCATTCTATCAGATAAGGACATTGCTTCTTCCTGATCATGGGTAACGAAAACAAATGTAATTTTCAGTTTCTTTTGGAGTGTTGTTAACTCTAATTGTGTTTTTGATCTTAGTTTTTTATCTAGTGCTGCAAGAGGCTCATCTAATAATAATAATTTAGGTTTTTTTATTAAGCACCTTCCAAGGGCAACTCGTTGCTGCTCTCCTCCTGATAATTGCTTAATTCTTCTATTTAATAAATGTTCAATAGATAAAAGTTCAGCAATATTTCTTACATTTATTTCAATTTCTTTTTGGGTAAAATTTTCTTTAATTCCAAAAGCTAAATTATTAAATACGTTTAAATGAGGAAATAAAGCATACGATTGAAACATATAGTTTAATGGTCTATCAAAGGGTTCAAGATTTGTTATGTCTGTTCCGTCGAGTATAACGCGTCCTGTATCTGGCTTCTCAAATCCACCTAATATCCTTAGTAAGGTAGTTTTGCCAGAACCCGAAGAGCCTAAGAGACCAAAAAATTCAGATTTTGAAATATTTAAATTAATATTTTCTAAAACTTTGTTATCTCCAAAGGATTTAGAAATATTTTCAATTACAAGAAAATTATTATCCATCTTAAATCAGCACTAATATTAATATATTAGTGCTGAAATGAAGTATATTTTTTAATTTGATTTAAATTTATTAAAATATTTAGTTGATAATTGTGCTTTTTTAGGTGAGTCAGCAGTATCAGCAAATAGCATACTTAAAGTTGCTTCATCTGGATAAATAGCTGGATCTCCTAAAATTTCTGGATCAACTAGCTCATTAGCTGCTTTGTTTGGATTAGAATACCAAACATAGTTTGTAATATCTGCAGCAACTTCAGGGCGCAAAATATAATTTATAAACTTATGTGCATTTAAAACATTTGTTGCGTCAGCTGGGATTGCCATCATATCAAACCAAATTACAGTTCCCTCTGAAGGAATAGAATACCAAACTGGTTCTATTTCTTCGTAAGCAGCAATAAAAACATCACCTGACCATCCCATAGCTAAACAAATTTCACCATTAGCAAGATCATCTATATATTGAGAAGAATCAAAATACCTAATGAAAGGTCTAATTTCCTGCAACATTGAAAGTGCAGCCTTATAATCATTTTCGTCTTCAGTGTTAGGATCTTTACCTACATATTTTAAGGCAATTTCCATTACTTCAGATGGTGCATCTAACATTGCTATACCACAATCTTCATATTTAGAAGCTATAGCTGGGTCAAATAAAACACTCCAACTAGTAACCTCATCTTCATCAACCTTATCAGTATTATAACCAATACCAGTTGTGCCATACATATAGTTAACTGAATACTGACCGCCTGGATCATGTGCATCTATCTTTGATAAAACTTCTGGATCTAAATTTTTTAAGTTCGATAATTCAGATTTATCAAGTTTTTGAAAAACTCCAGCCTTGATTTGGTTTTCTAAAAAAGAACCAGAAGGCACGACAATATCATAGCCAGACCCACCAGCTAAAAGTTTAGCTTCAAGAACCTCATTTGAATCAAAAACATCATAAGTTACATCAATGCCAAATTCATTTTCAAAATTTTCAATTGTATCTTCGGCAATATAGTCAGACCAATTGTAAATAAATAATTCTTCTTTAGCCTGAGCTGAAAAAGAAATTAAAACTAATAGAGATATAAAATACTTAAGCATTATTCCCCTCCTAAATAAAAATTACATTAAATAAAATAAATTAAAAATCGAGAATTTTTTTATATAGATCGGGCCTTCTGTCTCTAAAGTTACCCCATAATTTTCTATATTCTCTGGAAATTAATAAATCTAAAGTAGCAGTTATTATTCCCTCATCCTTATCATTCATACGATTTATTACATTTCCAAGATGATCCAATATAAAAGAATTACCATAAAAATTTAATTCAATATCAGCTTCGACCTCCTTGCCTATTCTATTCGAAGTTATTATAGGGATTTGATTTGCAGCAGCATGTCCTACCATTGTATTAATCCAATGATCCTTTGAATTTAATTCAGGCATGTGTGGCTCAGTACCAATTGCCGATGGATATAAAATTAAATCTGCACCTTTCAACGTTAATATTCTTGCACATTCAGGAAACCACTGATCCCAACAAATTGCACAACCAACTTTTGCTAGAGGGGTGTCAAAAACCATAAAACCTGTGTTGCCTTTTTCAAAATAATACTTTTCATTATATCCAGGCCCTTCAGGAATGTGAGATTTATTATAAACTTCACTTATTTTACCAAAAGAATCAATCATAACCAGAGAGTTAAAAAACTTACTTTCTTTTTTTTGAAAAAAACTAATTGGTAATGAAATCTTTTTATCTTTACAAATATTAGATAATTTTTCGAACATCGAATGAGAAGGAAAATCAATTGCAAGATCAAAAAATTTATCATTTTTTGTTGAACAAAAATAATAATCTTGAAATAATTCTTGCAGAAGTAAAATATCAACATTTTCATTTGAAGCTTTTTCAACTAAACTAATTGCTTTATTTACGTTAGCGTCAAAGTCTCCTTTAAGAGCTTTAAATTGTGATGTTGCTACTTTTACTTTCATATTTTTGGTACATTCATTGTTATACAATGAATATTTCCCCCACCATAATTGATATTTTCTGTTTCCAACATTATAATTTCTCGATTTGGGAATAAATTTTCAAAAGTTAATTTTACTTCATTATCTTCCTTAGCATTGAATTTAGGTAAAATAATTTTATTTTTACTGAAATAAAAATTTATATATGAGCTAATAATATTCTTATTATTAATTTTTTTTCTTTTAGGTAAAGGCACTTCAATTAAATCAAATGCCTGATTAGTATCTTTAAAAAATTTTATAATATCAGCTTTGTTTTTTTCTAATATTTCATAATTAAGATCTAATTTGTGAGTTGTAGCAATTAAATATTTATTTTTTCCAATAGGGCATAATAAATTATCTACATGACCATCAGTATCATCATCCTTTAGTCCATTTTCAAACAAAAAAATATGATTTAAATCAAATAAAAATTTTAATTCTTCAATAATATATTCACTACTATGTTTTTGTTTTCTATTTTTATTAAATATTACATTTTTGGTACTAAATAAATTTTTTCTGTCATCATAGGCGATTGCCCCTCCCTCAACGACTAAATCAGAATTTTTTGTAGGAATATTTAAAAAGTTTGAAATAAATTTAGATATTTTATTATCATTAAAATAATTTGGATACTTCCCATAACCGTTAAATTCAAAACAAATAGATTTTAATTGATGATCTTCGTTATAAAAAATTGGCGCAATATCTCGCATCCAAGAATCATCTAATTTACATTCTAGAATATCTATATTTTTATTATCAGTTTTATTTTGAATTTCATTAATGTCTTCTTTATTTGATAAGACAATTACATGTTCTGTTTTTGCAATTTCATTAATCACATTGGCAACTTCATCTCTAGCTTTGTTAATGATTTTTCCATAAAGGTCTTTATTACAAGGCCATGCAATAAGACAATATTGGTGCTCGTACCATTCAGGAATTAGTTTCATATTAATTGAAAATATGTATAATTAGAACATGACTAAAGATGAAGTAAAATTCACAGAAATGAAACATGGCGATAAAGAAGACTATGAACTTCTGGCAAATTTTGAGGATAAATTTATAGAAGGTACTGCGGATAGGATAGTAAGAGTTTTAGAAGGCCTAGACAAATCTCTTGGTGGTTATCAGGTTTCAAGATTGGAACATTCACTTCAAACTGCATCTAGAGCTTTACGAGAGAAAGCGTCTGAAGAAATGGTAGTTGCATCTTTATTGCATGATATTGGAGATGAGATAGCACCTCTTAATCATTCTGAGCTTGCAGCAGCAGTTTTAAAACCTTTTGTCTCTGAAAAAACAAGATGGATAGTCGAACAACACGGTTTATTCCAAGCTTATTACTATAATCATCATTATGGCAAAGATAGAAATCTTAGAGATAAATTTAAAGGTCATAAATACTTTAAAGATACTATCAATTTTTGTGAAAGATGGGATCAAGCATCATTTGATCCAAATTATGATACAATTCCTTTAAAAGAATTTGTTCCAATGGTTCAAAGAATATTTAATAGAACTCCTTATAGAAATTTATAATTATTTTTTTAATTTATGAATTAATGCTAAATTACCTGGATCAAAACTATTTTTATTATTTTCAATAAAATTATCTATTTTACTTTGCTTTTCTTGTTCTATTTCTGCTACTTTCCTAATATTTAGATCTACATATAATGAGCATACTTCTGTTGTAGCAGCTCTATAACCTTCCTCTTTATGGGTCATCTCCAACTTATAAATTAATCTTTTTTTATCTCTATCTAAAAATAATAAGTTTATATCTACCTCATCTCCTTCTTTAACTTCTTTGTCATAAGTTGTATGAGACTCAACTGCAAAGGTAGTTTTCTTTTCTATTTTTGCCGAATCTTCGCCCATATTAAATTTTTGAAGTAAGACTTCCCAACCTGCATCAAATAAATGAATATAAAAAGCTAGATTCATATGACCATTATAATCAGTCCATTCTTTTTTAACTTTTCCAGAATTTAAGTATATTTTCATAATTTTCTTTTATAATTATAAATATACTAGTAGATTAAAAAAATGAATAATGAAGTAATAATTTCTTGTGCAGTTACTGGTTCTGGAGATACAGCAAATAAACATCCAGAATTACCTATAACTCCAAAGCAAATAGCAGATGCTTCTATTGAAGCAGCAAACGCGGGAGCTGCAATAGCTCATATTCATGTGAGAGAGCCAGATGGGAAACCTTCAAGAAAATTGAAATATTATAAAGAAGTTGCAGATCGAATAAGATCTTCAGATACGGATGTGGTTCTAAATTTCACAACAGGAATGGGTGGAGATTTTGAAATCGGAACAGGTAAAGATCCTCTTAACCCCGTTGGCCCAAATACAGATATGATTGATGCTCTTAGTAGGTTAGAGCATGTAGAAGAATTACTTCCTGAAATGTGTACGTTAGATTGTGGTACACTTAACTTTGGTGATTCCAATATGACATTTGTTCATACTCCAAAGCAACTTCGATCTGCAGCAAAAAAAATGCAAGAGCTCGGAGTTAAACCAGAAATGGAAGCTTTTGAAATGGGTCACTTATGGTTTGCAAATCAGCTTTACAAAGAAGGCTTAATTGATGGCCCTCCTCTTTATCAAATATGTCTTGGAATCCCATGGGGATCTCCTGCTACAACAACTGCAATGAAAGCTATGGCTGACATGGTTCCTAAAGAAGGCTTATGGGCTGGATTTGGTATTGGAAGAACTCAAATGCCAATGGCAGCACAGGCAGTGATTTTGGGTGGAAACGTAAGAGTAGGGCTAGAAGACAATCTTTATCTTAAAAAAGGTGTTTTTGCTTCTAATGCTCAACTTGTTGAAAAAGCTAGATGCATAGTTGAAGATTTAGGATCATCTATACTTAATCCTGAGCAAGTTAGAGAAAAATTAAAATTAAAAAAACATTTTTAGTTTGAAAAATATCAAAAATATTTCTGTAATAGGAACTGGTGTTATAGGTACTGGTTGGATATTGCGTTTTTTAGCATGTAATAAAAAGGTTACAGCTTTTGATAAAAATAAAAAACAAATAGAATATCTTAAAAAAGAAATAGCTAGAACTAAACCAGTTATTCAAAAATTATACAAAAGAAAAATTAACTTAAAAAATCTTAATTTTACTAATAATTTAGCTGAGGCAGTTAAGAATTCTGATCTAATTCAAGAAAATATTCCTGAAAGATTACAATTAAAAAAAAAAGTTATAAAAGATATTAGTAAATTTGCACCAAAACAATCAATTATAGCTTCAAGTTCTTCTGGATTGTTACCTTCAAAATTGCAAGCAGAATGTATTAATCCGCAAAGATTTATAATTGCTCACCCCTTTAATCCTGTTTATATTTTGCCTTTAGTTGAAATAGTTAAAGGCAATAAGACGAGTAAAATTTATTTTAAGAGAGCAAATACATTTTATAAAAAAATTAAAATGAAAACTCTGTTAGTGGAAAAAGAACTACCAGGATTTCTATCTGATAGATTGCAAGAAGCATTATGGAGAGAGGGATTGCATATAATTAATGATGGTTACGGAACAACTAAAGATTTAGATGATGCAATCACTTACGGACCTGGTATGCGTTGGGCCTTAATGGGTACATTTCTGACATTTCATTTAGCTGGAGGTAAATTAGGAATGAAACATATGTTAGATCAGTTTGGACCAGCCTTAAAGCTTCCTTGGACAAAATTAAAATCTCCTAAATTAAATAAAGAATTAAAACAAAAAATAATTAATGGCACTGCTATACAATCTAAAAAATTATCTATTAATAAACTAAGTAATATTAGAGATAACTTTTTAATTGATTTGATTGAATTAAAGAAAAAATATAAGTTATAGATATGACAAAAACTTGTAAATATGTTGCATTAAAAAATTATATTCCCCAAGGACTACCATCAGAAGATGATTTTGAAATAAAAACAAAAGAAATTAAATTAAATAACAAAAATAATATTCACGTTTTAAATTCTTGGATTTCTGTTGATCCTTATATGAGAGCAAGAATGACAGAGAGAAAAAATTATAAAGCACCATTTAAATTAGGTGAAGAAATGGAGGGTTATGCAATAGGTTCAGTTCAAGAGTCAGATGATGATAATTTTAAAATAGGTGATACTGTCTTTAGCAATTTTGGAATGAGAGATAATTTTGTTTGTAATAGTGATCAATTAAAAAAAATTCCTTCTACAAATTTGCCTATTCAATCTTACTTAGGTCCATTAGGTATGACAGGACAAACAGCTTATATAGGTCTATTTAATTATGGGAAATTAAAAGCTGGACAATCCGTGCTTGTTTCATCAGCTGGTGGCAGTGTTGGATCGACAGTATGTCAAATTGCTAAAAATTTAGGTTGTACTGTTTATGCAAGTACTGGCTCTGATGAAAAAGTTAATTGGTTAAAAAATGAACTAAACGTAGATCACGCATTTAATTATAATAAAGTTGAAAATCTTGTTCTGCATTTTAAAGAAATATGTCCTGAAGGTTTTGATCTATATTTTGATAACGTTGGTGGTGATTTTTTAGAGTCTGCAATATTCAGAATGAAAAACTTTGGAAGAATAGTCATTTGTGGCAGAATATCTCAGATGAATGTAACAACACCCCCAAGTGGTTTAAAAAATATGGCTCATGTGCTTGTGAAAAGATTAACCATAAAAGGATTTTTAATATTTGATCATGAAAATGATAATGAGCCATTTGAAACCGATATGAAAGATTGGTTAAAAAATAACAAAATAAAATTTAAAGAGACAGTTTACGAGGGTTTAGAAAATGCTCCTAAAGCATTTATTGATTTACTTAATGGAAAAAATATAGGGAAGATGTTAGTTAAAATCTAAATCGTTACGTATGGAGATGTCCCTCGATACTTGATATCAAGCTTCAACTCTTTATCGATTGGTGGAAATGCTCTTTGTTGACATTCGACCCTTGGACATATTCTACAAGAAACACCAATTGGCATTTGTAACTTCTTATTTGTGAGGTCAATTCCTTCAGAATAAACCAAATCTTTTGCATATTTCATATCACATCCTAGGCCAATAGAAACAAAACTTTTTGGCATGCCATGTTTTTCAATCCCTTTTTCAAATGCTCTAGCTATACAAAAATAGACTTTTCCATCAGGCATTTTTGAAATTTGTGGGTGAATCTTTCCTGGATTTAAAAATGCAGTATAAACATTCCATCTTGGACATGATCCTCCATGTCTGGGAATATGAATTCCTGAAAGAGAAAATCTTTTAGAAACATTTCCTGCAATATCTGTTTTTAAAAAATGAAATGGAACACCAGCATTACCTGGTCTCTGTAGATTTGTTAGTCTATGTGTAACTTGCTCAAAGCTACAAGCATAGTGATGCATTAAAATTTCTACATCATATCTATGAAGTTTTGCACTTTTTAAAAAATCATCATAAGGCATCATAAATGCGGCTGCATAGTAATTTAATAATGAAAGTTTAAGCAAAGGAACGACCTCCTCCGACTCAACATTATTTTCTTTGATTACCTTGTCTATTACGTCAGTAGCTTCTAAATAAGCAACCTGAGAAGCTAAATGAAAGTTTCTTGAAGTGTATGTTAGCATTTCAGACAAATAATAAGTTTTACTTTTTTCATCATAGCGTTTGACTATTTTTTCATCTTGATCAATTGTTACTATTTTAACTTTGATACCATGCTTTGATTGAAGATATTGTGTTAGTTTTGAACCCGATCCAATATTAGGACCTATTTTAAGTCCTATTTCTTTTCTTAATTTTTCTGAACTTATTTCTAGATCATGAAAATAATTTTTATTCTCTTGCAAAATATCTGAAACTATTTCAACTGGAAGTCTCGTTGGTTTTTCTATTTTGCCAGAATTAACATCCATTGTTTCAAGGCGATTCTGCATATCCTCTTTAAAACTTTTAAATGAATCATTTATCGTTAATAGTGCTTTTGCAATGTTAGGATTGGATCCAATAAAATTACTAGTGTCATGGTTAGTAATTTTAAGATCATCGAAAATTTCATTACTCAAAACATCCATAACATCTGAAAGTAGTCGTTTATTGGATTCTGCAGAAAAGTCCTTTATTGATAAATCTAGTTCCTCGGAAGCTTTTATTAACAACGAAAGAGGTATTTTACGTTTCCCGCTTTCTATTAAATTTAAATAACTTGGTGATATTCCGATTGATTTAGATAGTTTAGCTTGGGAAAAACCCTTGTTAATCCTTTGTTTTTTTAATCTTGGACCTAAATTTATATCAGCTTCTATATTCATTTACAAAATTTACAAATTAAAATTTTATCAAGTAATTATCTTTACATTAAAAATGACTTATTTACTAGTTTTTTTTATAACTTTTATATAAATGTAAATATTGTAAATTATGAATAGCAAAATGACAGATAACATTAAAAACCAAAAAGAAGGTTTAGAACAGAGTTCGATCGAGAATAAGGTCCTTGAGGGATCTATTGACTCCAACTACGATCTTAACTTAGCTGAAGGAATTGAAGCTTATTATAGTGAAAGATATGGTTGGACACTCAGAAGAAAATCTATCTAATTCTTAGGCATTTTTTTAAGGTTTATTTCCTCCTTAATTAATGCGTTTCCTTCCTTTAAGAATAAATAATAGCAATATACTTAGGCTAGAAACGGCCTAAGTTTTTGTTTTAATCTAGTAAAAAATCAGCTGCCCTTTCTGCGATCATCACTACACTTGCATTTAAATTAGCGCTAACAATATCAGGCATAATTGATGCATCTATAACTCTTAAATTTTCAATACCATGAACTTTTGTTTTTTGATCAACAACTGAATAATGATCTGTACCCATTTTGTTAGTACAAGAGGGATGATATGCCGATTCTGAGGTATTTCTGATAATTTCATCTAATTCTTCATTAGATTGAATATCAATTCCAGGCCTTATTTCGTAATCTACATAATCTAAGAGTGATTTCTGAGAGCAAATATTTTTTGCAATTTTCACACTGTCTCTCATTTGAATTAAATCCTCTCTATTTTGCAAGTAATTAAATTGAATTTGAGGTGATATATTAAAATCATTTGATTTTATTTTAACAAAACCCCTACTCTTTGGCCTGTTAGGACATGCGTGAAATTGAAAAGCATCGAATTCAGGATTTGTTAAACCATGATTGATTACTAATGATGGAAAAAAATGAAATTGTAAATTTGGATGTGAATAATTTTTATTTGTTTTTACAAAACCACCTAACTCTAAATATGAGTGAGCTAGTTTACCTTTCTTGAAAGCAAACCATTTGCTTCCTTCAATACCCTGAGAAATAAAATTGGTTGATAAATCATATAATGTTTCTTTTTTCTTTGATTTATATTGAATATATATTTCTAAATGATCTTGAAGATTTTCACCAACTCCTTTTAAATCATTAATTATGGGAATTCCAAAATCTTTAAGATGTGCAGCATTACCTATTCCTGAGAGTTGAAGTATTTTTGGCGAATTAATTGAGCCTGCACTAAGTATTACTTCTTTATTTGCATAAAAATAATGTGTCTCGTTGTTTTTTATATATTCTACCCCTATTGCAACTTTATCTTTAAAAATTATTTTTTTTACATATGTTTTTTTTACTATTTGAAGATTTTTTCTGTTTTTTATTGGATCTAAATAAGCTTTAGGAATACTTTGACGAACACCTTTATCAATTGTTACATCAAATGTTCCAAACCCTTCATTGCTAAGACTATTTGAGTCATCAAAAATATTATAGCCAGCTTCTTTTGCAGCTTTTAAAACTGCATTAAATAATGGAAACTTTTTATCTATTTGAGATTTATTTACTTTTAATGGACCATCTTTACCTCTTAGATTATTTTTTCCAGACCATGTTTCTAGTTTTTTATAATATGGCAAAACCTTATTATAGCTCCATTGATCAAGACCATAAGACTCCCATCTGTCAAAATCCTCTTTATGACCCCGAGCAAAAACCATACCATTATGGGAGGAACAACCTCCTAACATCTTACCCCTAGGACAATATAATGATCTGTTATTTAAATAAGGTTCAGGCTCAGTATAATATTTCCAATTGTATTTTGGATCATGCATCACATAAAGCAATGCACTTGGCATATCAACTTTCCATGTATTATTAGAAGGGCCAGCTTCAAATAAAGTTACATTATTTTTTGAGTGAGATGATAGTCTATTTGCTAGTACACAACCTGCTGAACCTGCACCAATTATTATATAATCAGTGTATTGAGACACTAATTCATTCTTTCAGTATTTCCATCTACTGTCATAGCCTGACCAGAAATATTTTGACTTTCATCACTTAATAAAAATAAAACCATTGAAGCAATATCTTCTTTATTAACAAATGTTTGTAGAGATACCATTGATTCAAACTCTTGTTTTACTTTTTTGGGATTAGTTTTTGTTAATAAGGCTTTTGCATCAACTACTCGCTTCATTCGATCTCCCTCTACTGATCCAGGACAAATTGCGTTAACTCTAATTTTATATTTACCAAGTTCCATTGCTAAAGTTTTGGTCAGACCTATTATTGCCCATTTACTAGCAGTATAAGGTGAACGTTGAGCAAAACCATAAAGTCCTGCAGTAGAAGAAAGATTAATTATTGATGATTTTTTTGCTTTTTTTAAAAATGCAATGGAATACTTTGTATAATAAAAATGACTATGTAAGTTTGTCTTTATAGTCTCTTCCCATTCTTCTATTTTTATATTTTCAAGACTTTTGGTTGGACCTGCTATTCCTATGTTATTTATTAGACCATCAATTTTTTTTAGAGATTTTAGTTTATGAAAATAATTTTTAATTTCAGCTGGATTTGTACAATCCATAGCAGTTGCATAAATCTTGTTCTTATATTTTTTATTTATTTCATTAATTTTTTTTTTGTTAATATCGGAAATATATACTTTTCCACCTGCGCTGATAATCTTCTTAGCAATTGCAAAGCCTATACCATCTGCAGCAGCTGAGATTACATAAGTTTTATTTTTCAAATTTATTTTCATAAAATTTAATTATTAATTAATTCATTTTTGGTAATATAGCCAATTGTTTTACCTTTATTATTAATAACTACTACCGTTAGATTATCTTCTGTAATTTTTTCTTTAAAATTTTTAATTTTGATATTTCCGTTAACCTTAAAAGTATTTCCTAATGTTAAATTCATTTTATTAAAGCTGCTTTCAGCTATCATTATATTTCTTGCCTCAAGATTATTAAATTTGCTCTCTTTACTTAGAAAAATATTTAAAATTGATTTAATTATATTCACAATCAACAAGAATTTTTATTAGAAGGAGTTAAAACCTTTTCATGAGGCATCACAATACTTTTTTGGAACTTAGATAATCTTTTAAGTAATTGAGCTGATGGGCGATACGGGTGACGAAAAAATCCCCAAGAAGGTCCATACCTGTATACAACAATTCTTCTTTCTCCATTATTAACTCTTTTTGCTGAACCATGACATAATGAGTCTACAAATAAAAGTCCATCACCTGCTTTTAAATGAACCTCAACAGATGCAGTCATTCCATCTGCTGATGATACTTTACCGCCTTTTAACATCTTGTTTTCTCTAAATTCTGGATGCTCTATGTTAGATTTATGTGATGCAGGTATTACAACAGTTCCACCATCACCTGGACCAATATCATTCAAAGCTAATAAAATATTTACTTGTGCACAATGAAATTTTCCATTTTGAAATCTATAATGATTTCTTTGTAGGCCTTCATGGTTGCCAGAATGTATGCCGATAGCCTCACCTGGGCCTCTAATATTTGCAAAGTTCTCATCAATAAATAATGGACCATGAGTGTGGTCAAAAGAGCCTTTACCTCCTACAAAATGTAACATGTGATTAATCCATGAAGGATGGTCAATTAAATTTTCAAAAGGCTTTCCTGCTTCATAAATTTGTTGAAGATTTAAGCCCTCCTTACCTCCGTAATTATGACCATGAACATGACCGGCCCACTGTTTATTACCTAAGTTTTTTAAATTATCCAAAATTTTATTTAAATTAATAAGTTCTTTTTTACTTAAAGCATTTTTAATAATTAAGTATCCATTAAGATCAAATAAATACTCATCTAATTTAGAAATTTTTTTCACAAAAAATTTAAATAATAAATTTAAAATATTTTCAAGTATTTTTAATTAGATTAATTAGCTTGATCTTTTATTTAAAAGATTTGTTAGCCAATCAGGATCCATTTCTGGAACTGAAGATAATAACAACTCAGTATAATCAGGGTGTGGAGGGTTTAAAATTTTACTTTTTAAGCCTTGCTCAACTACTTTACCTTGATACATAACAACTATTTCATCCGAAATGGCTTTAACAGTGGCAATATCGTGAGTTATAAAAATATAAGTTACACCAAGATCTTTTTGAAGTTTTTGTAACAGTTTTAAAATTCCTTCTTGAACAATTTGATCCAATGCTGAAGTAACCTCATCACAAATAATTAGATCTGGATTAGCGGCTAAAGCTCTAGCTATACAAATTCTTTGTTTTTGGCCTCCTGATAATTCAGATGGCAATCTATCTAAAAACGTTTCATCTAGTTCAATCATTTTTAACAACTCAATTACTTTAGTCTCACGTTCTTTTCCTTTTACTCCATGGTAAAATTCAATTGGTCTTCCAATAATTTCATCAACAGTTTGTTTAGGATTCATTGCGGTATCAGGCATTTGAAAAATTATTTGAATTCTTCTTAATTCTTCTTTTGATCTTTGCTCAAGTTTAGGAGATAATTTTTTTCCATCAAAAATAATTTCTCCTTTGGTTTGAGGTAGTAGGCCCGTTATTACTCTAGCAGTTGTTGATTTTCCTGATCCACTTTCTCCAACTATTGCTACAGTTTTACCTCTAGGAATATTAACAGAAACATCATGTAAAACTTTTGATGTGCCATAAGCTGCATCAATATTTTTAATGGACAACATATAATCATCGTTTGTTTGTTCAGGCTTGATTAGTGATCTTACTGACCATAGTGATTTGGTATATTCTTCTTTAGGATTTGAGAGCATCTCTCTTGTCTCAGACTCTTCAACCTCTTCTCCATATCTAAGAACCTTAATTCTATCAGCCATTTGAGCAACTACAGCTAAATCATGCGTAATATAAATTGCAGCAGTATTAAATTTATCTACTATTGATCTCATAGCAGACAGAACTTCAACTTGAGTAGTAACATCAAGGCAGTTGTTGGTTCATCAAAAATTATAAGTTCTGGTCTTGGCGACATAGCCATAGCAGTCATAATTCTTTGTAATTGACCACCAGAAACTTGATGGGGATATCTCTCTCCAATATTTTCAGCATCTGGTAGTTGTAGTGATTCATAAAGTTGGACTGCATCTTTTCTTAACACTTCAGTAGGATTTATTTTTGCCCTATTTGCTGCACTAATAGTTTGTTCCATTAATCTGTGTGCAGGATTAAAAGATGCTGCTGCAGATTGTGCAACATATGAAATTTTAGTACCCCAGATTTTTCTTTTTTCATATTCTGTGAGCTTAGCAAGATCTTTACCATTAAAAATTATTTCACCTTTAATAATTTTACAACCTGGTTGAGTATAACCCATAGCAGCTTTTCCCATAGTTGATTTACCAGCACCACTTTCTCCAATTAAACCTAAAATCTCACCTCTGTATAAATTTAGATCAACACCTTTTAATATTTTATGCCATCTCTCATCTGAAAATCCATCAATATGAATATTCTTCATTTCTAAAAGAAGTTCTTTTTTATTATTTGATGTCATCTTTTAAACCGCTTGTAATGAATAAATACCAATCAATTACGAAGTTAATTGCAAGAGCTAATAATGCAATTATTGCAGCAGGAATTAGTGGGGTTAACCCTGCAGTAATATCATATTGGGCATATTGAATTAATATTGCATTTTCTCTCACCATAGCAGCCCAATCCGCTGCTGGTGGCTGTATTCCTAAACCTAAAAAGCTTAAACTTGAAACTGTAAAAATAATAAAAATAAATCTTACTCCGAATTCAACTATCAAAGGGGATGCTATATTAGGAAGAATTTCTCTAAAAATAATATATGAAAGTTTTTCTCCTCTTAGTTTAGCTACCTCAACATATTCTAATACAACTTGACCAACAGCTACAGATCTTGAAATTCTAAAAAATCTTGTAGATTCTAATACCCCTAAAATTAAAATTAAATTTAAATTACTTGGTCCAAAAACTGATAAAAGAATAAAAGTAAAAATCATTACAGGAATTGCCATTAAAGTATCAATTGATCTGCTTAAGATTTGATCAATATAACTTCTATCTATTGCTGCAATTATTCCAAATATTGTTCCTATAATTAAAGCAATGGAACAAGCTAAAAAACAAATTCCTAGTGTATTTCTTGAAGCAAAGATTAATCTAGAGAGAATGTCTCTTCCTATTTGATCTGTTCCCAATAAGTGTTCTCCACCCCATGGCGCGTACGCAACTGGGAAAACTTCTGCTTCACCATGTGGTGCAATAAATGGAGCAAAGAATGCAGCAAAAAGATAGATAGAAAGTACAATCATTCCAAACCAAGCAGATAAGGGAGCTTTAGAAAATGCTATTTTTATTCTTTCAAATCTAGTTCTTCTTTTAGTTATGTTACTAACTTCACCTTTTGCTGAATATGATTGTGCACTATCACTCATTTTGGATATAAAAGTCTAGGGTTTGAAATTATGCCTATTAAATCAGCTAGTAAATTTAAAATAACATAAGTCGATGCAAATATTAAGGCGCAAGCCTGAACAACTGGAATGTCTCTATTGTAAACGGACCCAACCATTAGTCTTCCTATTCCTTGATAATTAAATACAAACTCAACAACAACTGAGCCAATTAACATATAAGCAAGATTAATAGTTATGACTTGAGCAATTGGAGCCCAAGCATTAGGTAAAGCATGTTTTACAATTACTTCATATCTGGTAGCACCAGATAATTTTGCCATTTCAATATATTCACTAGATAAAATATTTATTATTGCTGACCGAGTCATCCTCATCATATGACCCATTGTTACAAGCGTTAAAGTAAAAACTGGTAAAGCAGTTAAATAAAACCTATCAATTAATGATGTGTCTTCATTAACATTTGCTATTGTCGGAAAAACTGGAAATAAGGTAGCTAATAAAAGTATAAAAATATACCCAGTAAAAAACTCTGGAGAAGAAACAGTAACTAAACTAAAACCAGTAGCTGATCTATCGTAAACACTATTTCTGTATAATGCAGCTGAAATACCAAGTAGCAATGCTAGCGGAATAGCCACTAGAGCACTAACCCCAGTTAAAAAGAGTGTATTTTTAAGCCTGGGAATTATTAGTTCAACAACAAGTCTTGATCTATCTCCTTGATCACCTTGTACTTTAGATCTACCTGAGAAAGAACTTCCAAAATCTCCTTGAAATACATTAGATAGCCATTCAAAATATCTTGGAATGGGATGTTTATCTAAGCCTAATTCTGATCTAAGCGCCTCTACAGAAGATTTTGTTGCTGATTGTCCGAGAATCTCAGTTGCAAAATCTCCTGGCAAAAAAGAAAAACAGCTAAAAATAATTACTGAAAAAGCAAATACAGTAATTAATCCAAGACCAATTCGTAAAAAAATTGTTCTAAATATTGGGTGAATTTGGCTAATATTATCCTCCTATATATTTTAATTTTGTTATTACTTAATTAGGCCATTATGCAACCTAAATTTCACAAATTATCCGTTGAATTTAAATAATTTATATGTTTGTATGTTAATTAACTTAAGTTTGTTTTTTGTTAAATTTCTAGAAATTATGAACAAAAACACAGGTTTTTGTTCAATAAAAGGGAGGACAAATGAAAGATAAGAAAATAGACAAATATATTAAAGAACAGTCTTCAAAGCTCACAAAAGGGCTAATTGATAGAAGACAGTTCATGATGTCTGTTCTTGCAACTGGTGTAACTCTACCAATAGCTCTGTCACTAGCTGATAAAGCTGTTGCTGCTACTCCAAAAAAAGGCGGACATTTTAGATGGGGTAATGGTGCAGCTGATACTACAGATACACTTGATCCTGCAACTTATCAAAGCTCGTTCATGCAAGCTACAGCATGGTCATATCAAAACTGTTTAACAGTTGTTGATTCTGATCACACTATTGTACCTGAACTTGCAGAGTCAATTGAGTCAGATGATGCTCAAACTTGGGTATATAATCTTCGTAAAGGTGTTGAATTCCACAATGGTAAATCAATGACTGCTGAGGATGTTGTACTTAACTATCAATATCATATGAATCCAGACACTGCTTCTGCAGCAGGAGGTTTATTATCACAAATTGATACAATCTCAGCTGATGGTGCTAATAAAGTTATATTTAAACTTAAGGGCGCAAATGCAGACTGGCCAGCGATTACAACTGACTATCACATAATGATTAAACCAACAAAAGATGGAGTTGTAGATGCTCAATCTACAATTGGAACTGGTCCATATATTATGGATGAATTCAATCCTGGTGTTGGTGCAAAGTTTGGAAAAAGAAATCCAAATTATTTCAAAGGTGATAGCGTTGCGCACTTTGATTCAGTTGAAGTAATCGGAATTAATGATCCTGCTACAAGACAAGCAGCATTATTAAACGGTGAAATTGATTGGATGAATGGTGTTGATCTAAGAACTGCAAATTTATTAACTAGAGATCCTAATGTAGAAATTACTGCGGCATCTGGTTATGCTCATTATACGGCTCCGATGAGATTAAATGTTCCACCATTTGATAACTTTGATGTACGTATGGCAATGAAGTTTGCAATTAAACGACAAGAAATTGTTGATAAGATCATGCTTGGATATGGTTCATTAGGTAATGATCATCCAATTGCAACTGCTCACCCATTCCATAATAGTGCTTTAGAGCAAAGAGAATTTGATGCTGATAAAGCATCTTATCACTGGAAAAAATCAGGTGTGAGTGGTCCAGTTGAGATTAGTACTTCTGAAGTACCTTATGCAGGTTGTACAGATGCAACTAACTTAATTGCTGCTTCAGCTCAAGAATGCGGTATTGATCTTCGAGTTAAGAAAGAACCTGAAGATGGATATTGGAGTAACGTATGGAACACTAAAGGATTCAGTATGAGTTCTTGGGGTGGAAGACCTACGGAAGATATGATGTGGTCTGCTGCGTTTACTGATGACACTGAGTGGAATGAAGCTGCTTGGGGTAATATTGTGCAAACAGATTCCACAAAGCGTTTCAACGAATTAGTTAGAAGTGCTAGATCAGAACTTGATTTTGAAAAAAGAAAATCAATGTACTGGGAAGCTCAAGCACTTTGTAACTACGATGGTGGCGCAATTGTTTACGCATTTAACCAATATGTTGGAGCTGGTTCTAAAAAACTTGCTCACAAAGATGATGTTGCTGGAAACTGGGAAAGTGATGGTAACAAAATTTCTGAACGTTGGTGGTTTGCATAAAAAATTAATTTTCTTTGTGGCGCATTTAAATGCGCCACATTATTTCTAATAATCTTCCAAAAAAATGTTTTTACAAAACAAGAAATATCTCCTTGATGGAGGTTCAGGTCAAACTTTAATGGAAATGGGTTTAGAAACAACAGGTGATATTTGGTCTGCACGAGCATTATTAAATGAAAATAATCACTCAATGGTTGTAGATATGCATAAAAATTTTATAAATTCAGGATCACAATTAATAGTCACTTCAAATTTTAGTGTTAGAAGAAGACTATTAAAAAAATATAATTTACTTGATAAATTTGAATTTGGAATAAGATCAGCTGGAGCACTCGCATTAAAAGCAAAAAATGAAAGTAATAAAAAAGTTATTGTAGCGGGATCATTGCCAAATCAAGGTAATACATATTCCCCAATACATTTTGAAACTGACGAAACAATGTTTAATTATTTTCATGAAATTGCAAAAATATTAAAAGATTATGTTGATATATTTTACTTAGATGTTTTATGTTCCATCAAAGAAATAAAAATTGCTTTAGAAGCTTCAAAAGAATTTAATAAACAAGTTCTTGTAGGTGCACACTTACGTTATGACGGAAAATTACCATCTGGAGAAAGTCTTGATGAACTTTTTGAAACTATTCAAAAATTTAATTGTTGCGGCATAGTATCAGCCTGCGTATCACCTGAAATCGTTAATTTGAGTATTCCTATATTTAATAAACAAAAGCTTCCTTTTGGTTATAAAATGAATTTATTTAAACAACTGCCTACTAGTAATGAAGAAAAATTCAATTCAGAAGGTTTTGAAGGACATTATGATTATACTGATCCCGTTGAGTTGCTTGGAACTCGAAATAAAGAATTTGGAGAAGAAAAATATAAAAATTTTGTTTTAAATTCTTTAAATGAAGGTGTTACTCTAGTTGGTGGATGCTGTGAAGTAAAGCCACGACATATTGAAGCTATTAAGAATTTATTTTAAAATTTTTTTTTCATTATTTTGTGATAAGTTAAATAAATTTTATGGGAGATTTAATTAGTAATTACAGATTTGTTGTAAAGCCAGTTATAAAAGAAACTGGTAGATCTTTAGATTTGGCTAGACCCATGAAAATACATCCTCTAACTTATCAAGAGTTACCACTTAACCCAGAATATACTAACTACGCTGATGGGAGATTTACACTTGAAAAATTATCTCATGCTACAGCAGATGAAATGTATTGGAAAGCTAGACAAGAAATAATTTTACGTCATACAGGTGAACATCCATATGAAATATCTGGTCCAGATGCTGAAAATTTACTTCAACAAATTTTTCCTAGAGATATTTCAAAAGTTAAAATTGGAAGATGTTCTTATCAATTTGCTTGCTATCATGATGGAGGAATGATTTCAGATGGATTATTATTAAGATTAGAAAAAAATAAATTTTGGTTTGCTCAAGGTGATGGGCATTTATATAGTTGGTACAAAGCTCACTCAAAAAACTTAAATGTTGAAATAAAAGATCCAAATGTATGGGTAAGCCAAGTTCAAGGTCCAAAATCTCTTAAACTTTTAGAAACACTCGTTGATCAGCCAATAAAAGATAGTTTTAATTATTTTGATTGGATTGAAACTTCAATTGCTTCAGAAAAAGTAATTATAAGCAGAACAGGGTTTACCAATGAACTAGGTTGGGAAATTTATTTAAGACCACAAAATGACTCAAAAAAAATTGGGGACTTATTACTCAGTAAAGGTGAAGATTTGGGAATGATCCTTACAGCTTCACCTGGATTTAGATGTAGAAGAATAGAGGCAGGTCTTTTATCTGCAGGTAGAGATTTTACAAAAGATAGATCT
>CACKSN010000006.1 GCA_902602845.1 uncultured Alphaproteobacteria bacterium | reverse complement strand
ATTAAATTGATAAGGGCTGATTGGACTAAACCTGACAAGAGCATAGACATCTTTTTAAAAAAATATAATAAATTTGGAATTCCATTTAATATTTTTTACTCACCAAAATATCCAGAGGGTATAATAATGCCTGAAATATTAACTGAAAAAGCAATCAAACAATCGATTGGTAAATTATGATAAATAAAGTTATTCCTGATATAAAAGTACCAATTATTAAAAACGGTAACACTCATTTAATCTCAATAGCTGATGAATTTTTAAATAAGAAAATTATTTTATTTGGAATTCCTGGAGCTTTTACCCCTACTTGTTCTGAAGAACACTTTCCTGGATATATAAAACTATATGACCAAATTAAAAAAAAAGGTGTAGATGGCATTTATTGTTTATCTGTAAATGACAAATATGTAATGAAATCCTGGCTAATTAGTTATTCGGAAGAACACAAAATACATGGTGTTGCGGACGGTAATGCTGAAATAACTAACTATTTTAATCTACTTTCAGATAAAACAAAAAATCATATGGGTTATAGGAGCTCTCGGTTCGCAATGATCATCGGAAATAATCAAGTACAGAAAATAAAAGTCGAAAATCCAGCAGAGTTGAAAGTTAGTAGTGCTGAATACATATTACAAATTTTATAAACAAGTTTAAATTTTATTAATCTTTTCTTCTATTCTTACAAGTTCGTTCCATTTGGACGTTCTTTCACTTCTTGCAAATGATCCAACTTTAATCATATCAGTTTCCCATGCTACAGCTAAATGACTTAGAAAATTTTCCTCTGTATCTCCCGATCTAGCCGACAAAATTGTTTTAATATTATTTTCTTTAGCTAACTTTATCGTTTTCAAAGTTTCTGAAATAGTGCCACATTGATTAATTTTTACTATTAAACCATCTATTGCTTTTTTTTGAATTGCATTTTCTAAAAGACTGTAATTTGTACAAATTAAATCATCTCCAATAATTGATGTTAATAATCCATATTGATTCTTTAAAGCTATAAATGAGGAAATATCATTTTCATCATATGGGTCTTCAATAAGACTAACATTAAATTTATTAATTAGAATATCAAATATATTTGTTAATTCTTTTGAGTCTAACTCTTTATCATAAAGTGTATAAATACCATTTGAATGAAAATTAGATGCTGCGACATCAATTGAAATCCCAATTTCTTTGCCTGGTATAATTTTGTTTTCTATAATTGATTCATTTATAATATCGCAAATTTGAAATTGATCCAGATTATTTGGATATAATCCACCTTCATCACAATACCCAAAAAAGTTTTGGTTATTTACTAATTTTTTTTTTATAGTGTTAGTAATATTGTAAACAGAATCAAAATAATCTTCACAAGATAGATCAACAATAGGATAAATTAAAAAATCCTGAAAAGTATTATTTTTGTTTGCATGTGCACCTCCTCCAAATATCTGTATTTCTGGCTTAGGAATAAAAAATTTATTTGACTCGGAATGATAAATGAAAGTATGTTCAGCATTAAAGTTACTTGCACAAAGATAATTTGCAATGGAAAGTGCTGTTGTAACATTGCCACCAATATTTTCTTTGAGTACTGATTTATCTAAGCTAATTAAAGTATTATCAAAACCATTTTGATCTTCACAAGATAACCCAATTAAATTTGGTGCAATTTTTTTATTAATTATTTCCAATGCTTTTTTAACATCTTTTCCACCAAACATATTATCGTTATCTCTAACTTCTATTACTTCATTAGTTCCAGTTGAAGCACCTGATGGACTAATTGCTTTTCCAAAAGAGTCATTTTCAGTTATTATTTCAACTTCGATTGTAGGATTTCCTCTAGAATCAAATACTCTCCTACAATTTACTTTCTTTATATGGGATTTATTTTTCATAAATTATTTTAATAATATCATCTAAATCTAGTAATTTATTTTTAATCATTTTAAATGATTTTTCTCTTATATTATTCTTCAATTTTTTTGACTTAATATACTCTACTGGAGATTTACCATCAACTCTTGCTAATAACATTATTGGTATCATATCAATTATTCTTTTTAAATAATTTATTTTATTTTTTTTATTAAAATTTTTTAAGTAATGATTGTAAAATATTTTAAACGCTTTTAAAAATTCTTTCTTTTTTGATTCAAAATACATGCTTTTAATTAGTAAATGATTAGAAAAAAAAACTAGATCAAAAACAGGATCACCATAATTACAACATTCTGCATCTAAATATAATATTCTATTTTTGCCAATTAAAATATTTTTAGGACTAAAATCACCGTGAACTAATGTCGATGAATTTTCTCTATATGATTTGTTTATTTGTTTAACTTTATCATTTAATTCAGGAAATACTCTTGCTACCTCATTAAAATATGGATCTAATCTTAAATCAAAAAAATTTTGATTATTACGCCTAAATATTTTCCTAGTTTTAACATCATTGCTTAAAGAGTGAATTTTATACAAATGCTTACTTATTGATTTGATTGTACTGAAATTTATCTTTTTTTCAAAATACAATTCTTTTAATGTTTTATATTTAGTATTATCTAAGTATTCCATAATAATATATTTTTCTTCTTTGTTAAAATCATAAATAACAGGTACATTTTGTTTTAAAAATTTTTTACAATGTACAAGCCATAAATATTCATAATAAATCCGATTTTGATCAACTATCCATTCCTTTTGAACTAATAATTTTTTAAGCGATCTTTTAATACAATATATATTTTTTTTAGTAACGACTTTGTAAACTTCTGATGAAACTCCGCCTTTTAATCTACTATATTTTAAAATTTTATTATTACTAATTGAATCTAGCCAAAGGGCTTGTTTCATCTTATGCTTTTCTTTTTTGAATGAGAGCGTAAATTGTTACAGCAATTGTTATCATTAAGCCATTGATAAATTGTACATAAAAACCTGAGAGACCAAGTGCTACAATACCTGATTCAAGTGATCCAATTATGAGAACTCCAATAAAAGTTCCATAAACTGTGCCTTTGCCTCCAAAAACAGAAGTACCTCCCACAAAAACTGCGGCAAGAGTTGTTAACATTAATCCTGAACCTTGAGTTGGCCAAAAATAGAGCATTTCATACATCGTAAATATTCCTGCAAGAGCAGAGAAAAATCCTAGTTGAACAAATGCAATTATTTTAACTCTATCAACATTAATACCCATCATTTGAGCACTTGCTTTATTATCTCCAACAAAATGGATATGATTACCGAATTTATGATAGCGATATACCCATTGCATTAAACCTGTTAGAGCAACAAACCAAATAAACTGGGCTGGTATTGTATCGAACAATTTATCAACAAATATAGTATGATGCCAAGTTCCATCGGCTTCGTCAACTATCGCAATACCACTCCCCTGGGAGATTACATTTACCAAACCTCTCCAAAAAAATAATGTCCCTATTGTAGCAACAATAGATGGTATACCTATTTTTGTTACCAAAAGTCCATTTACTAAACCTGCAAACATACCTAATGCAGTTGCAAGAGCAAATGAAATAAAAAAGTTTCCATCTGTACCAGTTAATAGCATTCCAAATGTTAAAGACGTTATTCCAACTATTGATGGAAATGATAAATCAATTTCACCAAGTGTTACCACGAATGTAGCTGATATTGCAATTATGCCAAAAAAGGGCATTGATTGCATAAAAGCTCTGTATATTGGGAATCTAGTGAATACATGAGTAGCACCAAAAAAATAAATTAAAAATAAAACTATAGCAATAATTGTTATGCTAATCTCTAAACGATGTGTTTTTACAAAATAGCTATTCAGTATACTGCTTAACATCTATGCCTCTACTTTTATTTTGCCTGATTCGTGTAATTGAATCATTTTTTGAACTAACTCTTCTCTTGAAATTTGATCTTTTAAAAATTCTCCAACGACTTCTCCTCTATCTAAAATAATAAATCTATCTGCAGCTCCATAAACATGAATTATATTATGATCTATAAAAATTGCTGATTTATTTTCATTTTTTAAACCTTTAACAAAATTTAAAACTTTTTCTGTTTCTTGTATTGATAAACCCATTGTTGGCTCATCTAAAACGATTAAATCTGAGTTAAAATATAATGAACGTCCAAATGCAACACCTTGTTTTTCTCCACCTGATAGACCCATAACTTGAGAGTCAACAGTTATAGCTTTTGATGTAAACCCAATATAATCTCTTAATATTCTCTCTGCTTCTTTTCTTTGTTCTTTAATTTTTAAAAAACCAAATGAATTTGTAACTTCTCTTCCAGCAAAAATATTTCTATAGAGTTCTTGCTGATCACACAAAGCTCTTTCTTGATAGACAGCTTCAATTCCCATTTTTCTAGATTGAGACACAGATTTTATTTGAACTTCTTTTTCTTTAAAAAAAATTTTACCTGAGTTTGGAGTATGTACACCTGTAATTACTTTAATTAATGTAGATTTGCCAGCTCCATTATCACCTATTAATGCAACAACTTCACCTTTATTAATTGTAATATTTACATCTTTAAGAACTTTTACATTTCCAAAATTTTTATAAATATTTTCAAGTTTTAAAAGTTGTTCAGGCATATTTTATATTTTTAAAGCCTGCCACTTTGGGCAGGCTTAATTTTATCAAATTATCTAATTTGAACTGCTGCTAATGGAGCAATTGCTTCTACATTATCTGCAGTCACAAATGCTGCACCAGTATCCATTGCAAGTCCAGCCATTCCATATTTTGTACTTAAGAATAGTTGAACAATTGGAATATATCCTTGAATAAAAGGCTGTTGATCAATTACAACATCAATATATCCAGAATTAATTCCGTCAACGATTGGAGCAGATAAATCAAATCCGGCACCACAAACTTCTTCAGTACCATGGCCAGCTGCTTTCATGTAGGTAGGTAAACTTGCTGTTAATCCACCGTGATCAGTTATAGCCATTTTAATATCAGGATTAGCACTGTAAGTTGATACGTACATTGGCGTACCTTGCGATGCATCTGAGTTTACGTTATCTGGAATTTCTTGATAAACAACTTCAACACCCATGTCTTCGACACCAGCTATTGCGCCTTTAGTTCTTTCACCTCTGTTAGGCATACTAGCGAGACCCCAAATAAATGCTTTATCACCAGCTTGTAAACCACAAACTTCCACTGCTTTCTTACCTAAATTATATCCTGCAGTAAAAAGATCTGCACCAGCATATCCAAAACCAGCGGTTTTGTATTCAGCTTCAAGATCAGGAAGCGGAGTATTCATTGTTGTAATAACAATTCCTTTTTCTCTAGCTTCTTTAATTATAGGTCTCATAGCTTCGTCACCAGGAAATCCATAAATTGCAATTCCATCTGGTTCTAAAGCAACAGCTTCTTTAAATTGTTTAATCATAATTTCAGAATTCCATTGTGACCAATAATAATCAACATCACAACCAGTGTGCTCTGCAGCAGCAACAGCACCATTGTAAACAATAGTTCCAAAGGGTCCACCTTCTGGTCCACCTGGAAAGAATATAAACTTTTTGTCACAAGAGTAATCATTTTTTGCAATTGCTGAGCCAGCAGTAAATGCAAAGCAAACAGCAATAAAAGCTAATAATTTTTTCATTATTCCCCCAATAATTTATTAATAGGTACAATTTATATGTAAAAAATTAAATATTACAAACGTAAATTATAATAACTTTAATATAATTGGTAACTTGAATATTAATCAATTTAGAATTAATATAATTTGGTAAAAATATTAGAGCTATGTCTAGAAAAAAACTAACAGTTTATGACTATTTAAAATGTAAGGGTAAAAGACAACTCAGTGTTCTTTTTGTTCATAATGTCGAAGAAGCAAGAGCTGCGGAGGAAGCAGGTATAGATATGATCTGCACTTCACATGATGCTCCTCAATATGGAATTTATAACAGTTTTGATGAACTTAAAAGAATTAGAGAAGCAGCTCCATCATGTTTCATGCAATCAGGTACAGCAAATAACATAGCTTCAGAATATGATGCAATGAAGGTATCGCATAAATATTTGGAAATTGGAGCTGATGTAATTTATGGAGGCAATTGGAGTTATAAAATAATTAGAGCTTTAAGAGATGAAAATATTCCAATTAATAGTCATGTAGGATTGGTTCCAGGAAAGGCTACTTGGATTGGAGGTTTTAGAGCAATAGGGAAAACAGCTGATGAAGCTGAGGGGGTTTTAAAACATACAATTGAATTACAAGAGGCAGGAGCAATTGGGGTTGAGCTAGAGGTTGTGCCTCCAAAAGTCGCAGCAATAATAACTCAAAAAGTCGACATTATTACTCTTTCAATGGGCAGTGGTTCTGATTGTGATGGACAATATTTGTTTGCAAATGATGTATTGGGATATACGCAGGGTCATGTCCCTAGACATGCTAGAATATATAGAAATTTTAAAGCTGAATTTGATAAACTCCAAAACGAGAGACTTTCAGCCTTTAAAGAATTTCATTCTGATACTGTCAATCAAACATTTAATGATCCAAAAATTACTGTTGGGATAGAAGATAGAGAATACGAAGAATTTTTAAAATTAGCTGATAAATATTAAAAAAGGTCACAGATAAATAAGTTGATTTTTGAGGATATTTTTTTATTATCCACTATATTAATACAAGATGGATATAGACTTAAACAATTGGTATCGTTGTCAAATAGATAAGAAAGAGTTTAAAAAGCTTTGCAAGAAGTCAGACTGGCAAGGTTTCAAACACATGATTATTTATTTTTCAGCCTTATTCTTTTTTGGTTATTTAGCTTATGCTACCTGGGGTACATGGTGGTGCATTCTTTTCTTTATAATATATGGAAATATTTGGGGTTGCGCCGATGCTCTATGGCATGAGACAGGTCATAGGACAGCTTTTAAAAGCAGATTTTGGAATGATTTTTTCTACTTCATAGCAAGCTTTATGGATAATTTTGAACCAATTAGATGGCGATATTCACACCATCACCACCATTCACATACAATCTTCACTGATCCACTTGATTTTGAAATTCATGTTCAAAAACCAACTGATTTAATTATGTTCTTCTCATGGTACTTACCTTTTTCTGGATTTATTTTTTTTACAAAATCTCTTCATTGGGAAACATTAAAGCACGCTTTTGGCGTAACAACTGAAGTTATGCGTGTATGTATTCCAGAAAGTGAACGTTCCAAATGCAGATGGTCAGCTAGAAGTCATGTTGTTATTTGGGTAGCAACAATTGTTGCTTCAATTTATTTTCAATCCTGGCTGCCTTTATTATTTATTGTTCTTCCAAATTTTTATGGAAAAACATTAATATCACTATTCGGATTAACACAACATGCTGGTTTGCAAGAAAATGTTAAGGATCATAGATATACTACGCGAACAGTAAAATTAAATCCTATTTTTAGTTTTTTATATTGGCAAATGGAGTATCACATTGAACATCATATGTTTCCTCAAGTGCCATCCTATAACTTACCAAAACTTCATGAAATGATTAAAGATCAAATGCCTCCAATAAGAAAAGGTTTATGGGGAGCTTACAAAGAAATTTTACCTGCACTATTTAAACAAGCTAAAAATCCAAATTATCAAATTCCATTATCAGTTCCTGCGTGAATAAAGTAGAAATCTTTCAAGAGTGTCATAACATCTTGGGAGAAGGAGCTCTTTGGTCTAATTCAACAAATACTTTATTTTGGTTAGATATTCCAATGCCATCAAAACTACACAGTTACTCATTCGATACTAGGGAATATAACACTTATGCAATGCCTGAAATGATAACTGCTATGGCAGAGAGATCAGAAAGTAATCTTCTAATAGCATCACATTATGGATTAAATAACTATAATTTAGCTGAAAAGAAATTTGAACCAATCATAAAAATAGAGCCAGGTAAACCAGAAAATAGATGTAATGATGGTGCAGCAGATTTTCTTGGCAACTTTTGGGTTGGAACAATGCAAAATAATATTGCTCCTGATGGAAGTAATATTGATATTAAAAAAAACTCTGGTTCACTTTATTGCATTGATAAAGAATTTAAAATTCAAAATCATGAAAATAACATAGGCGTATCTAATACTTTTGCATGGAGTCCTGAAAATGATAAATTTTATTTTTGTGATACATTGACAGGTATAATCAATTCTTATGATTATGATTTTAAAAATAATAAAATTTTAAATAAACAGGAATTTGCTAAGTTTGATAGAGGTTACCCAGATGGATCGACTGTGGATTCAGAGGGTTATTTATGGAATTGTAGATGGGGTGGATCATGTGTAGTTCGTTTTGATCCTGATGGAAATGTTGATAGAGTTATTGAATTACCCGTTCCAAACGTAACTAGTTGCACTTTTGGAGGAAAAGATCTTAAAACTTTATTTATTACAACAGCCAGAATTGGTATGAGTAATGAAGAATTAGGAAAAGCTCCACACTCAGGTAATCTTTTTGCAATACAAACTGATGTTCAAGGAAAACCTGACTTCAAATTTGCTAATTAATTAGTAAAGTAAATAAATAATAATATGAGATTCAAAAATAAAGTTGTTATAGTTACTGGTGCTGGATCAGGCATTGGGGAAACAACAGCAATTAAATTTGCTAAAGAAGGAGCAAAAGTAGTTATTGCAGATATTGATCCAAAAAATGGGAAGCGAGTCTCAGATATAATAAGCAAGTCAAATGGTTCTGCTCTATTTGTTGAAACAAATGTTGCTAGTTTTGAAACTGTTAATCAAATGGTTGATAAGACTTCAATCGAATTTGGATCTCCTGATATTCTTATAAACAATGCAGGAATAAATGTATTTGGAGAACCATTAAATATGCCAGACAGTGAATGGAAAAGAGCTTTTTCTGTTGATCTTGATGGAGTTTGGTTTGGATGTAAGGCAGTACTTCCACATATGTTAAAAAAAAACAAGGGTTGCATTGTAAATGTAGCTTCAGTTCACGGCATCCAAATAATTCCTAATTGTTTTCCATACCCAGTTGCTAAACACGGAGTAATAGGATTAACAAAAGCATTGGCAGTAGATTATGCTTCAAAAGGTATTAAAATTAATTCTATTTCACCTGGGTATATAGATACACCAATAGTAGAAAGATTTTTTCAAACTAAACCTAATCCACAAGAAGCAAGAAAAGAAGCTGAAAATCATCAACCTATCAAGAGAATGGGAACCACAGATGAAATTGCCAATGTCATTATGTTTATGTCGTCTGATGAATGCAACTACATGATTGGTGCTAATATTGTTGTTGATGGAGGCATTACATTAAGAATGCATGAAAATGATGATACAGGTGCTGGATAATTATGAAAATTGAAAATATTCAACTTTTTTATTTATCAATGCCTCAGATATTGGATGAAGCAGATGGAAGTCAAGATGCGTTAATTGTTAAAGTTGAAGGTGGAGGATTAGAAGGCTGGGGTGAATGTGAAGCCTCACCATTAACTTCAATAGCAAATTTTATATGTCCTAAATCACATTCAGCTGCAAATCCAATCCGTGATTCAATTTTAGGTAAGAATTTAAACAATCTGGATGATATTAAAAAAATAATTCATACAGTAAAGCATAGATCTTTAATGATTGCTCAAACACCACATACTTTTTCAGGTATAGAGGTTGCCCTTTTGGATTTGTTAGCAAAAAAAGAAAATTGTCCAATCTATTCTTTACTGGGAATGAAAAAAAATAATCCAAAAATTGCTTATGCTTCAGTATTATTTGGAAAGACACCTCAAGATACTTTTGAAGTAACAAAAAATTTAAAAAAGAATAATTTTCAGGCCATTAAGCTTGGTTGGGAAAATTTTGGTTTAGATTTAAAAAATGATCAAGAACATCTTGTGGCAGCACGAGATGCAATTGGTAATGAATTAGAATTGATGATTGATGTTGGTGCGATTTGGGGGACGAATATAGAAGATGCTGAAAAAAGATTAGACATTTTTCAAAATGCTAAAATAACTTGGTTAGAGGAGCCTTTTTTTTCAGATGCTTTTTACGAATACAGTGAACTTTATAAAAAAACTAACCTACCTCTTGCTGGAGGAGAGTCGTGCCACTCAATTGAATCTGCTAAAAATATGATTAGATTTGGTAAAGTTAAATTTATTCAAATTGATGCAGGAATAGCTGGTGGTATTCTCGCTGGAAAAGAAATCTGTGACTTTGCGGAAAGTCATGATGTTCAATATGTCAACCATACATTTACTTCACATCTACAACTATCTTCTTCATTACAACCATATGCAAGCTCAAACAAAAGTAAATTTTCTGAGTTTCCTCAGCAGCTTAAATCATTAGCGTGGGATTTAACTGAAAATCATATTTCTATGGATCAAAATGGTTATATAAGCATCCCTGAAGAAGTTGGTCATGGAATGAAAATTAATCAAAGTGCTTTAGATCAATATAATGTTGATGTAGAAATATTCGTAAATAAAGAAAAAATTTTTTAATTATGAAAATTATTGATATTAAAACCACTATTGTAAATGCTGAGATGCGTAATTGGGTATTTGTAAAAGTTATTACAGATAAAGATTTATATGGTTGGGGAGAGGCTACAGTAGAATGGAAAACAAGAGCAGTAGTTGGTGCAATTGAAGATATAAAGCCTTTATTAGTAGGTAAGGATCCAAGAGATATAAAACAAAACTTTCAAATTATGACGAAGCATGGATTTTGGAAACTAGGTGTTATTGGAATGTCTGCTGTAAGTGGTATAGAACATGCACTTTGGGATATTCTTGGTAAAAGTTTAAGTACACCTGTTTGGCAATTACTTGGTGGTAAAGTTCGAAATAAAATCAAAATTTATACTCATTTAGGAATGGGTGATATGAATGCAGTTTATAAAGATACAATGGAAAAAAATAAATTAAATGAACATGCTTCTGCACTTTTAGAAAAAGGTTATAAAGCATTTAAGGTTGTGTTTATTCCTTTTACACACCATACAAATTCTCTAAAAAATCTAAATAAGGTAAATCAATTAATGTCATCATTGCGTGAAGTAGTCGGTGATGAAATTGATATTATGGTTGATTTTCATGGTAGATGTGCATCAGGTAAATCTGCTATTCAATATGTTAAAGAGTTACAGCCTTATAATCCTTATTTTATTGAAGAACCAATTTTGCCTGGAGATAATAAAACTTTGTTACAAATTAAAAATTCAATCAATTGCCCTCTTGCTACAGGAGAAAGATTAATTGGACATCAGGAATTTGAAGAAATCATTTCAAATCGCGTTGTCGACATAATTCAGCCAGATTTAAACCACTGCGGCGGTTTGTTGGAAGCGAAAAATATTGCTGCTGCTGCATCAGTTGCAAATATAGGAGTGGCTCCTCATAATCCAAATGGACCAATAGCAGGTGCTGCTGCCCTACATTTTGCTTGCTCAACCACAAATCATATAATCCAAGAAGTTATGGATAAATCTGTTCCTTGGTATGATGATGTAATTTCATCAACGCCAGTTGAAAGAGTAAAAGATCATTGGAAAGTTCCAATAACTCCTGGTCTAGGTATTGAAGTGAATGAAAAAGAAGCAGAAAAATATCCATTTAAACAAGAAATAATTCCTACAACTGATGCATATCTAGAAGATGGAACAGTAGTTGATTGGTGATCAATATAAAAAAAATAGAAGGAATCTTTCCAATCCTTTACACTTTTTTTAATAAAAATAATTCCATTGACTTTAAATTAATGGAAGATCAAATTAAATTAATTTTTGAACAACGCTGTCATGGAATAGCTGCTCTTGGTTTGGCTACTGAAGTTAATAAATTATCATTTAAGGAAAAAATAAAAATTATAGAATTATTATCAGATCATACTCCAGCAAAGAAACCAAAAGCAATAACAATACAATCTAAAAATTATAATGAATATATAAAATTAATTGAAATTTCAAAATCAAATAATATAGACTGGTTAATACTCCAACCAATGATAAAAAAAAATACTACAGACAAAGATTGTTATAATTTTTTTAAAAAAATAATTCCAACAACTGCAGGAACTTTGACAGGTATACAAAATGCTAAGGAATATATAGGTGTAGGATTAACAACAAATCAAATAAATAAATTATACAAACTTTTTAAGAATTTTAGAGCAATAAAAGGTGAAGCTTCATCTTATTTAATGCAAAAGGAATTAATGGAACTTCCAAAAGACCTTACGGTGTTTAATGGTCGAGGAGGGCAAGAGATTGTTGATAATTTAATAATTGGTTGTAAGGGCATTGTTCCTTGTTTAGACGGAGCTGATAAGTTTGTAAAAATATTTCAACTTTTTAAGCAAAAAAAATTAATTAATGCTAAAAATGAATATAGGAATATGCTTCCAAACATAGTTTTCATTATGCAATCAATTGACTCTTTAGTATGTTACGGTAAGAGAGTATGTGCATTTAGGATGGGAGTAAAAAATGTTTATGATCGTAAACCTTTTCTTAAACCAACTGATTTTGGAATTAAGAAATCAAAAAATATTGCAAAATCTTTAGGATATTTCTAATGGCAAAAAAAAATAAATTTAGATCCACAGATTGGTATAACTCTAAAGATCATAAAAGGGATACTTTTGTGCATAGAGGATGGATGAGAAATCAAGGACATCCAAATCATTTGTTCGATGGTAGACCAGTCATAGGTATATGTAATACTTGGTCTGAGTTAACCCCTTGTAATGGACACTTTCGAGAAATAGCTGAGTCAGTTAAAAAGGGAGTTTATGAAGCTGGCGGTTTTCCATTAGAGTTTCCTGTTTTTTCAGCAAGTGAGTCAAATTTAAGACCAACAGCAATGTTGTTTAGAAATCTTGCTAGCATGGATGTAGAAGAAGCAATAAGAGGAAATCCTATAGATGGGGTAGTCTTACTTATGGGTTGTGATAAAACTACACCGTCACTTCTCATGGGTGCTGCAAGTGTTGATTTGCCTACAATAGGTGTATCAGGTGGTCCAATGCTTAATGGGCACCACAGAGGAGAAACAATTGGTTCTGGAACAGGTGTTTGGCGTCTGGATGCAGATTTAAGTGCAGGAAAAATTACAGAAGATGACTTCATTGAAGCAGAGATTGCTATGAGTAGATCTAAAGGAAATTGTATGACTATGGGCACCGCTTCCACAATGGGAAGTATGGTAGAAGCACTCGGTATGTCATTACCTCATAATGCTGCAATACCAGCAGTTGATGCAAGAAGATACTCACTTGCGTACATGTCAGGTAAAAGAATTGTTGATATGGTAAAAGAAAACTTAATAATGTCCAAAATTGTTAATAAGAAATCATTTGAAAATGCAATCAAAGTAAACGGTGCAATAGGCGGATCTACAAATGCTGTAATACATCTAGCAGCAATTGCAGGAAGATTAGAAATTGATTTAAAATTAAGTGATTGGGAAAGATGTGGTAAGGATATTCCAACTCTTGTAAATTTACAACCTTCAGGAAAATATTTAATGGAAGATTTTTATTACGCAGGTGGTGTTCCCGTTGTGGTTAAAAGATTAATAGAAAAAAATTTACTTAATAATGATTCAATGACTGCAAATGGAAAAACTATATTTGAAAATAATAAAAATGCTAAATGTTGGAACGATGATGTAATTAAAAACTTTGATAAACCATTGGTAAATGATGGCGGTATCAAAATCTTAAGAGGCAATATTGCGCCTGATGGTGCAATTATCAAACCATCTGCAGCTACGCCTGAATTAATGAAACATAAAGGAAAAGCTGTAGTGTTTGAAAGTGTAGAAGAGTTTCATGAAAAAATTGATGATCCAAATTTAGATGTAGATCAAAATTCAATATTGGTTTTGAAAAATTGTGGTCCAAAAGGATATCCCGGTATGGCAGAAGTAGGAAATATGAGATTGCCTCAAAAATTACTTAAAAAAGGAATTAAAGATATGATTAGAATTTCTGATGCTAGAATGAGTGGTACAGCTTATGGGACTGTAATACTACATACTGCACCTGAAGCAGCTATTAAAGGACCTTTGGCTGCAGTTCAAAATAATGATATGATTGAAATTGATGTTGAAAAAGGAACAATGAATGTGCTTCTTGATGATTCTATAATTAAAAGTAGACTTGAAAATTATGAGCCTATTCTACCAGAAATAAAAAGTGGTTATCAAAAAATGTATATTGATCATGTAACTCAAGCAGATACTGGTGCTGATTTAGATTTTTTAGTTGGAAAACGCGGCTCAGAAGTTAAAAGACATAGTCATTAAAATAGAGTTAAAAATAATTTAATAAATGAATAGTAATTTTACTCCATTATCAGCTAGTGAATTAGTTGAAAAAATAAGTAAAATTCCTAAGGTAGATTTAGCACAGCTTCCAACACCTTTAGAATTTGCCCCAAATATATCAAAAGAGTTGAATATCAATCTTTATGTTAAAAGAGACGATTGTACAGGTCTCGCATTTGGTGGGAACAAAACAAGACATTTAGAATTTATAATGGCAAAAACATTATCAGATAACTATGACTGCATTTTAACCGGTGCCTCTTCTCAATCCAATTTTTGTCGTCAAGCTGTTGCAGCTGCAAACAAATTAAACCTAGAGAGTTACCTGGTATTAATGCATGGTGTTAAAGGTAAATTAATGCAGGGTAATTTTTTACTTTATAATATTTTAGGAGCAAATGTTGATGTAGTTGAAGGAGAAGACTTGGAACAAATACCAAAACACTTAGATAAAAAATATAACCAATTAATTGAAAATGGAAAAAAGCCTCTTTTGATATATGGTGGTTTTGGAAAAGAGGACACCACTCTTGCTGGAATTAGTTATGCAAATGCAATGGTTGAAATTGATTTGCAAATGAAAGAGCAAAATTTTTTGGCCGATCATTTGTTTGTAACTGCTGCAAATATGACACAAGCTGGTTGTGAATTAGGAGCAAAAATTTTAGGTTGGCCAACTCGCATCCAAGGTGTATCTCCTGTATACTGGGAAATGGATATCAAAAAAGATATAGCAAGAATATGTAATGAAGGTGCAAAAATGCTTGACATAAATCTAACGTTTACAGACGATATGATTAATCATGACAACAATTATGTTGGAAAAAAATATGGTGCTGCTACAGAAGATGGAATTAAAGCAATGAGACTACTTGCTAATAAAGAAGGAATAATTTTAGATCCAGTTTATACATCAAAAGGTTTTGCCGCTCTTATTAATTATATTGAAAAAGGTATAATTAAAAAAGGTGAAAAGGTAATTTTTATGTTTACAGGTGGTAGTCCAGCAGTTTTTGCATATAACGAAGAGATAACAAATAATCCTAGTCTATAATTTCAAAGCTATCTAAATATTTATTTGATAACTCAATACCCAATCCTGATTTATTTTCATCTAATTCTATAAAACCATTTTTAGCTTGAGGTTCCCCATCAAAAATATACCAGAATAATTCATTCCCAATTTCTACTGGCCAAAATGGAAAGTATTCAACAATAGGGGCATTTATACTACTCATTGAAATGTGAAAATTATGTACTTGTCCTGCATGAGGAATAACGGGTATCTGAAATGCTTCTGCTAAAGCGCAAATTTTGTGTGCCTGTGTAATACCTCCAACTCTATTTGTATCAAACTGAACTACATCTACTGCTTTTTTTTCTAAAAGTTGTCTAAAGCCATAAAGGGTATATTCATGTTCTCCTCCAGAAATAGGTGTTCTACATGATGCTTTTAAATCTGCATATCCATCTATATCATCAGCTATTACTGGTTCTTCTAACCATCTCAAATTTTCCTTATCTATTAATCGCATCATTCTTTTGGCATATTCAAATGTCCATCCCATATAAACATCAGCCATCAAATCAACATTATCACCAACAACAGATCTTACTGTTTTGATTAATTCTATATTTTTATTCATTCCTTCAGCACCATCTTTAGGGCCCCAACCAAAACGTAGTTTCATTGCTTTAAAACCTTGATCTAAATATTCTTTTGCTTCTTTTGCTAATGTATCAAGAGGTTGACTATATAATTTACTTGCATAGCAAGGTAACTTTGCTTTCGTTTTACCACCCAAAAGACTGTACACGGGTTGTTTTGCTGTTTTACCAAGTGCATCCCATATTGCTATATCAACAGCACTAATCGCTGTCATACCCACACCTTTTCTTCCCCAAGCTAAAGTTTGTCGATACATTTTTTGCCAAATGTGTTCATAATCCCAGATACTTTCTCCAATTATTGCTGGTTTTAAATAATTATCTACAACAGACTTACATGGTTTTGGAGACAGTGCAGCGTTACCAAGACCAATATGTCCATCTTCAGTTTCAACTTCAACAACTAACCAACTTAAAAATTTAAAAGTTGACATACCATCGGCACTAATATTTTCTTTATTTAACAAGTCAGCTGCACTAGTGCAAAAATTATCATGTATTTTTTGAATTGGACCCTTCCAGGTATATAATTTTGCTCTTACGTCTTTAATTTTTGAGGACATTATTAAATTCTATAATATTTTTCTGCATTAGAAGAGAACAACTTTGTTTTTTCTTCATTCGAGTAGTTTTTTGTAATAGTCTTAAAAGAGTTCCAATAATTATCAAAAGTATTGAAAATTTTATCAACTGGAAAGTTAGAAGCAAACATACATCTTTCAATACCAAATATCTCAATAGTTTTTTCAACAAATATTTTTGTGCTATCTATTGTCCAATTTGGATTAAACATTCCAAGACCAGAAATCTTTGCTACAATATTTTCACAATCTGCAATTTTTTTCATATTATTTTCCCAATGTAAGATGTACTCTTCAGATTGATAACAAGGTTCACCAGTGTGATTTAAAATAAACATTGTATTATGATTATCTTTAGCTAAATTAACCGCATCATCCATTTGATGAGGATAAATTTGAATATCAAAAGATAAATTTCTATTTTTTAAATTTTTAAAGTTATTCAGCCATTTTGTATTTTTCATAAAATCTTCTGAAGCATGGGAATATTTTGGTTCATCAGCATTGAAAGATAAAATTTGTCTAATTCCTCTAGTATTTTTATATTCTTGATGTCTATCAAGTATCTCTACTACGTTGTCTTTTGAAAAATCTGCAAATGCAATAATTGCATTTGGCATTTTGGAATTATGATTATCGGCTATTGTTTGAAGCCATTCGGTTTCACTAACAGGGCTATCATCATCATGTTCTGCTTGCACATGAACTGATTTTATCAAGTTTTGATTTTTTGCATCATTAAGATAATCTTCTAATTTATAACTTTTTCTAATAGCTCCATAATCACCAAAAAAAGCTTCTCCCTCCTGAACCATTAACCATGAATATTTAGTTTTTTCATTTTCTAAATCCCATAAATGGTGATGAGCATCTACTATAGGTATATCATTCATTTTATAAATTTATGAAGAGCAATATTGCTATTGCTCTTCAATTAATAAATTAGAAGTTGAAGTTATCGATATTGTCAGGAACAAAATCAAGCATTGGTGCTGCATAAATTAAATTATTAGCATTTATTACAACATCACCTTGATCTGGAACACTGATAGTCATACCTTCTGATAGCTTCATTCCGTTTTCAACCATTTGAACTGATAAGTAACCAGCAATTTCACCTTCTACTGATGGATCCCATAATTGGAATGCTTTTACACATCCGCTTTTTAGGAATGGTCTCATTTGGTTAGGTGTTCCAAGACCTGTTACTTGTACTTGATCACATTTACCAGCAGACTCTACAACTTGTGCAGCTGCTGCTACACCAACAGTTGTTGGAGAAATTATTCCTCTTAGATCAGGATACTTAGCAAGTAAAGCTTCAGCTTCAGTAGTACTTTTTTGTGGATCGTCATCTCCGTATACTACACCAAGATACTCCATATCAGAGAACATACCTTTACCAATAATGTTTTCTTCCATATCTTTAATCCAAGTATTTTGATCTGGCGCATCAGTAGTTGCACTTAAAATTGCAAACTGACCTTTATGATCAATCAATTGACCCATCAGAGTCATTTGTGCAGTTCCAACTGTAGAGAAATCAACTGGCATAATCGCTAAGTCTCTATGAGCCTCACTACCAGGAATATCTCCATTAACTACCATTATAATAATACCTTTTTTTCTTGCTTGATCAAAAACAGTATTAAGAGCGTCATTTGAGTTTGGTGAAATCGCAATAACGTCAACACCTCTTTGAATTTCAGCCTTAATAAAAGGTAACTGTGAAGTAGCATCAGCAGTAGCAGGAGCTACTGTTGAAAAATTGTAACCATATTTTTCTGCCCCAACTTCGAAACCTTTGATAATTGAATCGAAATATGGGTTACCAGTATTTTTTGGTATATATACAACTTCAGTTTTTGCAAAAACTCCAGTTGTAAGTAGCAAACCAAGAATACTAGCAGAAATAAGTTTGAATATTTTATTCATTATTCCTCCTATTGAATTATAAATATCACTTTCAATAAAATTAAACTTTTATCAAGAATAAATTGATATTTTTACTTATTATTTATAAAAAACTAACTTAGAAGATATATTGATACTAAATATGCAATTAAAAACTAATAATATTGGTAAAACATTCAGTGGAGTAAATGTTTTGCGAAATGTAGATTTTGATCTGAAACCAGGCGAGGTCCATGCATTAGTTGGAGAAAATGGAGCAGGCAAATCTACATTTGTAAAAATATTAAGTGGTGTTTACACTCCAACTGAAGGTAATATTTTTTTAGATGAAAAAAATGTTGAAATTACATCTCCAATTGTAGCTCAGAAAAATGGAGTTGCATTAATTCATCAAGAACCACAATCTTTCTCTCACCTCTCAGTAGCTGAAAATATTTTTATGGGACATATGGATGGAAACAATTTTTCAAGAGTTAAGTGGCAAGATATAAATAGTAAATCAAACGAAATTTTAAACTCTATTGGTTTAAAAATTGATCCAAAAATAATAATGGAAGGTTTATCTATTGCCGACCAACAAATGATAGAAATAGCAGGAGCACTTTCTAAAAATTCCAAAGTATTAATTATGGATGAACCTACATCACCTTTGACACCAAATGAAGTTGGTAAATTATTTGAAATAGTTAATAAACTTAAATCAAATGGTATGGCAATTATATTCATAAGTCATCGCTTAGAAGAAATTAGACAAATATCTGATAGAGTAACAATATTCAGAGATGGAGATTTAATTACAACAAAAAATATAAATGATGTTTCAAATGAAGAAATTATAAATTTTATGATTGGAAGAAACATTGAAGAGACTGAAGTTAAGGAAAATGTTTTTCTTAAAAAAGATGATTATATATTAAGTGTAAAAAACTTATCTTTATCAAAAAAATTTAGTGATATTTCATTTAATTTAAAAAAAGGGGAAATACTAGGTTTTGCAGGTTTAGTTGGAGCAGGGAGAACTGAAGTAGCAAAAAGTATCTTCGGAGCAGAAAAATTTGATAATGGTGAGATATTTTATAATGGAAAAAGTATTATAAATAATTCACCAAATGAAGCTATTGACAAAGGTTTTGCTTACGTACCTGAAGACAGAAAGCAAATGGGTATTTTTGGACCTGTTGCTGTAGAAGATAATATTACTTCTGCAGTGCCGAAAGAAATTTCGAATAATTTTGGACTTATTAATTCAAAATCTGTTACATCAAAAACTAATGAATATATAAAAAAGTTCAATATAATTCTTACTTCTGGAAGGCAATTAATTGAAGAGTTGTCTGGAGGTAATCAACAAAAATGTATTATTTCAAAGTGGTTACTTTCAAAGCCTAAAGTATTAATCTTAGATGAACCAACCAGAGGGGTAGATGTAGGAGTTAAATCAGAAATGTATGAAATTATAAATCAATTGGCTGAAGAAGGTACGGCAATTATCTTAATATCATCAGAATTACCTGAAATACTCTCTTTGTCACATCGCATAATTGTAATGCGAGAAGGTAAGATTACAAAAATACTAAACAACAAAGAAGCTACACAAGAAAAGATCATGAGCTTTGCAATAAATTAAGATGACATTATTTGATAAATTTTTAAGAATTAGAGAATTAGGAATCTTTTCTATAATTGTTGTTTTTGTTATTGTTGCAGCAATAATAGATCCACGATTTATGACATTTGATAGTTGGCGTGCTGTGTTTCTCGCTATCCCATTAATTTTAGTTATGGCTATGGGTCAAATGATGGTAATTATTTGTAGACATGTTGATATATCTATTGGCTCAATATTAGCATTCTCAGCAATTGTTATTGGGTTGTTATATATTCAATTTCCTGGGTTATCACTTTGGTTATCAATAATTATTACAGCCTTTGTTGGTTTAATTATGGGATTAATAAATGGTTTTATAGTTACCAGATTTAACGTTCATTCAATTATAGTCACTCTAGGAACATTAAGTTTGTATAGAGGTCTAGTTTTTATTGTTAGTGGTGGAAGGCAAATTGACAGAAACGATATTCCAGAACATGTGGTTTCATTTTCTCAAACTTCATTTTTTTTCTCAATACCAGCAATTCTAATATTTAGTGCAATAATTGTAATTATTACGCATCTAGTAATGCGTCATTCAGTTATAGGTCGTGAAATTTATGCAACAGGTAGTAATCCGGTAGCAGCACACCTTAAAGGAATTAATGTCACTAAAGTTACATTATTTTGTTTTGGTGTCTGTGGAATGCTAGCAGGTGTTGCAGGTTTATTTTATGCTTCAAGATTTGGATATGTAAATCCAGGTGTTACAGGTGTAGGAATTGAATTTATAGTAATTGCAGGTGTAATTATTGGAGGCACAAGTATCACTGGAGGCTCTGGCAGTGTTTTAGGAACATTTTTAGGAATACTTCTACTAGGAATTATCAACGTAGCATTACCTGTATTGAATATCCCTGGAGAGTTTCAAAAAGCAATTTATGGTTTAATTATTGTTGTAGCTTTATCTCTTGACCAATTGATAATTTATAGAATGAAAAAACTGAGTGGTGGAATTAATGCTTAAAAGATTTTCTATTTATTTAAGTGAAAATCCAACATTAAGATATTGGATAGTCAGACCTGAGTGGGTTGCTGTAATTTTACTAATAATTTCAGTTATTTCATCAATTCAGTTATCACCTTTTTTTGCTGATCTAGCTTTTATTATGGACTCAGCTACGCCTTATGTTGAATATGGTTTGATTGCAATAATACTAACTTTAATAATCATTTCTGGAGAAATAGATTTATCTATTGCCTCAATGATAGCTTTAACAGCCGTAATATTTGGCACTGCATATAATGCAGGAATTGGTATGCCATTGTCCATATTAATAGCTCTTTTATCTGGAACTCTGTGTGGTTTATTTAATGGTATTCTCGTAACTCAGTTAAGAATACCATCAATAATCTTAACAATAGGAACATTAACTCTTTATAGAGGTATTGCACAATCATTAGCTAGCGATTTTTCTTTAGGAGGTTATCCATCTTGGTTTATTGGCATTGATTATCGTTATGTAGGTATAGTACCGATACCAGTAATTATATTTACAGTTTTTGCAATTGTAGTAGGATTTTTTCTCAGCTCTACAATCTATGGTAAACAACTTTATTTAATTGGTACAAATCCTCAAACTGCTAAATATTCTGGAATTAAAGTTGATCGTATAAAACTTTTATTATTCACTTTATCAGGATTGGTTTGTGGTATTGCAGGTGTTTTAACAACTTCAAGACTAGCAGTTGCTAGATTTAATATGGCAACAGGAGCAGAATTAGAAATAGTATTAATGGTTATGTTAGGTGGTACATATATCTTTGGCGGAAGAGGAAATATTTTTGGAACTTTTGTAGCATTTTGGATAGTAGTTATTTTAAGAGCAGGACTAAATGTTGCTAGAATAAAAATTGAGTCACAGTTAACAATTCTAGGTGCTATGTTAATTATAGCTATAATACTAACTAATTATATTTATTCTAAATCTCAAAAATAATAACTTTTTTATTGCAAAAAGTAATTAATATGACAAAATTATTACATGCTTTCAGAGGATCAAATAAATTCATATAATGAAAAAGGATACTTAGTAGTAGACGGTGCTATTCCTGCAGATAAACTAAAAGAGCTTCAACAAGTAACTGATGATTTTGTAAGTAATTCAAGAGATGTAAAAGAAAATGATGAAATTTATGACTTATCTCCAGATCATTCGCCGGATAATCCAAATTTAAGAAGATTAAAAAATCCGCATTTAATTCATAAAACATATGAAAACATAACTACAGATTCATGCATTTTAGATATTGTAGAAAAATTAGTAGGAAAAAATATCAGAAGAGATCACACAAAACTTAATTTTAAAAGTGCAAAGGGTGGTGAAGCAATTGAATGGCATCAAGACTGGGCATTTTACCCACATACAAATGATGATATTGTAGAAGTTGGAATATTCCTAGATGACTGTGGAGAAGAAAATGGACCTTTAATGGCAGTTCCTGGTTCACATAAAGGCCCCTTAGATGATCATCACCATGATGGTGTATTTATAGGAGCTGTTGATCCTGCCAAATCAAATTATAAATTAGAAACTGCTGAACCATTTCTTGCTAAAGCTGGGTCTATAAGTTTGCATCATGTTAGAAGTTTGCATGGTTCAAGAAAAAATAATTCAAATAAATCAAGAAGGGTATTATTTGTTGGTTATACAGCAGCAGACTCATGGCCATTAAAAGGTATTTTAGATTTAGGTTTGAAACCAACTACTTCAGAGGGTGATTTTGTGAAAAATATTTATCAAGTATACACAAACAATATAGTAAGAGGTGAACCATGCTTGCAAGCTAGAGTAGAAAACAATCCGATCAAGATGCCATACCCTCCACCCCATTCAGTAGGATCCATTTATGAAAATCAAAAAGAGGTTAGGGGCAGATCGTTTGGAGAATAAATTAGATTAATTTATTTAAATTAATTCTAAAAAGTATTAATAATCATAATTTATGAATCAAATAGACTTAAAAGACAAAGTTGCAATTGTTACAGGAGGAGTTCAAGGTTTTGGATTAGCGGTAGTTGAAAGATTTCTGAATTCTGGTGCAAATGTTGTTATATGGGAGAATGATAAAAAGTTATTAGATGAATTTCAAACTATAAGTAATGTTCATAAAATTCAAACTGACGTTAGTAATGCAGAAAGTGTTGAGGCCGCTGTAAATGAAACAACAAAAAAATGTGACAGAATTGATATCTTAGTTAACAATGCTGGAATAGCTGGACCCAATCATAAAACTTGGGAATATCCAAATGATGATTGGCAAAAAGTTATTGATATTGATTTAACGGGAGTTTTTTACTGTTGTAAATATGTTGTGCCTCAAATGATAAAAAACAATTATGGCAGAATAGTAAATGTTGCATCAATTGCAGGGAAAGAAGGCAATCCAAATGCAATGCCATATAGTGCAGCTAAAGCTGGTGTAATTGCTATAACAAAATCTTTAGGTAAAGAATTAGCTGATAAAAATATAGCAGTAAATTGTATAACTCCAGCTGCAGCAAAAACTAGAATCTTTGACCAAATTAGTCAAGAGCACATTGATTATATGTTATCTAAAATTCCTAGAAATAGATTTCTTAAAGTAGAGGAGTTAGCATCTATGGTTGCTTGGTTGGTTTCAGAAGAAAATTCTTATACTACATCTGCTGTTTTTGATCTAAGTGGTGGTAGAGCTACATACTAAATAAAATATTAATAATTCAAAAAAAAATCACTTGTTATTATTTTTGATGCAGATAAGATAAATAAAATAAAAAATAGAAAATAACTATGAAACGTATATATGATTTCAGTCGTAATCCCGCTAAAAGAAATTATACAGTTTCTGATCTTAAAGAATTAAAAACATCCCCAAAAAAATTAACAATGTCTAATCCTGCTAATGAAGAGGAAATCAAAGCTTGTGTTGAAGCTGGGATCGATCTGTTCGTTATTGGTCCACGTGATATTGAGATGGTTAGATCTATTACCCCATCACATTTCACTGGAGTTGGATCAAAATGGGCACAGTTTGGATCTAATGATGAAATAATAGCAGATGCATTTAATTCTATGATGAAAGGTGCTGATATGTACTATACTTTACGTTCATTTGATGTAATGGAGAAAATGGCTAAAGAAGGTATACCTGTTCATAGTCACATCGGACTTATCCCAACATTCAGTCATTACTGTGGAGGTTTAAGAGGTTGGGGAAGAAGTGCTGATGAAGCAATACAAATATTTAACACTTTAAAAAGAATGGAAGATGTAGGTGTATTTGCCGTAGAGGCTGAATGTATAGCAGAGGAAGTTTTAGAAGCAATTAATTATAAAACATCAGTTGTTACCTTTTCCTTAGGAGCCGGAATGGCAGGAGATGTAATAATGTCATTTGTTGCTGATGTATGTGGAGATTTAAGTGAAGAAGACAAACCACCCAAGCATGCACATGCATTTGGTGATATTAAGAGACTCAGAAAACAGATAAATAAAGAAAGAATTGATGCCCTTAGTCAGTTTAAGAATGAGGTTGTAGCTGGAAATTTCCCCTATTCTAAAACAAATATATCTATGGGTAAGGAGGAAAAAGACAAGTTTCTTGAAGCTCTAGATAAATGGAAGCCAACACACCAATAATTATTCATATACTTACATAAAATTTTTTTCTTATATTTCCTTGTAATATTTTCATGTTAATAATAACATAAACCAATTTTATCAACTATGGGGGGTATTTGATGAATTTAATTAAATTTTTAAAAAGTATAATTATTGCTGTAGTTTTCACTTTAACAGCAACATTTGCTTCAGCTGGTGGTCATTTTGATGCAAACAATCATGATGCAAGTATGTTAAGTGAAGCTGAATTAAAAGCAATGGTGGAAGAAGCTATGAAAGTAAATCCACCAAAAAATGGTAAAAACTATGTTTTTGGTTTCGCAAATCTTCAAAGAGATATTGCTTTTTGTGCGCTTGTTGAAGAGGGTATATTAGCAAACGCCGAAGCTGCGGGTATTGAAATTCTTGTTACTGATAACTTATTAGACGGGGCAACCGCAATGGCAAATGCAGAGAGTTATATTACAAGAAATGTTGATTACGTAATTGAGTTTCAAACAGATGCTGCATTTGGTGAAATGATAATGAACAAAATGAACATGAATGGAATTGGCGTAACAGCAATTGATATTCCAATGCCAGGTGCTGGTTTTTTTGGAGCAAATAATCCAAAATCTGGTTACATAGGTGGTGTTCACTTAGCTACAGCTGCCATTACAAAGTGGGGTCCTGATGTAGGAAAAGATGCTTACTTAGTAATAGGAGCTCTTCCACAATCTGGCGCAGTAGTTGCAATGAGATCCGGTGGTCAAGAAGCAGGTGCTAGAGCAGTCTTGCCTGATATTACTGATGATAGAGTAATTGTATATGATGCTAAACAAACTTTAGAATTAAGTTTCCAAGAAATGAACAACGTAATTGGAAGAATTCCTGAAGGAGCACCAATTTTAATTACTGCTATCAATGATCAAACATCTACTGGTGCACTACGTGCTGTGCAAGGTGCTAACAGAAGTGATGATGCAATAGTTGTTGGAATGGGTGCAGATGAATTGGATACAATGATGAATGAACCTGAGTTCATTGCGTCTGTTGGATATTTTCCAGAAAGATATGGAAACTATTTAATTCCAATGGCACTATCAAACCTTGCTAACAAGCCTGTTGATGATGTTGTCCTAATGAATCACGTAATGGTTTCACCATCTAATATTTGTGAATACTATCCTGATAGAACTTGTAGAGATGATGATGTAGCTGCTTCGTGGACTTTTCCTCAAGAAGCTTTTTCAGCTCACTTAGCTGAGGTTAGAGCAGATCCAGCAATGGCAGATGTTCTTAATCTAATACCATCTGATTAAAATTATTATTATTGAGGCCTTGTATTAAAATATGAGGCCTCATAAATATATATATGAATAAAGCGCTTTTATCGATGAAGGGGATTAGAAAAACATTCTCCGGAGTTGCTGTACTTGATGAAGTAGAAATTGATTTAAACGAAGGTGAATGTCTTGGTTTATTAGGTTCAAATGGTGCTGGCAAATCAACTTTAATTAAGATTTTATCAGGAATATATTCAAAAGATAAAGGTAATATTTTCATTTCAAATAATGAAGTTTTTATTAAAAATTCATCAGACTCAATTAAATCAGGTGTAGGTTTGTTGCCTCAAGAACTATCAATTCATTCTGAAATGACAGTAGCAGAAAATTTAATGCTAGGTAACTTACCAACAAAAAAAATAGCTGGAATAGAATTTACGGATCAAAAATTAATGAATGAAATAGCACGTGAAAAATTATTGGATTTAGGTCTAGATATAAACGTACAAAAACAAATTAAAGAATTAACATTACCAGAACAAAGAATTGTAGAAATTGCAAGAGCTATGGTTGGTAAAGCTAAGATACTTATAATGGACGAACCAACAGCAGCTTTAACCAGTAAAGAATCAAAAACATTATTTGAAGCTCTAGAGAAAACAAGAAAAGCTGGAGTAGGTATAATTTATATATCACATTATCTCGATGAAGTTTTTGATGTTTGTCAGAGAATTGTTGTATTGAGAGATGGAAAAAATGCAGGTGAATTTAAAACGACCTCTTCAAACCATGACGAAGTTCTATCAGCAATGCTGGGAAACGCAGTTGAAAATTTATATCCACATAAAAGTAAAAAAGAAAATTCAGATTTAGCACTTAAATTTGATAATGTTACATTTTCAAAAAATTTATATGATCTGAATTTTGAGGTTTATAAAGGTGAGATCCTAGGGGTATTTGGTCTACTTGGATCAGGTTTAGAAGATTTAGGAAGAAAAATATATGGTATTTCTGGAAAAACAGAAAAGGGAAAAATTTCTCTTTTTGGTAAAGATTACACCCCTGTTTCTCCTCAAGATGCAAAGAAAAATGGTATTGGTTTCATTCCAGCAGAAAGAAAAACAGAAGGTATTTTATCAGAATTAAGTCTTAGAAATAATATGACTATACCATTTTTAAATAATTTTATTCCAAGAACCTTTATTGATACAAAGAAAGAAAAAGAATTTACCAACAAATGGATTGCTGACTTTGATATCAAATGTTTAAGTAGTGAACAATTGTTTCGTTTTTTGTCTGGTGGTAATCAACAAAAAGCATGTATAGCTAGATGGTTAGTTGATGAGGTTTCAGTTTTAATAATTGAGGAACCAACAAGAGGTGTAGATCTAGGTGCGAGAAAAGAAATCTACCAAAAACTAAGATATTTATGCGATCAAGGATTAACAATAATTATTTTTTCTTCAGATGTTGAAGAAATTCATGGTTTAGCAGATAGATTTATGGTTCTTAATAGGGGAACTGTAAAATCAATATATGATCAATCAGTTCAAGTTGAACAATTGATGGCAGCAGCTGGAGAAAATATAAATACTAATTTAAACTAAAGGAAAAATATGAGTAATTTATCAAATTTTAATTCATTAATGAAGCAGTCATGGTCAGGTGTTGCTGTTCTATCTGTTTTTTATATCGTTATCGTTATTGCATTATCATTAATGTCACCTTGGTTTTTTTCTTTTAACAATGCAATGAATATTGGGATAAATATGTCTTATATAGGATTAATGGCTGCAGCAGGCACTCCATTAATCATCGCTGGTGGTCTAGATTTATCAGTGGCTGCAGTTGCTGGATTAACTGGTGTATTGATAACAATATTTTTCGGATGGATAGATAATATTTGGTTAGCAGTTGCTTTATCATTATTTGTAGGAGCTTTTATTGGTGCCTTTAATGGTTTCTTAGCAACGGTATTAAAATTTAATCCATTAATTGCAACACTAGGAACTATGTCGATTATTACAGGTTTTTCTCTAGTTTTAACCGGTGGATTGACAAAATCGATGATGCTTCCAGAATTTAATTATATTGGCGTAGGGAGAATATTTAATGTGCCAATACCACTAATCATAATGATTGTAGTAATGTTTTTATTATGGTTATTAATGTCAAAAACTAAGTTCGGACGTTTTCTTTATGCTTCTGGTAATAATCCTGATGCCAGTTTACTTTTAGGTGTGCCAGTAGTTAAAGTTCAATTCTATTTATATGTTCTATCAGGTTTAAGTGGAGCAATAGCCGGTGTCTTATTAACTGCAATGTTGGGAGCTGCAGCACCTAATGCAGCAGGCTCGCATCTTTTAACAATAATAGCTGCAATTATTTTAGGTGGTACAAGTTTATATGGAGGAATTGGAAGTGTATGGGGAACATTATTTGCTGTCTTAATACTTGGTACTATTAATAATGGATTAACTTTAATGAATGTTTCTTCTTCGTGGCAAGAGGTTGCAAAAGGAACTGTATTAATTTTAGCTGTTGGCTTAGACCAATGGAGAATGAGAGCATAAAATGAAATTATCTGTAACATCATGGTCTTTTCCTCAGTGTAATTTAAGTGAGTCGACTGGTTTATCTAATTTATTAAATATAAATGCAATCGATGTCGGTTATTTTTATCGTTCCGCCTTAGATAAAAACACTCTTCTGGAAGATTATAGAAAAATTATAACTGAAATAAATAAATATAATATTGAATATGCTAATTTATATCATCTATTTGGTAATTCATTAGAAGATAGAAATTTAGCTGATATTAATAATTTGGAAGATAACAAAAGAGATTTATCTGTTGTAACTAATTTTTGTGTTGAGGCTAATATACCAAGCATTTTTGTATTACCTGGTGTCACTAATTCTGGTCAATCTAGAAAAGATGCTTTTAAGAATTCAATTAATTCTTTAAATGCCTTAAATGAAATTACTTCTAAAAAAAATATCCAATTATTGATTGAACCTCATGTTCATTCATATCTGGAAAGTCCTGATATAGTACTAGAGCTTTTATCAAAAGTTCCAGGAATAAAGCTTGCATTGGATTATGCCCATTTTGCTTGCCTAGGTTATACTCAGGACGCAGTTGATGTATTAGCTGAACACGCCGGTCATGTTCACTTAAGACAAGCAAAAAGTGGCTATTTGCAGACAAAACTAGAAGAAGGAACATTAAATTTTCCAGCAATGTTTGGAAAATTAAAAGAGGTTGGCTATGATAAATATTTATCTATTGAATATGTGCATCAAAATTACATGATGACGGTTTATGATGATGTTTTATCAGAAACAATTAAAATGAGAGACTTATTTAATCAATGGAAAGGAGAATAATATGTCTAATTATGCATGGGTACTAGAAGTAAGACCAGGATACGAAGAAGAATACAAAAAGCGTCATGATGAATTATGGCCAGAAATGAAAGATATGTTAAGTGATGCAGGCATTCGCAACTATAATATATTTAGACATGGTCTGACTTTGTTTGGATATTTTGAAACTGATGATTTACAAAAATCAATTAAACATATTACTGAAAGTGAAATTAATACAAAATGGGGAGAATACATGGCTCCAATAATGAAGATTGATGTTGATGAAAACATTGGTTTCCCATTTCTTTTACCATTAATGATGCATTTAGATTAATTTTTTGAGAAGGAGATAAAATGAAAAAAGCAAAAATTGGTGTAATAGGTGCTGGTTGGTGGGCAACTGAATTTCATATTCCACATCTCAAAGAAAGAGATGATGTAGAACTAACAAGTGTATGTAAGTTGGAAGAAGATGAACTAAACTTTGTTAAAGAAAAATTTGGATTTAAGCATGCTTCAACAGATTATAAAGAAATGTTAGATATGGAGCAATTGGATGGAGTAGTTATAGCAAGCCCACATTTTGCACATTTTGAAAATATTAAAGCTGCACTTGCAAAAGGATGTCATGTTTTGGTCGAAAAGCCTATGACGACTAATACGAAAGATGCCCTTGAAGTTGAAGCAATATTAAAAGAAAAAAAAGTAGAATTATTTACTCCTTATGGATTTAATTGGAATCCACTTATGTCCAAAGCAGAGGATCATATCGCAAGTGGTATAATTGGAAATATAATGCATGTAGATACCTCCTTTTCTTCTTCACTAGTAGATTTGTTTCAAGGTATTCCACTTAGTGAGTCTGACGAACACACTTTTCAACCTAAAGCTTCAACGTGGTCTGATCCATCAAAAGCAGGTGGTTATGGTTGGGGCCAATTATCTCATATGTTTGCTGGAGTTTACAAAGTTACGAAGTTAAATCCTCAAAAAGTATTTTGTCTTTCTGTCCCTTCTCCAACTGGTGTTGATTATACAGATGCCATTTCTATTCAATTTGAAGAAGGTGCAACTGGTGCATTTTCAGGATGTGCTTATGTTCCAAAAGGCTATGGAGGAGGTTATAATATAAGAGTCCACGGTGATAAAGGAGCTTTATTTCTAGACTTTGAAATAAATAGAGAACGCTTATTAGTTAGAACCAACGATGGTAAAGAAATTAACGAAGAAGCTAAACCTGGATCTGGTACTCACTCATATACAACTCAATATCCAATCAATACATTAGTAGATATTTGTTTAGGTAAAGAATACAAAAATCATGGTGATATCACTATTAACTTGAAAATGGTAAGAACCCTTGATGCTGCCTACAGATCAATGAAGAGTCTCAAACTTGAAGATGCATAATTAATGTCTGAAAAAGTTACTATTAAAGAGGTAAGAACTTATTCTACGTCAAAAAAAGGTGGTGGTGATTATCATCTTCAAGAAAAGGGACATTGGATTACAGATACATATATTTCAAATCCCATGTCCATGTATCCAGAATACAAAAAATCAAGAACTAGTTGGGGAATTGGAGTTTTAGGATCGGTTGTTGTTGAAATTGAGCTATCGAATGGTGTAATTGGTGTTGCAACTGGATTAGGTGGTGAACCAGCTTGTTGGTTAATACAAAATCATTTTAAACGCTTCTTAATTGGACAAAGTCCAAAAAATTTAAACTTGATATGGGATCAAATGTTTAAGGCTAGTATGTTTTATGGCAGAAAAGGTATCACCATCTGTGCGATCAGTGTTGTAGATCTTGCATTGTGGGACTCATTAGGCATTTTAAGAGATGAACCAATTTGGGAAATGATTGGCGGTAAAGTGAGAGATGAAATTCACTTTTACTGTACTGGACCAGAACCAACGTCTGTAAGAGAAATGGGTTTCTGGGGTGCTAAAGTACCTCTTCCATTTGGACCTTCAGATGGTCATGAGGGATTAGAAAAAAACTATGAATTCTTAAAAAAACATAGAGACTCTGTACCAAATGAATTTCCTCTAATGGTAGATTGTTACATGTCTTTAACAGTACAATATGCAATTCAACTTGCAAAAAAATGTGAAAATTTAAATATAAATTGGTGGGAAGAGGTTCTTCATCCTGATGATATTGATGGATATAAAACAATAAAACTAGCTCACCCTGATAAAAAATGGACAACTGGAGAGCATGAATATACGCGTTACGGTTTTAGACAATTAATTGAAAGTAAATCAATTGATATATTGCAGCCAGATGTAATGTGGGTAGGGGGTATGACAGAATTATTAAAAATTTCAGCTATGGCTTCAGCTTATGATTTACCTGTAGTTCCTCATGGAAGTGGACCATATTCTTCACATTTTATTTTTTCTCAACCTCATTCTCCTTTTTGTGAATACGTAGCTGGTAGCCCTGATGGTAAAAGTGTTGTGAAGATGTTTCCTTATTTTGATGGAGAACAATTACCTGAAAATGGTAGAATAAAACCAAGTGATGAACCTGGTTTTGGAATGACTATAATAGATAAAGATCTACTAGTATTATTTGAATAATTTAAATATCAAAAATTTTACCTGGATTTAAAATATTATTTGGATCAAAACTTTTTTTAATTAATTTCATAAGAGGTATATTATCAGAGTGTTCTTTAAGTAAATACTCTTTTTTTTGAAGACCAATTCCATGTTCTCCAGTAATCGTACCTTCGAGCTCTAGGGCTTTATCTATTAACCTGTTACTAAAATCTCTTATATAATTGTATTCGTTTTCTTTATTTGGATCATAAACAATAGTAACATGAAAATTACCATCTCCAACATGTCCAACCATTGGTGCTTTAAGCCCAGTGCCTTGAAGCTCACTTTCTGCAAATTTAATACATTCAACAATATTAGAAATCGGCACACACACATCCGTAGCGTATACTCTAACATTATCACCTTGTGCCTTAACTGAATAATAAACATTGTGTCTTGCTTTCCATATTTTATTTCTTTCTTCAGTATTCGCTGCCCATTTAAATTCACTACCATTATTATTTTTTGATATTTCTTTAACAATTTCTATTGATTCATTATTAGAATTTTCACTTCCATGGAATTCATAAAATAGAGTTGGTAAAATTTCTAGATTTTCAAGATTTGAATACTTTATACTAATATCCATTTGATCTTGATTTAATAATTCAACTCTTGCTATTGGTATACCATACTGAATAATCTCTTGTGCTGTTATTACAGCTGAGTCAAGATCAGGAAATTGACATACTGCACTCATAATACTTTCTGGAATAGGAGATAATCTTAAATGTACTTCTGTAATTATTCCAAGCGTTCCTTCTGAACCTACAAATAAATTTGTTAAATTATAGCCTGCGGAAGTTTTTTTAGCTCTGGTTCCTGTTTTAATTATATCTCCATTTGCTAAAACGACAGTAAGACCAAGAACAGCTGTTTTCATTGTGCCATATCTAACAGCCATTGTTCCTGAGGCTGAACAAGCTGCCATACCTCCCAAAGCAGCATTAGCCCCTGGATCAATTGGAAAAAAAACACCTTTATCTTTTAGTGTTTCATTTAATTGCTCACGTGATACATTTGCTTGAACGCGACAATCAAAATCTTGCTCATTGATAGATATAATTTTATTAAAATTTTCTAAGGATATTGTAAAACCCTCATCATTACCAACAACATGTCCTTCCAAAGATGTGCCAGTACCATAAGCAGTTACAGGTACTTTAAATTCGTTACAAATTTTTAATATTCTTGAAAGTTCATCATTATTTTTAGGAAATAAAACTGCTTTAGGTAAAATAGGATCATAGGCATCTTCACCTTTCGCATAATTATTTCTAACACTCTCTGAAAAAGATATTCTATCCTGTAAAACATCTTTCAAATTATCTAATAATCCTCTATCCATATATTAAATATTAATTATAAATTATAAAAAGTAAATGAATACCACATCTTTAGAATTAAATAAAATATATGAATTAGCCTTTAATGCACTTAAAAAACATGGATGTGATGATTTTAATGCTGAGTCTGTTGCTAATACTGTGACTCATGCTGAAAGAGATGGAAGTGTATCTCATGGTTTGTTCAGGATACCTGGATATATAGCTTCTCTTCAAAGTAAAAAAGTAAATGGAGTTTCAAGACCATCAAATACGTTTCTTACACAAAATGCAATACGGGTTGAGGGCGATTATGGTTTTGCTCCTGTAGCAATAAAAGTTGGTTTACCTGATTTGATTAAAACCACAAATAAACATGGAGTTGGTGTTTTAACAATCACTAACACTCATCATTTTGCAGCATTATGGCATGAGACGGAAGCATTAGCAGAAAATAATTTAATAGGTATCGCATGTACAGCTTATAAACCAAGTGTTGCACCAGCTGGTGCAAAAAAACCATTATTTGGAACAAATCCAATTTCATTTGCATGGCCTAGAAAAAATAACACCCCAGTTGTATATGATATGGCTACTTCAACAATGGCAATGGGAGAAGTTCAAGTTGCTGCACGTGATGGTCATAAGGTGCCATATGGTACAGGTTTAAATAAAGATGGAGAAAAAACAGATGATCCTGGGCAAATAGCGAACGGTGGAGTTCTTTTAACATTTGGAGATTATAAGGGATCAGCAATAGCAATGATGATAGAACTACTAGCCGCAGGTCTTGTTGGCGATTTATTTAGTTTTGAAGCAAAAGAAGAAGATAATAACGACGGTGGACCAGCAAGAGGTGGTGAATTTATAATGGCATTATCTCCTGAATTAATAGCAGGAAAGAACTGGAATGAACATGCAGAAAAATTTTTTGAACAAATGACATCTCTAGAAGGTGTGCGTTTACCTGGACAAAGAAGACATAATAATAGAAATAATAAAGATCCAAGAGACATTAACTCTACTTTAGTTGAAAAAATAAAAAGTTTAATCTAATTCTTTGATACAATGAATGAAATTAAAGAAAGTTTTAATAAGCACATTGAGAATGGAATTTGTAATGGTGCTGAATATATAATTAATTTTAATGGCAAAATATATCATGAAGCTATTGGTTTTAAGGATTTAGAAAAAAAAATAAAACTCCCAAAAAATTTATATTACCGTATATGGTCAATGACAAAACCTATTATTTCGCTTGCAGCTATGCAGCTTGTTGAAAAGAAATTTTTATCTCTTGATGATCCAATAGATAAGTACTTACCTGGAATAAAAAAAATAAAAATTTTAAATAAAAATTCAAAAAATCTAAATGATACATACTTATCAAATAATATTCCAACAATAAGACATCTTCTACTTCACACTGCAGGCTTTACATATAATATAAGCAACAATATTATTGCAGAAGAGTATGAAAGAAGAAAAATATTTCATTCAGGTGAAACTTCCCTAGAAGAAGAAGTTGATAATATTTTACAATTACCTTTATTATTTGAACCTGGTACTGAATGGCACTATTCTGTCTCGATTGATATTTTAGCTAGAATTATAGAAATAATAACAAAAGAGAGTCTTATAAATACTTTAAGTGAAAATATCTTTTCCTTACTTAAAATGAAAGATACAAATTTTTACATTAATAAAGAAGACAATATAAATTTAGCAAATACATTTGAGTTTTCTAAAGATACCCAATCTCTTAAGAATTTAAATCCAGAAGCAAGAAAATTGATTAATTATTGGTATCCAGCCAACAATAAAACTTACGTCAGAGGTGGTCATGGTTTATTTTCTACTGCTGAAGATTATCTACAATTTTCAAATATGTTATTTGATGGAAAAAATATGAATGGTAAAGAATTGATAAAGAGTGAAACATTAGATCAAATGAGATTTAATAGCTTAAATTCCAGTTTATTGCCTTTAGAAATAACTTCAATAAACACTATCAAAGACAAAAAATATATTAATGATCTTGAGGGATATGGTTGGGGATTAGGATTTAGAGTTTTAATGAACAAAACAAAATACAATCCATATGGTGTAATAGGTGAGTTTGGATGGTCGGGTTATGCCTCAACTTACTTTATGGTAGATCCTGTAAACAGAATATCTGCAGTCTTAATGATGCAAATTATAGATGGTGAAAGAATTTTAAAACAAGACTTTTACAATAATATATTCAAAAAATTAAAAGAAACTTGAAACTCTCATTAACAGCAACAGGTATAATTTTTGCAATTCTTGCATATTTTTCTTTTAGTTTATTAGATACAATACAAAAAACTGTTGTTATTTATCATTCTATTTTTCAAATATTATTTTTAAAATATTTTTTTACACTTTTTTTATCAATTACTGAGTCATATAGAAAAAATAATCTAAACTTTTACAAAACCAATAATCTAAGACTTCAAATTACCAGGAGTATTTTATCAATTATTGAATCAGGTTGTTTTGTTTTATCATTTAGATATTTGTCATTAGCTGATGCACACAGTATTGCTTCACTAACACCTGTAATAGTTGTAGCCTTATCTGCAATAATACTAAGAGAAAAGGTAAACTTAAAAACATGGATTGCAATTTTTATAGGTTTTATAGGAGTGCTAATAATAATGAGGCCAGGGCTGTCCATTTTTGATCCAAAATCAATGATCCCATTGGCAGCTGCATTTTTTTTAAGCTTGTATCAAATTGTTACACGTAAAGTATCAGAGTATGATTCTTCTGAAACATCACTTTTTTATACATCTGTTGTTGGAATAATATTAATGTCATTTCTGGTTCCATTTTATTGGCAACCTATGCAATCTTTTTCATATTTATTATTTTTAGGTGTAGGTATTTTTTTCTCTTTAGGTATTTATTTCCAAATTATTGCTCTTAGTTTTGCCAAAGCAAGTGTTGTTCAGCCATTTCATTATAGTCTTATTTTGTGGGCTATTATTTTAGGATATATTTTTTATAATGATTTACCAGATCTCCCAACTGTTATTGGAGCAATTATAATAACTCTATCAGGAATTTATGTTCTAAACATACGATCAAAATCAGCTTAAAGAAATTAATTGTAATAAAAATTTTTTTTTAATAAAATAATCAAATGTTTATTGGAATCGATTTAGGAACTTCTTCTGTCAAAATGATTTTAATTGATCATAAACAAAATATATTAGCCACATCCAATTCTAGCTTAACTGTTCAAAGTCCAAAAGATGGATATAACGAACAAAATCCTCAAGAGTGGATTGATGCTACTATAGAATGTTTAGAAGCAATCAAAGCAAAAAAACCAAAAGAATTTTCTGAAACAATTTCGATGGGTATTTCAGGTCACATGCATGGATCAACATTAATTGATAGTAATGGTAATGTTATTAGACCTTGTATTTTGTGGAATGATACTCGATCACATAAAGAATGCTATGAGTTTGAAAATCAAAAAATTGATGTTCGATCAATTTCTGGCAATATAACTATGCCAGGGTTTACAGCTCCAAAAGTTAATTGGATCAAAAATAATGAATTAGAAAATTTTAATAAAATTTCTAAAGTTCTTCTTCCAAAAGATTATTTACGCTTCTATCTTACAGGTGAATATTTTTCAGAAATGTCAGATGCTTCAGGAACTTTATGGTTAGATATAAAAAATAGAAAATGGTCTAGTGAATTACTATCCTGTTCATCTTTGGAAGAAAAAAATATGCCACAACTTGTTGAAGGTAATCAAGAAGCAGGTACTTTAAAAAAAGAATTAAAAGATAAATTTCAATTTAATAATAATGTTATAGTTGTTGGTGGAGCAGGTGATAATGCAGCTGCTGCTGCAGGAATGGGAATAATAGAACAGAATCAATCTTTTATTTCATTAGGAACCTCTGGTGTATTTTTTACTCCAACACAAAATTTTTTAAGTAATACTGGTGATGCTGTTCATTCATTTTGTCATTGTTTGCCAAATAAGTGGCATTTGATGTCTGTAATGTTAAGTGCTAGTAATTGTTTAGATTGGATCTGTTCAATAACTAATTCTTCAATTAAAGATACACTACAAAATGTTGAAAATTTTTTTTTAGATAATAATCTATTAGAAAATTCATCATTTTTTTTACCTTATCTATCTGGTGAAAGAACTCCACATAATGATCCGCATATAAGAGGATCTTTTCACTCTTTAAAAACGACAACGGATGCAACAAATATGCAGTATGCTGTTATTGAAGGTATAAGTTTTGGTATTCTTGATGGTATAAATTCTATTTCTAAAGTTAATAATAATTTTGAAAAGATATTTATGGTGGGAGGAGGTTCTAAGAGTGAATTTTGGATTAAATTATTATCATCTTTGTTAAAGAAAAAGCTCAGTGTATGCAATCAAAGTGAATTTGGTGCAGCTCTTGGTGTAGCAAGATTAGCTATGTATGTAGATAAAAATATTGATAAAAACTTAATCATCAAGGAAATTGAGATAAGCAAAGATTTTGATCCAAATATCGACAAAATAAATATTCTATTAAGAAGATATAAGATCTGGAAAGAGTTATATTCTTCAAATAAGAAAATAGCCTCTAGTCTTCTAACATAATATCTGTAGCTTTATCTGCTATAGCCATAGCTGGTGCATTTGTATTCGCTGCAACTATGTTAGGCATCATAGAAACATCAAAAACTCTTAAATTATCTATACCTATTACTTGTAAGTTTGAATTTAGAACTGACATTCTATCACTTTCCCTTCCCATTTTGCATGTTCCAACTGGATGCCAATTTGTTTTTATCATTTTTTTACAATATTCAATTAGTGAATTATCATCTGTAATATTCTTTCCTGGAAGAACTTCTTCAATAACAATATCTGAAAGTGGTTTCGTGTTTATTACTTTTCTAGATAATTTAACACTATCTAGTAAACTATTAATATCATCTTTATGGCTGAGAAAGTTTGGATTAATATTTGGCAGATCAACTGGATTAGATGAATTAATTGTAACTTCTCCTCTAGACTTAGGATTCATTATACAAGAGGTTAGTGTGACTCCGTGATCAGGCTTTATGTCTCTAGTATCTCTATCGGTATACATAATTTGTACACAATATAGTTTAATTTTTGGATTTTTATTGTCATGTAAATTTTCTGGATTGAGAAATGAACAACAATCTACACCATTAGATGTAACTGGACCTGATCTGAAAATCAAATATTGAAGACCATTTCTTATCATTCTTAAACCTTTGTTTTGTTTAAAATATCCATAACCTGGTTTAGCTCGTGCAATAAATGGTACTTCATGATGATCTTGAAGATTTTTTCCTACACCTGGAAGATTTTCATTCACTTTTATATCAAATTTTTTTAATTGAACTTCATCACCAATACCTGAGTGCATTAATATCTTTGGTGTTATAAGAGCCCCTGCAGTCAAAATAATTTCTTTCCCAAAAAAATTTTCACTTTTACCCTTAGATATAGTTTCTACACCAATTGCTTTTTGATTTTCAATAATTACTTTAGAAACAAGAGTATTAAGCTTTATTTTAAGATTTTTATTATTAAGAATTGGATTAATTAACGCAGAAATAGTATCACATCTTTTACCATCACCTATTGTGTATTGCATTAGACCAACACCATATTGATCACCATCATTAAAGTCACGATTGTACGGCAATCCTAAAGCTTGCATTGATTTAATATATAAGTCTGATCCCTTTGCAACATAACCAGGATCTGAAACTTTTATAGCCCCATTTGTACCGTGAGATGGATTACCTAATCTTTGATTATTTTCTAATTTAATATAATTTTTTATAATTGAGTCCCAGCACCATCTTTCGTCACCTGTTTCTTGAACCCATTTTTCATAGTCTGATGGTTTACCTCGCATATAAACCATCCCGTTTACACTTGATCCTCCGCCAAAAACTTTTGCTTGTGCAATATCATGTTGTCTATTGCCTAGCTGGGGTTGTGGTATTGATTTATAAAATTTTAAATAAGGACTACCATCCAACATAGGTATCCAACCAGCTGGCATTGACAAGAAAGGATTATTATTTTTTTTTCCTTCTTCAATAATTAAAACTGTATGACCTTTTTTAATTAATTTCTCTGCTGTGACAGTACCGGATGTTCCTCCACCAACAATTATAAAATCAAAAGTCTTCACCTAGTTGTATATCCACCATCAACAACTAAAACTTCCCCACTAACATAACTAGATGCAGGTGAGCATAAAAATAGTGCAGCCGCCGCTACTTCTTCTGGATTGCCCATTCTGCCCATTGGAGTCATTTGATTCCATACTTCATACCAGTACTTATTTTCTTCAGGTAAGTCACACATGTCAGTTTTAATATAACCAGGAGCTATAGCATTCACTCTGATATTATGTTCAGCATAGTCACTAGCTAAACTTTTTGTCAGCATATGAACTGCAGCTTTAGAAGCATTATAGGCTACTTGTGGTTGTGGAAAATTTGATACAATACCTGACATAGAGCCAATATTTAATATTACACCATCGCCTTGTTTTTTCATTTGTCCAATACTTTGACGACATATACGAAAAACAGAGGTGAAATTTATATCCATCATTTTTTTTAACGATTGATCATCATAATCTTCCATAGTTAAGTTTTCAGCAATTCCTGCACAGTTAACAAGTATGTCTATAGAATTGTGTTTTTCTAAAGTAAAATTAATCAATTCTTTTGGAAAATCAGATTTACTTATATCTCCCTCAATAAATGAAAAACTATAATTTTTTGATTTTAACTCATCAAACATGCTTTTATTTTCTTTAATATCCGTGAGGATTAGTTGTGCGCCAGCTTCCGCTAAGGCATTAGCAATTGCAAATCCATTTCCACCCATAGCGCCAGTTACAATTGCAGTCTTTTTAGAAATTTTAAATTTATCTATGATCATTTAATTCTTAAAATAATTTTAACATTTTTATCATCTGGAATTAGCTGATAAATTGATTTATGCAGTACATTTAGTTTTTTACAGCCCCTAGAGTTAATCCTGAAACTATATTTTTTTGCAAGAATATTGTTAATAATATAGGAGGAATACTTTGAATAACAGTAGCAGCAGCGACATTACCCCAAATAATTTGTGCCTGGCTTACTTGTGCCGAAATAAATATTGGAAAAGTTCTTGCCTCAGATACTGTAAAAAATAATGCTATTAATAATTCATTCCAGCTAAAAATAAATACAAATATTGCAACAGTAGCAATACCACCTTTAGATAAAGGAACAGCTATTTTCAGAAATATATCAAACCACGACGCTCCTTCTATTCTCGATGCTTCTATTAAGTCTTTTGGGATTCTTCTAAAAAAAGAAGCAGATACCCATACTGCAAAAGGAATATTAAAAGCTGTATAGACTATAATTAAAGCAAATAACGAGTCTAATAAGTTTAAGTACTTAAATAGTATAAACAAAGGAACGGCTGCAGCAACAGGAGGTAACATACGAGTACTTAATATCCAGTCAGCTAAAAAATTCTGCCCTCTGAATATAAAAAAAGTCAAACCAAATGCCGTAGGTAGAGAAAATATTAATGTAACGATTGTTGAGCCAATAGTAACTATTAAAGAGTTTAATAAATACATATAGCTCTGCGAAAGCATAATAGTAAAATTCTTAATATAAGTAAAATCTGGTATCCAAACCGGTGGTAAGGAAAACATCGCATTTTGATCTTTAAATGATCCAAATAACATCCATAAATTCGGTAGTATGAAAATTAGCATAAAGAAAATAGCAAATGCTAATAAAATTATATTTTTTCTAACTGAAGTCCGCATCTCTCTCCACTCTTCTTAAAAGTGTAACCGCAATAGTTGTAACTATAATACTTATAATTAGAATAATAACAGCTGATGCAGAACCTGTGCCAATTTGAAAACTTCTAAACTCTGTTCTGTACGTAAAGTAAGCCATAACTTCAGTTGCAATTCCAGGACCACCTCTAGTTGTAACATAAATTATATCAAATAAACGAATACATTCAATTAGCCTTAAAACTATTCCTAAGAGCATAAAACCTAAAATAGAAGGTATTTCAATTTTTGTCATAACATGATACCAGTTTGCACCATCTATTTTGGCAGCTTCATATTGTTCATTTGGAACAGTCATTAAGCCCGCAAGTAAAAGAATCATCATAAAAGGTGTCCATTGCCATGAATTGATACAAATAATTGAAATTTTTGCTGGTATCGGCTGCCCTAAGTAAGCAATTGGTTCTAATCCAAAAAACGTTTCAACAATATAACTAAAAATACCAAGTGTTGGGTTTAAAATATATAAAAAAACCAAACCAACACAAAGAGGAGTTAACATAATTGGTAAAATTGAAATTGTTCTAATGGCATTAGAAATTTTAAGATGTCTTATTTCAAAAAATATTTTAGCCATTATGAATCCAAGAATTATTTCAATAGTTATTGAGCTAAAAGCAATGGTAAAGGTGTTTTGAATTGCAGTTAAAAATACATCATCTTCAAATAATAATATTTGATAATTTTCCCATCCAATAAAAAATTTACGGTGCATTTTGGTAAGCTTAGCTTGGAATGCACTAAGATAAACAGAATATATAAAGGGAAATATGGATATTGCTAAGAGGAATAAACAAGTTGGTAAAATAAAAAGAGTCTTTTCGATTTTTTCTCTGTTCATTTAAGATCCTCTAAAAATTACTTGGGCATTATATAAATGCCCAAGTATCAAATATAATTAATCAATATATCCTTCAGATTTTAGGAGTCTATCAATTTTTTTGTTTGCAGCATCCATAGCTTCTTGAGCAGATGCTTCACCTGTTAATGCTTTATTAACTTCAATTCCAAGTGTTTCTATTACTTCAAAAGTTAATGCGTGTCTTGGTCTTAGTTCTTGCCATGCTCTTAAGCTTGACTCATAAAGAACTGGTGTCCATGGTTGCTCAGCATTAATCTGAGGATCATTCATAGCTGAATGTCTGCTAGGAGGAGCTCCTGTTAACACCCATTCTCTGTGAACTTCAGGACTTGCAAACCATTTTAGGTAATCCCAAGCAGCATCGATGTTTTTACTGTGTTTGTTAACACAAGCAATCCAACCACCTACTGGAGGTACTGAAGAAGCACCTTCTGCATGTGGGAATAATGCAACATCAAATTTGCCAATTACTTTACTAATTTCTGGATCATTAAATAGAGGTGTTCTAACTGACCAGTTATTAATCATAGCAACTTTACCTTGTGTAAATGCTTTAGCTCTTTCATCCCAAGCATATTGCTCAACACCTGGAGGCATATAATTAATCATTTCTTGCATCCATTCTATAAATGCAACAGATTCTGCAGAATTATATAATCCTCTTTGATCAGCATATGCATCAGGAGAACCAGGGTAGTTACTTTCCCATGGTTTACCACCTGCAGAATAAATCCACTCATAAAATTGCTGACCGGCAGCACTTCCACGAGCCATATTCATTGCATATCCACCTTCAAGTTCAGGATACTTTGGATTGTCTTTAAATAGTTTAGCTGCAGCTAAAACATCATCAAATGTTTTTGGTGGTTCTAAACCTTCAGCTTCAAATAGATCAGTTCTGTAGTGAAGCATGTGCCAATATCCACCAAAAGGTAAACATTGTTTTTTACCATCCCAGATTGCTTGACCAGCAAATGAGCTAATATAGTCATCCCATGCTATAACTGACATGTCTGTACCTTCTTCAGTCCATAAATCTTCAACTGGAGCGATACAATCACCTTCAACAAATTCTCCAATCCATATTCCGTCAACAAAAAGTACATCGTATGAACTGTCTCCTTGTGAACATGCTACAATTTGTTTTTCATGCAAACCATCATATCCAAAACCTTCAACTGTAACTGAAGCACCAGTAACAGAAGTAAAGGTAGGAGAGATTTCTTTAACAGCATCAATATAAGGATCCATGATAGACTGAACCTTCAAATCAACACCACTATGATCTCCAAGTTCTTCACTCCAATTAACTGCAGAAGCAGAACTAAATGGTAGTATAAAGATACTCAAAAATAATATTATTTTTTTCATAATTTCCTCCCATTATTAAATATATATATTTAACAATTAATAAATTACTTGAAAATACTTACATAGAATGTAATTTAAAACAATAAAATACGTTAACAAAAACTAGTAGGATCGATACTGAATGAAAGCATTGGTTTTAGAAAAAAAACTTGATTTATCAATAAGAAATATTGATTTACCAACAAAGGTAAACTCAAATAGTGTAAAAATTAAAATGCATACAGTGGGTATTTGTGGAAGTGATGTCCATTATTATACTCATGGAAAAATTGGACCTTTTGTGGTTAAAGAACCAATGGTTCTAGGACACGAGGGATCTGGAACGATAATAGAGGTTGGTAGCAATGTTTCTAATCTAAAAGTTGGAGATAGGGTATGTATTGAGCCTGGTGTTCCAGACGTTAATTCAAAAGAATATATGAAAGGTATATATAATCTTGATCCCAAACTTACTTTTTGGGCAACTCCTCCTGATCATGGTTGTTTGACGCCAGAAGTAGTTTTTCCCTCAAACTTTGTTTTCAAGTTACCAGATAATGTTTCATACGCAGAAGGAGCAATGATTGAACCACTTGCAGTTGGACTTCAAGCTGCAGAAAAAGCTAAAATTATTCCTGGAGAAACTGCATTAGTAATGGGTTGTGGTCCTATTGGATTGGTTATAGCTTTAACAGCATTAGCTGGAGGATGTTCAAAAGTTTTTATTGCTGATATTGTCAAAGAAAAATTAAGAATGTGTGAAAATTATGAAAATTTAATTCCAATTGATTTAGTAAATGAAAACCCAATAGAAATAATAAAAAAACACACTGATGATTGGGGCGCTAATATTATTTTTGAAGCATCAGGTGCTACTAAAGCATATGATGTTATATTTGACTCTATTTGTCCTGCAGGTAGAGTAGTTATTGTGGGAAACCCTATGAATGCAATCCCAATGGATTTTGCTACTTTGCTTACAAAAGAAATTGAAATTAAAACAGTTTTTAGATACGCACACCAGTACGATAGAGCAATTAATTTGTTATCGAGTAATAAAATAGATGTCAAACCTATGATCACAGACACAGTAGCTTTTGATGATAGTATTAAAGCTTTTGAGAGAGCTGCTAAAAACCTACCAGAAGATGTAAAAATTCAAATTCAACTATGAATAAAATTGGCGTACATGCTTTAACATTTATTGGAGACATTAAAAATCACAGTATTGAAAAATGCCTTTCACAAGTTGCTAAAATTGGTTACGACGTCATGGAGTTGCCTTTGCTAAATCCTGATGCCTTGGATACCGATTTTGTATCAAAGACATATGAAAAATTTAATATTGAACCAACCGTATCTCTTGGTTTAAGTTTTAAAACTGATATTGCATCTGAAGATGAAGATAGGGTAAATGCTGGACGTGAACTTTTATTTAAAGCACTTCAAAAAACAATAGATGTAGGATCATCAAATTTATGTGGGGTAATTCATTCTGCACTTCAAAAAAACGATGCTCCAAAAACTAAACAAGGCTATGAAAATTCTTTATCTGTAATTAGAGATCTTGCAGAGGAAGCTAATAAAAATAATGTTACATTAAGTCTTGAAGTTGTAAATAGGTATGAAACAAATATCATGAATACAGCACAAGATGCTCTAAATTATATAAATGATTTAGGAGTGCCGAATGTTAAAGTACATCTTGATACTTATCATATGAACATCGAGGAAAATAACTATTCAGAGCCAATTAAATTAATTGGTAATGATAAACTAGGTATGTTTCATTTTGGTGAAAATCATAGAGGATATCTTGGTAGTGGTCATATTAATTTTGATGAAACTTTCAAAAGTCTAAAAGAAATTAATTATACAGGAATAATTACTTTTGAATCTTTTTCTTCTGAAGTTGTTGACCCAGTTCTTTCTAATACACTAGCAGTTTGGAGGAATTTATGGAGTAATTCTGAAGATCTTGCAACTGAAGCACTTAAATATATTAAATCAAATATGTGAATTATATATGTTTATTAATTTTTTAATTTAGATATTATTATTTAGAGAAACATGTTTGATAAATTTAAATTAGATAATAAAGTAGCAATTGTTACCGGTGGAACTCGTGGAATTGGTTTAGCAATTGCTAGGGCATTAGGTGAGGCTGGTGCTGAACTAATTGTTACTAGCAGAACTGATAAATACAATGGCTTTGAAAGTTTAAAAAAATCTGGTTTTGATGTAACTTTTTATGAATCCGATATAACTGACCCATCTGTACCTCAAAAAATAATTGATTATGCAATTAAAGAAAAAAGTCGCTTAGATATTCTAGTAAATAATGCTGGAGTTGCTCAACATGGTGATATTGAAACATATAATGATAATTTATTGAATAAAATAATGAATACAAATGTTGATGCTGTTTTTCGAATGTGTAGATCTGCAATTACACCTATGAAAAAACAAAATGATGGTGTCATTTTAAATATAGGATCGATTTCTGGTTTAGTATCTAATATCCCACAACCACAAGTAGCCTATAATGCTTCTAAAGCTGCAGTTCATATGCTGACAAAAAGTTTAGCTAGTGACTATGCTGAACATAATATCAGAGTGAATGCTATAGCTCCTGGTTATATAAAAACAGACATGTGTGACTTACCTGAAGAAAATAAGTACTGGTATGAAGTATGGAATCAAATGACTCCAATGGGCAGAATGGGCAATCCAGAAGAAGTAGCGGCGGCTGCACTATTTTTATGCTCACCTGCATCTAGTTATGTTAGTGGGGAAGTTTTAGTTGTTGATGGTGGATATACTTCAAGATAGTTTTTTGTGACTGAAATCCCTGACTATATTGTTATTGGCGGAGGTGCATCTGGATGTGCTGTTACTCATAAATTATTAACTGCAAATAAGTCTGTAACATTAATTGAAGCAGGTTTCTCACATAACAATTTTTTGTTAAATTCTCCAGCTGGTTTTTTTAAATTAATAAATAATTCTAAATATGCAACATATCATAAATCAAATCCACAAAAACATTTAGGCAATAGACAGAATATTATTCCACAGGGCAATGTATTAGGGGGAGGAACATCAATTAACGCTCAGGTATATATGAGAGGTAGAGCAGAGGATTATAATGAATGGGATGAAATTTTAAGAGTAAACAATGATAATGTTAAATGGGATTGGAACACAATTCTTCCATACTTTAAAGAAATGGAAAATAATTCAAGATTAGAAAATAAATATCATAGCAAAAAAGGACAACTTAATGTTTCTGATTCTACACATATTGATCAACTAACTTATGATTTTATAGAGTCAGTAGCAATTCTAGGTGTAGATAAAACTGATGATTTTAATGGTGAAAAACAAAGAGGTGTTGGTCTTTACCAATTTATGAACAAGAAAGGAAAGCGATCATCATCTGCATCAGCTTTTATTGAACCTCACACAAATAATCAAAAACTTAATCTTTTACTAAGAACGACCGTTAAAGAAATAATTATTGAAAATGATAAGGCTATTGGAGTTACTATTGAAAATCTTTCAGGCGAAGAAGAAAAAATTTTTGCAGAAAAGGAAATAATATTAGCTGCAGGATCATTTATTACACCAAAAATATTAATGCTTTCAGGTATCGGTAGTGAAGAAGAACTCGAAAAATTTTCAATAAAATGCAAAAATAATTTACCTGGTGTAGGTAAAAATTTAATGGATCATCCTGAATGCCCACTAATTGCAAAAGCAAATGGTAAATTTGGATATTATAAACAGGGTGAAGGTTGGAGAATGTTGAGAAATGGACTTGAGTTTCTTCTATTTGGTACAGGTAGGGTAAATTCAACTGGTGTCGAAGCAGGGGCTTTTGTTAATCCAATTAATAGTGAAGATTTATCTTATATACAAGCGTTTTTTGTACCCAGTATATACATGAACTCAGATACAATTGGCACTATTAAAGATGATTATGGAATGTCTATAACAACTGTAATGACAAAACCAAAATCTAGAGGTTATGTAAAATTAAAATCATCTAATTTTAGAGATCAACCTGAGATTGAATTAAATTTATTAAAACATGAAGATGATCTTAAAATGATGATGGCAGGTCAAAGGTTTTTTTTACAGGCCTTACAAAGAGGTCCTTTATCAAAAAAAGTAGAAAAAATAATCATACCTGATACAGAAAATTTATCAGATGACAATTTAGAGAAGCATTGTAGGAGATTTGTTAGAACAAATTACCATCCATCTGGTACTGCAAAAATGGGTGCTGATAATGATAAAATGTCAGTTTTAGATTCTAAATTAAGAGTCAGAGGTATTGATAATCTGAGAGTATGTGATCTTTCTGCTATGCCAAATATTAATTCTGGCAACACATCAGCTCCTGCGATGATGCTTGGTTTAAGATGTGGTGATTTTTTAAATTTAAATTAATTTATTCTTTGATCAAAAAAATATTTGAGATAACTCTAATTTTATTTTTTAATATTGTTGTATTACTCCAATTTCCAGTACCAATATTAAAATCATTTCTATTAAATTCTAAATTTGATTTTATTTGTACAAGATTATTTGTTAATTTTATAACTTTAAGATCTGTAAATAATAATTTATTCACTCCTTTAATTGTAAGCTCTACATTTAATTTTATATCTGTTTCATTCGAATAAGAAAATTTTCTTGTGTCAAGAACTCCTATTGGATAGTTTAACGCATCAAAAAATATCGGACCTAAAATTAAATTTTTATATTTTTTATAGTTTATTTCAATACTGCTAATATCAACTGACAATAAAGCTTTATTATTTGTTTTATTTTTAAGATCTATTTCTACAAAACCATCAAATTTTTTAAACTCACCCGATACATTTTTTGCAAAAAGAATGGGAACTTCAAAAGAAATACTTGATAAATTTTTTTCAATTATCCATCTTTCTTTAGCAATAATATTAGAGTAAGGTAATATTAATAAAATAGCTATTAAACAAAAATTCTTAACTATTTTCTTCAATAAATTTCCTTGCAAGAGAATCAGCTTTTTCATTAAATTCATTGTTAGTGTGTCCTTTTACCCAATTCCATTTAATAATATGTTTACTTATTTCTGTATCTAATTCAGTCCATAAATCTTTATTTTTAACAGCTTTCTTATTTGCAGTTTTCCAACCATTTTTTTTCCATTTTACAATCCATCTTTCGATACCATCTTTTAAATATTTGCTGTCAGTGTATATTTCTAAGTATTCTTTTTTATTAAAAAATAATATGGATTCTATTGCAGCAGTTAATTCCATACGATTATTTGTTGTATTTAGTTCCCCCCCGTTTAGTAATATAGGTTTATCTGAAACATTAAGTATAACTGCTCCCCATCCTCCAATTCCTGGATTTCCTGAGCATGCTCCATCTGTATATATTCTAATCATTCAAGAGATGTTCCTATGTTGTTGATGCCATTCTAAAATATTAAAATATTCTACAGGATCTTTTTTAATTACAAGAGCATCATTGGGGTGAAATAAAAAATCATGTAATCTTGTTATTAGAATTCTTACTGCAGCTAATCTCAATAAAAAATTAAATGCATTTAGTTCTGCGGTTTCTAATTTTCTTGATAAACTGTAACCTTCAATTATTGATCTAAAAGATTCCATATTAAAATCTTTTCCATTATTTTCAAAACACCAATCATTTATTACAATACAAATATCATATAGAAAAAAATGATTACATGAGAAATAAAAATCGATTACACCAGTAATTTTTTCTTCATTAAAAAAAATATTATCTTTAAATAAGTCAGCATGAATAACTCCATAAGGAAGGTTGTTTGGCCAAAAGTTTTCTATGAATAAAATTTCATTCTCTAATGTATTAAAAATTATCTCAAATTTTTCATTTCTTTTTTCCTGACATTTGTAAAATATATTCTTTAATATAGATATACTAAGTGAATTCTCTCTTTTTTTATGAAAATTTTTAGAGATATTATGTAAATTACCAATCATCTTACCTACTTCAAAACAGATAGCTTTATTAGGTGTATCAATTTTTTTACCTTCAATAAAAGATACAATTACAGCCTTTTTATTTTTCAAAGAGTTGATGATTTCATTATTTTTATTTTTGACAGGCTTTGGACATTTAAAATTATTTTTATTTAGATAAACTTTTAAGTCCATAAAAAAAGGGAGATCATTTTCCTTAACTCTTTTTTCAAATATGGTAAGTATGTATGGAATTTTATTGCAAATTAATTTGTAATTTGTGTTTTCGATGCCATCAATTATTTCAGAATAATCCTCTAATGCACCGATATTATATAAATCAACAAAATATTCTATTTCTTTTTTATCTAGTTTTGTAAATACTGCCATAATTAATGTTTAAGTTTTTCTGGAACTTTAAAGTATACGTCTTCTTTTTCATAATGTGCTTCATTAATTTTAATTTCAAAGTTTTTTTTCAACTTGTCTAATAATTTCTTTACTAATATTTCAGGAGATGAAGCGCTTGCTGTAATCCCTATGTTTTTCGTATTTTCAAAAATATTTAAATTCAATGATTCTACATCCTCAACTAGTATGGCTTTTTTAGAGCCATAATTTCTTGCAACTTCAACTAATCGTAAAGAATTTGAAGAATTACTTGCTCCAATTACTAAAAAATAATCACAGTCACTTGCAATTTTTTTTACAGCCTCTTGTCTATTTGTTGTTGCATAACAGATGTCATTTTTTTTTGGTTCAACTATTTTTTTAAATCTGCTTTTTATTTCTTTGATAATATCTTTTGTATCATCAACAGATAATGTTGTTTGTGTTACGTAGGCAATTTGTTCATTAAAATCTAGCGGTAGATTTTTTACATCTTGAGTATTTTCTACAAGATAAATTTTATTATTTGTTTGTCCCATTGTGCCAATAACTTCTGGATGATTTCTATGCCCTATTAAAATAACTGGTAATTTTTTTTTATCAAAATGCTCAACTTCTTTATGAATTTTACTTACTAGTGGACAAGTTGCATCAAAATATAAAAGGTTCAGTTTCAATGCTTCTTCAGGAACTGATTTAGGAACACCATGAGCTGAAAATATTACTGGTCTACTTCTGTCTTTAATTTCATCAAGTTGCTCTACAAATATTGCACCTTCAGATTTTAAGTTTTCTACTACATATTTATTATGAACTATCTCATGCCTAACATAAACTGGATGACCATATTTTTTTAATGCTCCTTTAACCATTTCAATAGCTCTATCAACTCCAGCACAAAAACCTCTTGGACCTGCTAGATAAACATTCAATTTTTTATTCATTTTTTTAAGACAATGTTGTAATCTTTGATTTTTTTATAGTAATACAATATTTGTGAAAAAAATCTTATTATTTTTTGCATTAATTTTAATGTTTGGCTGCGAAGGAGCCATAAATAAAGGCAATGAATTTTCGGTTATTGATTGTCCAGCAGTGTTTTTTTCCTCTGAAAATAACATTTATGCACATGGAGATTTAAATAGCTTAGATTTTGAAAAAATATATTATAAAGCTATACTAAATAATTATGGTCTAAATAATTGCTATGCAGACTCAAATAATAATAATTATTTTTTGGATCTATTAATTTTAGTTGAACCAATAAATCCTACAGATAAAATTTTAAATTTGCCCATTTTTGTCATTTTGTATGATAGTAACGATGACATAATTGATAGACACTATTTCAGAATCAAAGATCAAATTAATTATTCTGAGGCAAATTCTAAATATAATTTAACAGAGGTAGTAGGAAATTTAAAAATTATATTAGACAAGAGCAAAAAAGTAAATTCAATGTCAATTGGGTTTATTAAGATTACAAATTAAAACTATCTTTTTATAACTTTATTTAATTCGCCTATAGATTGACTAATTAGATCAGATTTTATTTCTTTAGATAAATTTTTTTGTAATAAGCCTATAGTGGATTCAATAGCAGTGTTGGATATATAATTTTTGATGGTAATATTTGTATCTCTTAGTAATTGATCAATTTTATTATCTGCAAGTATCTTTCTTTTCTCAATTTGTTCTGAGAGTTTTTTAGATGATAAAATTTCTAATTCTTTTATTTTTTCTTGTGAACTTTTTTGAAGTGCTTGAATCTCTTTTTCAACTTCAGTTTCTCTTGTTTTAATTTCGTTAAGTGTTTTTTGAGCCTCTATTTTTAAATTTTCAGCTTCATTAATTTTAGATTTAATTTCATTTATTTGTGAATCAAGACTTGATATTAGTAATTTCCTAACTGGATTAAATATTGCTGCTATAAATAGAAAAAAGGAAACAGCTACCCAAAACTGTGGATCGGAAAACATTAATTTAAAGCCTCTTTGCGAGAATTTATTTCTTTTTCAATATCACTGTCTGAAAGATTAATATCAGTTAATTTAGAGACAGTAATTTTAGTAATTTTTACTATTTCTTCATTAATTTTTTCCATTTGATTATCTCTATTAATTAAAATTTGTTTTTCAGATGTAGATATTTTTTTTTCTAATTCTTTATCGAGTAAATTCAATTGAGAAGATGCATCCTCTTGTAGAAAAGACATTGTATTTTTAATTTTTACATTAGTCTCCTCTTTGGCAACATTTAATCTATCATTAATTCTTTTCTCTATTTCGTGAGCCTCTTCTTGAAGCTCTTTCGCAGATGATAAATTTTCATCAATTTTATTTTGTCTTTTTTCTATTACAGTTGCAATTCTAGGAAGTGAAACTTTCCATAAAAAAACTAAAAGAAAAGTAAAAAAAATGGTAAGCCAAAAGAGCTGTGAAATAAAGAACTCAGGATTTAATTGAGGCATTTACTTAAAGATTTTTATTAACCAAATAAAATAACTAAGGCTATAACTAATGCAAACAAAGCTATTGCTTCTACAAGTGCAAATCCTAGCATTGTCATTGTAAATACTTCTCCTCTTGCTGCAGGATTCCTGCCAACTGCTTGAATAAATGATGAGAAGATATTACCAATACCAATTCCTGATCCGATAACACCTATGACGGCTAAACCTGCTCCGATTACTTTTGCTGCTTCAATTTCCATAATACCTCCTATTTTAAATTAATGTAAATGATAAGCATCGTTAATATATAAACATGTAAGTATTGCAAACACATAAGCTTGCAAAAAAGCAATTAAAATTTCAAGTCCGGTTAATGCGACGATAAAGGCGAGAGGAAAAGCACCTGTAAAAAAAGGCATAGTTACAACAAATCCAGCAAAAACTTTAAGTAAAGTATGACCGGCAAGCATGTTAGCAAAAAGTCTAACAGATAAACTGATTGGTCTAGATAAATAAGAAATGACCTCAATTGGAATTAAAAGTGGATGCATATAAAAAGGTACACCCGGAATTACAAAAAATGAGAAGAACTTTATTCCATGATTTAAAAAGCCGAGAATAGTTACTCCAATAAACACAACTGCAGCTAAGCCAAATGTAACAATTATATGACTAGTGAAAGTAAATTGATATGGTATCATACCAATCATATTTCCAATAAGAACAAACATAAATAATGAAAAAACAAATGGGAAATATTTCTTTCCATTGTCACCTACTGTGTCGGATAATAATTGTGCAATAAAGTTATACATTAGTTCTGAAATTAGCTGCATCCTTGAAGGGATAATTGAACGAGTATTTACGGTTAAGGTTAAAAATAACGTAATTATTAAAACTGTTATAAGCATAGCAAAAGAAGAGTTAGTAAATGATAAATTATAACCTGCAACTTCAATGTTTGAAATCGTACTTATTTCGAATTGTTTTAAGGGACTATCTTTAGCTGCCATGTTTTACAATATTCGTTATTTAAATTATCGTTGTTTTTCAATGCGACGCATTACACGATAAACATTTAAAAATCCAGCAAATGCACCAAATATGAAGAAAATAATTAAGCCAATGGGTTTAGTATTAAAATAATTATCCACAATAAGTCCAATTCCAACTCCTACAATGAGGGCTGCTATTATTTCTGTGCTAATTTTAAATCCAAAACCTGCACCCATGTCCTTACTGTTATTCTTCAAGTTATTTTTTTTTGTACTTAGACTATCAATTTTTTTATTTAATTCTTCTAATTTTTTATTTTTATAATTCACGATCTATTCTTTTTCTTTAATTTCTATTGCTTTTTCTAAGTCTACAGACACTAATTGAGATACACCTTTTTCTGGCATTGTAACTCCAAATAATCTGTTAACTCTTGCCATTGTCATTCTGTGGTGCGTAATAACTAAAAATTTTGTTGATGAGGTTTTGGCAATTTCTTCTACTAATGAACAAAACCTATCGACATTCGTATCATCCAATGGTGCATCAACCTCATCAAGCACACAAATAGGTGCCGGATTAGATAGAAATACTGCAAATAATAAAGATAATGCTGTTAATGCTTGTTCGCCTCCTGAGAGTAAATTTAAATTTTGTAATTTTTTTCCTGGAGGACTTGCAAATATTTCTAAACCAGCCTGCAATGGATCAGATTCATCTGTAAATTTAAGGTAAGCTTTTCCACCACCAAAAAGTCTTGTAAATAACTTTTGAAAATTTTCATTTACAATTCCATATGCAGCTAATAATCTTTGCCTGCCCTCTGTATTTAAAGAGTCTATAGCTTCTCTCAATTTTGTAATTGCACTCAATAAATCTGATTGATCTTTTTTTATTGTATTAACTTTTTCTTCTAAATCTTTAGCTTCCTGCTCTGCAAGAAGATTTACACCACCTAATCTTTCCTGTTCTGCAATTAGTCTTTCTAATTTTTTTTCTAAATCATCTATGTCAGCTAAAACTTTATTTGCATCTATTTGACCAAGATCAAATAATTCTTCTAACTCAATGCTCAATCTTTCTTTAACTTGCGTTGCTAACAATTTAATTGATTCATTAATTGTATTAATTAATCCTTCCGTTCTTATTCTGTCTTCTCTCAGTTCGTTTAATTTAACTTCTTCAAGTTTTAATTTTTTATTAATCTCATTAGCATTTTGTTCTGTTTGACGAAGTTCTTCAGCAATTTTTTCATAAATATTCTTATTTTCCTCAATCATTGTTTGGATTTGTATTTTTTTATTTGAAACATCACTAGGAACTGCCTCAAGATTTGATAATTCACCAATCAAAGATTTTTCTCTTGAATTTAATTCTTCTATTCTTTGATTGGCTTTATCAGAAATATCATACCATTGCTTCTCTTCTGTACTTAGTTGTTTTATCCTTCTATTTTTTAATTGTTCTAAAATTGCACGAGTAGAATTATTTTGTTTATTGCTTGATACATATCCATCCCACCTCCATATCTCCCCTATTTTACTAACAAGAATCTGACCTGGTTTTAAATTTTTTTGTAATTCTAAAATATTTTCTTTATTTTCAATTAATCCAATAAACTCTAGCTTTTTTTTTAAATTATCTGGTGCTTTAATTATTGATGAAAATTTTTGAACTTCAGAACTAAAATCAGAATTTTCTATTTCTAATTTTCTCCAAAAACTTGTTTGTTTTTCATCAATAGAAGCAATGAGTTCATCAGAGAATACAGCTGCAATAGCTTGTTCTAAACCGTCTTCAAAGTCAATATAATCAATTATCGGATTATTATTTTTTTTGTCTAATGATTTGCCGTCATTTAATTGTTCTTCTGGTTGTAAAAATAAATCTCCTTGCTGTTTTAATAAAATTGATTTTTCTTCTCTTACTCTTTCTAAATTTTGTTTTGCATCATCATACAAAAATTTTTCCCTCTCAATATCATTTTTAATTTGTTCAATTCTTACCTTTGTTTCATCTACAGCTATATTTGCACGTTCAATTTCCTTTTCTTGATTTTCTAAATTAAGCGTATATTTTTGTAATTCAGATGCAGTTGTGCTTTCTTTTTGTCTTAGGTTTGGTAAATTTTCTTGAACTTTTTCATATTGTACATTTAATTGCGCAACAATTTGAGTTTGATCATTAACTACATTAGATTGTAATTTAATTTTATTATCAGCATTTTTTAATTTTTCTTTTTCATCAATCCACTTTTTGTAAAATAAACGAGCTCTTGCTTTTGTAATATCTTTTTGAATGTATTTGTATCTCTCTGCTTGTTTTGATTGTTTTTTAAGAATTGTTAATTGTTCATCTTGTGCTTTTAATACGTCCTTAACACGCTCTAAATTATTCTCTGTTGCATTAAGTCTTAGTTCGGCTTCATGTCTTCTTGAGTGTAAGCCAGTAATACCGGCAGCTTCCTCAAGTAACGTTCTTCTTTGTTCTGGTTTTGCTGCAATAATTGCTCCGACTCTTCCTTGACTAACCATTGAAGTAGAACGAGCACCTGTTGCTGCATCAGCAAAAAGTAATTGAACATCTTTTAACCTTACTTCTTTTCCATTAACTCTATATTCAGAACCTTCTCCACGCCATATTCTCCTAGTTACCTCAATTGAATCAGTTTCATTAAAAATACTTGGAGCTTTTCTATTTTTATTATCTAAGTCTATTGTGACTTCCGCAATATCCCATGCTGGCCTATCATCAGTTCCATTAAAAATAACATCATCTAATTCACTACCACGCATCTGTTTTGGTGATAACTCACCCATCACAAATCTGAATGCTTCAACTAGATTTGATTTACCACACCCATTTGGACCAACTATCCCGGTTAACCCATTTTCAATTTGTATTTCAGTTGGTTCAACAAATGACTTAAAGCCCTTAACTTTAAGTGTCTTAAAATTAATCATTAATTATTGTGATAATATTTTATCGATGATTTGTCTAAACTCTTTTATATTTTTGTTACCAGAATAGAGTACTCCATTTACAATAAATGATGGAGTAGACCGAATATTAAATTCTCTTTGAGCATTCATTACCCCTTCAAGAATATCATTTTCTAAATTAATATCACTTAGGCAGGAGTCAAACTCATCTTGTTGCATACCTCCACTTTGCATTATTTTGTACAATTCAGCTCTTGTTTCAGAATGCTCTCTCTTTATCCAGCTATTCTGGAGTTTATAAAGTGCATTCATGTAGTCATACCTAACTTCATTTGGAACACAATGCATAATCATGCTACCTGCTAAAGCTGGATAATTGAATGGGAAATCTCTAAAGACAAACTTAACCTTTCCAGTATCAATATATTCCGTCTTGATATCACTCAGTGTGTTATTATGAAAATCTGCACAATGACTGCATGACATTGATTCATACGCTA
>CACKSN010000005.1 GCA_902602845.1 uncultured Alphaproteobacteria bacterium | reverse complement strand
ACAAAATTAATACATGGAGGATTAAGATATCTTGAAAATTATGAATTTCGCCTTGTCCGTGAGTCTTTAAAGGAAAGAGAAGTAATTAAAAGAATTGCCAGTGATATAACAACTCCGTTGCCATTTATTATACCTTATAAAAAGTCTTTAAGGCCTAAATGGTTAATCAAATTAGGTTTATTTTTATATGATAATCTTGGTGGTAAAATGACAATACCAAAATCTTCAACCATAAATATTAAAAAAGAAATTCCTAATATTTTAAAAGATCAATATAGAACTGGTTTTCAATATTATGACTTACAGATTGATGATAAGAAACTTGTAGAGCTAAATATTCAAGATGCAGTGAAAAAGGGAGCTACAATTATTGAAAACAGAAAAGTTATAAGAGCTAAACGAAATAAAAAAGTTTGGGATATAATACTTGATGATAATACAGTACTTAAGACAAAAATTCTTATAAATGCTGCGGGACCTTGGATAAATGATATTTTAACTAATGTAATTAAGCAACATTCAAAAAAATCAATCCGATTAGTAAAAGGAAGTCATATTATAATTAAAAGTCTTTACCAGCAAAAAAGAGCCTTCACTTTGCAAAATGAAGATAATAGAATAATATTTGTTATACCTTATAAAAATAAATATTCTTTAATTGGCACTACTGAAATTGAGGTTTTTTCTCCTGAAAATCCTAAAATTGATGATAGTGAAATTGATTATTTAATAAATTCAGTAAATAAATATTTTATTAAACAAATATCAAGAAATCATGTGGTGAGTTCTTACTCCGGCATTAGACCTCTTATTGAAGATTTTAAAGAAGCTTCAAAAGTTACAAGAGACTATATATTTGATTTAAATGAAGATGGCTCGCAAGCTCCATTGTTAAATATCTATGGTGGAAAGCTTACAACTTATAGAAAATTAGCTGAAAATGTTCTTCTCACTCTTAATAAATATATTGCTAAAGATAATAAAAATAACTGGACTGCTGACCACAAACTATAATTAGTATCCCTCTTAAATTACTTTTCAAATTTTAAGGGCAGAAAAGTTTTATAAGAGGAATACTTCTTATAGGAGGAAATAATATGAAAACCCTCTGCCCATTTCTATTCTAATAGAATTAAAAGATTAGTGAAAATTATTGTAATTAATCAAGTATTGCCCCTTAAATAAGGGACAATATCGAATACGATTCTTATTTAAATGCTTGATTAGAGCTATCAAAAAGATGACATCTATTTGAAGGAAATCCAACTTTAACAGTATCACCAACTTTGATATCAGAGTGACCTTCTGTTTCAGCTACTAAAGGTTCTCCATCCTTTTCTAAATACAAAAATGTTCCTGATCCTAATTTTTCTACAACAAAAACTTTACTTTCCCAGCTACCATCAGAGTCTTGATTTACCAATAAGTGCTCAGGCCTAATACCGAGAGTTACTGAGTCACCCTCTGAGGAAGACGCGGACATTTTTGGAACAGCAATTTTTGACATACCCATCAGATCAACCTCTGTTGCAGATCCACTTTTGCTAGTAATTTTTGTTGAGATAAAATTCATTTTTGGAGAACCAATAAATCCACCAACAAACATATTGTTCGGTTTGTCATAGAGTTCTAAAGGTGATCCTTTTTGGGAGACAATACCTGTATCAAGGACAACTATATCATCAGCAAGAGTCATTGCTTCTGTTTGGTCATGAGTAACATAAATCATTGTAGCTTCTAACTCATTATGTAATTTTGCAAGCTCAACTCTCATTTGTACTCTTAAGGCTGCATCTAAGTTAGATAATGGCTCATCAAAAAGAAAAACTTTAGGTTTACGAGTAATAGCTCTTCCAATGGCAACTCTTTGTCTCTGACCTCCAGATAATTGTTTTGGTTTTCTTTTTAAGTAGTCTTCTATTTGTAATATACGAGCTGCTTCATTGACTCTGTCATTGATTTCATCTTTAGATCTTTTCTCTAGTTTCAATCCAAATGCCATATTATCAAAAACTGTCATATGCGGATAAAGGGCATATGACTGAAATACCATTGCTATATTTCTTTGCTTTGGCGGTAAATCATTAACAATTTGACCATCAATCGAAATTGTTCCTGAATTTATATCTTCAAGGCCAGCAATCATTCTTAACATTGTTGACTTACCACAACCACTAGGTCCAACCAAAACTGTAAATGATTGACTTTTTATATCTAAAGAAATGTCCTTTATAACATGCACATCTCCAAAATATTTATTAACTGTATTTATATTTATATCTGCCACTTCATCCTCCTATGAGCGATCTTTCAAGCGTTAAACTGACTATCAGTTTTTTTAATTAGTTTATATCAATCCATGAATTATTGTCATTACTTTTTATACAAGAATCAATAATTTTTTGAATTTTTGCACCTTGATTAAAATCAGGTTGTATATTTTTATTGATTTGAATAGATTTTATAAAATTTTGGTAATTACTTGGAGTTTTTGAACACTCAACAGTTTCCCATGACATTTTATTAATATTTTCATTTTGACAGACATGAAGAGTTGACCATTTATTTCGTTCTTCATCAAGTTCAACTTTTAGACCACCTTTTGTTCCAAATACTTCAAGTATTAGAGAATTTGCATGACCTGTTGCATATCTAGTATTTGTTATTGTTCCAATTGCACCATTTTCAAATCTAACTAAAGAATTAAAACCATCATTTGCATCTAAGACGTAATTTTTAATTTTATCTCCTTTGTCATAATAAGTTTTTAAATCTGCAAAAATTTTTTTGATATCTCCAACAGCATTAACTGTGAAATCAAAAATATGAACACCTGTATCACCTAAAGCACCATTACTGCCATGTTTTGTAGAAAGTCTCCAAAGCCATTTATCGTCATTTCTCCAATCGCCCCATTTATTACTAGCTAACCAAGATTGATAATAGCAAGCACTAACATGTCTTGGAACACCAATTTCACCTGATTTTACAATTTTTACCAATTTTTGATACGCGCTAGATTCTCTGTATGTAAAATTGACCATATTAATTTTATTAGACCGTAATGCTGCCTGAACCATTTCTCTCGCATCTTGATAGTTTTCAGCTAAAGGTTTTTCACAAAAAATATTGTAGCCTTTTTCTAAAATTTTCAGTGTAGTCTCTTTATGAAATTTATCTGGTGTTGTGTTACTTATTCCGTCAAAATTTTTTTCTTTTTCTAGCATTTCCTCTAGAGTTGAATATCCTCTAATATTGTTTGATTTGTATTTATTTAAAAATTTATTTAAGTTTTGTTCGTTAGTATCACAAACTGCTTCAATGTTAACATTTTCAATTTTCTGAAATTCATCCAAGTGTCTTGAAGAAATATTTCCTGTTCCAACTATACCTAATTTCACTTTAATTTTTTTCTGTTGGGTGATCTACTGTAAAACCTTTTTTATCTATATTCTCAATTGGTTTAGATCTATTACTTTTTGGATTTGGAGAATGAATATCTTCCCATATTATTTTATTTTTTGATTTAACAAAATGTATTGCATTATTTAAAATCTTTTGAATGTTTTTATTAAAATAAGTTGGATATGTTTCATGACCAGGACGAAAATAAAAAATATTACCATTTCCTCTTTTATATAATAATCCAGATCTAAATGTTTCTCCACCCTCAAACCAGCTTGTAAAAAGTGTTTCATCTGGAGATGGTACTTGAAATGGCTCACCATACATTTCTTCCATTTCTAATTCAAAGTAAGGTTCTAAACCGTCACATATTGGGTGTCCAGGATTGCATATCCATAACCTTTCTTTTTCACCGTATTCTCTCCACATGAGATTACAATTTGTACCCATTAGTCTTTTAAAAATTTTTGAATGATGTCCAGAATGTAAAACAATTAAACCCATACCTTCTAAAACCCTTCTTTGTACTAAATTTACTATCTTGTCAGATACTTCTTCATGAGCTTTATGACCCCACCAAATAAGCACATCACAATTTTTTAATTTATTTTCACTTAGACCATGTTCATTTTCTCGAAGAGTAGCTGTTTGAACAACTAAATTAGAATCTTTTGATAAAAAATCTTTTAAACAATTATGAATACCATTTGGGTAAATTTTCTTAACATCTTCATTTTCTATTTCATGAATATTTTCGTTCCAAATAATTACATTAGTCATAAGATTGATTTAATAAAACCTTATATAAATTCCAAAACGTTTTGGAGTCAAGAAAAAGATAATTATATTTAATTTAAATTTAACTAATAATAGACATACATTGTTGTTTAAAAAATTTTTATAACTATATTTAACTTATGGAAAATTGGATATTTGTTTGTGACAAAGATCAAATTGATTTTGAAGATCTTATCAGATTTGATCATGGTGATAAAACCTTCTGTATCTATAATATTAAAGATGGTTTTTTTGCAACTGATGGTATTTGCACCCACGAAGAAGTTCATCTTGAAGATGGTTTAGTTACAGATGATGAGATTGAATGCCCAATGCATCAAGGAATATTTAATATCAAAACAGGAGAAGTAATACAGGATCCTCCATGTGTTGCTTTGAAGACATATGATGTAAAGGTAGAAGGTGACAAAATTTACCTTAAAATTTGATATCCTAACCTTTTACAGAACCAGCTACCAGACCTCTTATAAAATATCTCTGTAAGGCAAAGAAGATAAACAAAGGTACTGTCATTGAAACAAATGCACCAGTGGTTAAAATTTCCCAATTTTCACCTCTAGAACCTAATAGCTCTTTTAATTTTGCAGTTAATATTATTTCACTTGGAACTTGATCTAAAAAAACAAGTCCAACTAATAAGTCATTCCAACACCATAAAAATTGCAAAATAAATATTGATGCAAAAGCAGGTACTGATAATGGAAGTATTATTCTGATAAAGATATCATAATGAGATGCTCCATCTACTTTTGCAGCTTCCATCATTTCATTTGGTAAAGATTTAATAAAGTTTCTTAATAAGAAAGTTGTTGATGCAAGACCAAAGCCTGTATGAGCCATCCAAACTCCTGGGTATGATTTTGCTGCCACACCAAATAAAGCACCAAAATCATTATATATTGTGAGTATGGGTATTAGTGACATTTGAAGCGGCACTACTAATGAGGCAATTATTACTGCCAACAATGTATCTCTTCCATAAAATTTCATCCATGTAAGAGCGTATGCAAAAAAAGAGCATATTATTAATGGAATTAATGTTGATGGTAAAGCTACAGCGGTTGTATTTAAAAATGCTTGACCTATTCCTTCTTTAAATAAAACTTCTTTATAATTATCAAAAGTAAATGAAGGTGGGCTTAAAGCTGTAATAAATAGTCTTTTGCCTTTCTTTTTTGAAAATTCTTGTTGTGATTTCCAAATATATACACCATTTTCATTTACTGTAACTTGACTATTATCTTTAAAGGTTGCTATTTCATTGACTGCAAATTCATTAATATTTTTTGATGTAATACCAAATGATTGAATTTTTTTTCCTGTATTATATTCGAATAAATTTCCCTTAATAAGAAAAAACCCATCTTCATTAATTTGTTCTTCCATACCAGCCATTCTATGAATTTCATTGACTTTTGTTGTAGTAAGTGATGTCCACCAACCACTTATAGCTAATAAATCTTTATCTCTTAAAGAACTTATAAAGAGTCCAAAAGTTGGTATTATCCATAATATTACAAAAAACATTAATAATAATTGAGAAAAAAAGGATGAAATATTAATTTTTTTCATTAAATTTTTTGTTCCTGTCGGTGTTTATATAAGTTCCATGCTAAAATAGGTATTACTCCAATCATTATTACAATTGCTAAAACACTACCTCTGCCTGAGTCCCCGCCACCTCTAAACATCCAATCATACATAAGATTAGCAAGCACCCCTGTTTGCCATTCACCATTTGTCATAGCAAAAATAATATCAAATATTCTTAAAACAATAATAGTAATTAAAGTCCAAATTACTAAAATTGTTTGTTCAAGGTAAGGAATAATAATTGAAAAAAATATTTTTAATTCACTTGCACCATCAATTCTTGCTGCCTCTAGTGTTTCTTTTGGAATACCTCTTAAGGCTGCACTAAAAATTACTAAAGCTAAACCTGTTTGTATCCAAATCATAATAGCCATTAAAAATATATTATTCCAGATTGGAATGGTAAGCCAAGCTTGAGGTTCATAACCAAATGAAACAATTATTGCATTAAGAAGTCCAATTTGTGTATCACCAGGACCTCTATATTCATAAATAAATTTCCAAATTACTCCAGCCCCTACAAAAGAAATTGCCATAGGCATAAAAATAATTGACTTTGCAATTGATCCCCACCAAACTTTATCGGCTAAGTTCGCTATAACTAACCCAAAAAAAGTACTTAAAGTAGGAACTATTAATAACCAGCCCAAGTTGTTTAAAATACTTCTTTGAAACTCAGGATCATTAATTGCCCACTTATAATTATAAAGTCCAACAAATTCCCTGCCAAATTTATCGTAAAAACTTAGTCTTACTGTTTCAAAAACTGGATACAAAATAAATATAAATAACACTATAAATGCAGGAGCTATGAAGATTATAACTCTTATTGAATTTTCAAAATTATATCTTCTATTATTTTTTTTTTCTAAATAATCTAGAACTGAATTAGAAATATGAAAATATAAAATGAATACTAGTATTCCAAGAAAAACAATAAAAAATAAATTGAAAACACTCATTAACTTTTAAATATATAAAAAAAACAGGCGAACAAGATAATTGTTCGCCTGTTTCAACAAGAGGAATTATTTAATTGCGTCCCAACTATCTTGGATCGCATCAGCTACATCTTGTGCGGACTTTCCATTGGTATAATCAACCATACCAGTCCAGAAAGTACCTGCACCAATCGCACCTGGCATTAAGTCAGAAGCATCAAATCTAAAGGTTGTAGCACCTGTTAGAATTTCACCTAGTTTTCTAAAAGTTTCACTAGCATATTTACTTCCATCAACGCCTTTATGAGGTGTAAGGAAGCCCCCTTTAGCCATCCAATATTCGTGAGCCTCAGGATGCATTAAAAATTTAATGAACTCTATTGTTGCTTGGTTATCATTAGTAGCAGCTACTAATGTTCCAGCCCCTAGTACAGGAGTTCCTAAATCCTTAGTAGCATATGCTGGAAAATAAAAGAAATCATAATCAACACCAGCTTCTACACCCTCTGGGAAAAATGCAGGTATAAAACTTGCTTGTCTATGCATCATGCACTCTGCAGGAGAGGTAAAAAGTCCATTAGGAGCATCTCTAAAATCAGTAGTTGCTACTGCTTTAGATCCACCATTTACAAACTTATCATTCAACGCAAAAGTTCCAAAGAAATTCATTGCTTCTATAACTCTTGGGTCATTAAAAGGCATTTCGTTGGATACCCACATATCGTAAACATCAGGCGTATGTGTTCTTAACATGATATCTTCCATCCAGTCAGTTGCAGGCCAACCAGTTGCTGCACCTGAACCTAGACCAATACACCACGGAGTATTTCCATCTGATGCCATTTGTCTTGTTAGTGCAATTAATTCTTCCATGGTTCCAGGAACTTCGTAGCCATTATCTTCAAAGTTATCTGGCGAATACCAAACTAAACTTTTTACGTTTGTTCTAAAGAAAATTGCATTAAACTGATCATTACCGTTTTCATCAGCATAAGTTGAAAGATCAACCCATGATTGACCAGCAGCATAATTATCTAAAACCATTTGTTTTATGTCATCTCCTAGTGGAACTAATCCTCCCATAGCAGCAGCATTAGCAGCAAGACCTGGTTGCGGAAAGACAACTAAATCTGCAGCACTTCCTGCTTTTAGATCGATCATTACTTGTTGTTCAAAACTATCAGAACCACCATATTCAAATGTAGCACCTGTAGCTTTTTCAAAAATAGCACCTACTTCTCTCATTGTTTCTTGCTCTGGCGATAACCAAGGACCAAACATAACTACCTTTTGTCCAGTTAAATCTGGACCAGTGTAAGCATGACCTCCTGCAAATGCAGAAATGCTTATGAAAAATGATGAGAAGGTAACTAATAATAATTTAAATAATTTATTCATTATTCCTCCATATTTATAAATATAATTATATTTTTTACCAAAACGTTTTGGTTGTCAATTCCTTATTTCTAAGTTATTCAATATTTTTATGAATATAAAGGAATTGGCAAAAAAACTTGATTTATCGATTACTACCGTCTCTCGAGCACTTGGTGGTTATTCAGATGTAAGTGAGAAAACAAGAGAAAAAGTAAAAAAATATGCTTTAAAATACCAATATAGCCCTAATCCATATGCAAGTGTTTTAGCGTCTGGCAAAACAAAGACAGTAGGTTATGTACTTCCAATTTATGGAACTAATTCAAGTACTCTTAACCAAGGTAATTTTTTTCAATTTATATCAGGTATGTCGGATGAGTTATTGTCTGAAAGTATACAATTGCAGATCTTATTCGCAAAAAGTGAAAACGAAGAAATAAAAGCTTACGAAAAATTAATTTTAGAACAAAAAATAGAAAATATAGTACTTCAAAATATTAAAATAAATGACAAACGTATAGAAATTTTAAATAAATATAAAATAAATTATGTTGCTTGGGGTAAGACCAAATCTAATATCAACTTTTCTTGGGTTGATTTAGATAATTTTGGCGCAATTGAGAGTATTACTAATTACTTAATTAAAAAAAATCATACACACATTTCTTATATTAATATTTCAGAAAAATATAATTTTGCAAATGAACGCAAAGCATCTTTTTTACAAACTCTTAAAAAAAATAAAATTGAATTTAATAAAAATTATTATGCTTCAGTAAAGCTAGAAGAGCCAGAAAAAAGTTTTGAAATAATTAGAAATATGATAAATGTTAATAAAGAGATTTCATCTATTATTTGTTCTACAGAATTTTCAGCTTTAAGTGCAATAAAAGCATGTAATGATTTAAATTTACAAATTGGCAAAGATATATCAATTATCACTTTTGATGGACCTCTTGTAAGAGATTTAAGTTCACCACCGTTGACAGCAGCATCTTTTCCAGTGAAAGAATTGGGTAAAAGAGCAATAAATATTTTATTACATAAAAAAGATAAAAATCTTAATTTTCTTGCAAAATCAAAAATTATTGAAAGAGGTTCAGTACATACTGTAAAGTAACAATTATTTAGCCTATAAATTATAATTTCTCATTTAATACAAATGTAATCAAGGTTATAGGATCATAATGAAATTAGTAATAGTTGGAACTGGTTATGTTGGTTTGGTCACGGGAGCATGCTTTGCTGAATTTGGCCATTCTGTAACTTGTATAGATAAAGATGAGAAACGCCTTGAAATACTGAAATCAGGTAAGTGTCCTTTTTTTGAGCCAGGTATGGATGAACTTCTGGACAAACATATCAATAAAACAAAATTAATATCTTTCAAATCAAATATAAAAAACAACTTAGAAAATTCAGATATAATTTTTATTACTGTAGGAACTCCAATAAAAAGATTAGAGGAAGAGACTGATTTAAGTGCTGTATGGCAAGTTGCTGAAGAAATTGCTGATAATATAAAAAAATATTGTTTAGTTGTAACTAAGTCTACTGTGCCAGTTGGAACTACAAGAGAGATAAAAAAGATAATTTTAGGAAAAGTTGATCAAAAACTATTTGATATAGTATCCAACCCAGAATTTCTTCGAGAGGGATCTGCAATCAATGATTTTATCAGGCCAGATAGAGTGATTATTGGCACAGAAAATAAAAAATCTGAAAATATCATGAAAGAACTTTACAGACCTTTATTTCTAAAAGAAACTCCAATCGTTGCAACATCTATCGAAACTTCAGAGATCATTAAATATGCATCAAATAGTTTTCTGGCAACTAAAATAGCCTTTATTAATGAGGTTGCTGACTTATGTGAAGTAGTAGGAGCTGATGTTCAACAAGTTGCACATGCAATGGGTATAGATAAAAGAATTGGATCTAAATTTTTGAATGCTGGACCTGGATTTGGCGGATCGTGTTTTCCAAAAGATGTTAAGGCATTTGCTTCAACTGCCAAAAAGAAAAATATTGATTTATCAATCATTAATGCTGTTAATAAATCTAACCAAGATCGTATAATTAAAATTTCAGATAAGATTATTTCAAATATTGAGAATAAATCTACTATTTGTTTTCTGGGTTTAAGCTTCAAGCCTAATACTGATGATGTTAGGGATTCTACTTCCATGAAAATTGCATCTAAACTATTTGAAAAAGGATTTAATATTCAATGTTATGATCCCGAAGCAATGAATAATGCTAAAAAAGAAAATTCAAACCTTGTTTTTTTTAATTCTGCTTATGATGCTTGTGAAGGAGCATCGGCAATTATTATCGGAACAGAATGGAATGAATTTAGAGCATTAAATTTTAAAAAAATATCAAAAATTTTAAAAGAAAAAATAATTTTTGATCTAAGAAATATTTATACTCCAGAAGATTTAAATGAGTTGGGATTTAAGTATTATGGAACTGGAAAATAAATTGAAAATTGAAAATTTTGATAAAGAGGTTCTCAGAGAATATGATATTAGAGGAGTAGTTGGAGAGAATATTAATGAAAATACAGCGTATACGATAGGTAGAACATTTGGATATACTGTAATTAATAGATTAAAATCTAATATTATAGCTACTGGTTATGATGGAAGATTAACATCGCCAGATTTACATCAAGCTCTTTGTGAAGGATTAAAGGATGCAGGAGTAAAAGTTATCAATATTGGTATGGGTCCAACCCCAATGACTTATTTTGCCCATTACCATCTTAATGCAGATGCTGTTATAATGGTTACAGGATCACATAACCCTTCAGAATATAATGGTTTCAAAATGGTTCTAGCTAAACATTCTTTTTATGCCGAAGACATTCAAAGCCTTCAAAAATTAATTGATCAAAATGATTTAAAATTAATGGAAGGTGAGATTATTAATCAAGATATTAAAAAAGATTATAACGAAAGATTATTACAAAATATTAATCTCAATAAAAAAATAAAAATTGCTTGGGATATTGGCAATGGTGCGATGGGAGCTGTCATTAAGGAAGTTACAAACAATTTAAATAATTCTGAAAATATATTAATTAATGAAGAAGTTGATGGAAATTTCCCTAATCATCATCCAGATCCAACTGTTCCAAAAAATATGGAGCAACTAATAAAGTCAGTCAAAGTTAACAAATGTGACATAGGTCTGGCTTTTGATGGAGATGGAGATCGTTTAGGTGTTGTAGACAACTTAGGCAATTTAGTTTGGGCGGATCAGTACATGTTGTTACTATGCACTGAAATTGCTAACTTATACGATAACCCAAAAATAATTATGGATGTTAAATGTAGTAAAGTTTTTTTTGATCAAGCAAAAAAACTTAATTGTGATCCTATTATGTCTAAAACCGGTCACTCTCCAATAAAAGAAAAAATGAAAGAATTAAAATCCCCTTTATCAGGAGAAATGAGTGGTCATGTATGTTATGCAGATGATTTTTATGGTTATGATGATGCAATGTACGTTGCATTACGCTTATTGCGAATATTATGTAATCAAGAAAAATCCTTGAATGAGTTAATTAATATTTATCCAAAAACTTATTCAACCCCTGAAACAAGGTTTGATGTAGATGAAACCAAAAAATTTTTAATTATTGAAGAAATAAAAGAAAGAATAAAAAATACAGAAGGTAAAATAATAGATATTGATGGAATAAGAGTTGAAAATGATGATGGATGGTTTCTAATGAGAGCTAGTAATACTCAAAACCAACTAACTTGTAGAGCAGAGTCTACTTCTCAAGAAGGCCTTAGGTCTTTGATAGCAATTATCGAAAATCAGTTATATCTAAGCGGTGTAAATTATAAGTTTACAATCTAACAAAACAATCACGATTATATTTTTTCAGTCTTTTACAGGCTGTATACGCTTCTTTTTTAGAAAAATTTTCAAATCTAGACTCATAAAGTTGTTTACCACTTACTTTTATCAGCACAACATTTGAAATTTTATCTTTAGTAGAAACTGGATATTTACTTTTAATTAATTTGATTTGTTTTTCTGCATTATTTCTATACTTAAATGTTCCAACAACAATGGAATAAGCATTTTTTTTGTTTTCAATTTTTTTGTTTGGAGTCTCATCTTTTTTAACTATTTTTTTATTATTACTTTTTGTCTTAATATTTAATTCAGCAAATTCTTTATCCATTATTATTTTTAAAGATTTGTTTCGTTGGCTTCCTGTATCACCTCCAAAAATAATTCCTATTAATCTTTTATCATCTCTAACAGCTGAAAAAGCTAACTGAAAACCAGATGCTTTGATATATCCTGTTTTAATTCCATCAGCACCTTCGTAGCTTAACATTAATTTATTATGTGTTTTGTAAGTCTTTCCCTTATAAGTAAATTTTGTTTTGCTAAACAATTTATACTCTTCTGGAAAATTTGAAATTAGTGCATGTGAAAGTTTTGCCATATCTCTTGCAGTTGTTAATTGCGCTCTATTGGGAAGACCTGACGCATTTTTAAATGTTGTATTATGCATACCTAAATTTTTTGCATAGCCTGTCATAAGCTTAGCAAACTCTTTTTCACTGCCCGATATATTTTCAGAAACCACAGTTGCTACATCATTTGCTGATTTAATTATAAGCGCATTAACTGCATCTCTAACTTTTATATTTGAGCCTGCTTCTAAATAAAGCTTGCTTGGTGATCTTGAAGCGGCAATATTTGATACACTCAATTGACTATCATAACTAAGCTTTCCTTTTTTAATATAATCAAAAACTATGTAGAGAGTCATTATTTTTGTTAAGGATGCAGGATAATTCCTCGTATCTGCATTAACTTCGAATAATACTTCTTCTGTATCAAAATCAATAACGATTGCTGCTTTTTTAGCAAAAATATTTGATGAAAAACCTAATATTAAAAAGCTATTTAAAATAATGATTAATAATAAATTTTTTTTCATTTTTTCTTGATTAACATAAGATTTTCGATGCTTTCAAACAGAAAAATACTTTAAAATATTTTAAAACATATTATTTAGTAAATATGGCAAATGAAGATCAAAATAGTAACAATAATAAGGACGATTTTCAAAGAGGTCTCTTATTAGATACAAAACCTAAGACAAAAAAACCATCAATGTATAACGTTTTGCTTCTAAATGATGATTATACACCAATGGAATTTGTTGTTATGGTGTTAGAAAAAATATTTAATAAAAAACAAGAGGAAGCTACTCAAATTATGTTACACGTTCACAAAAATGGTATTGGCGTTTGTGGAACTTTTACTTATGAGGTTGCTGAATCTAAGTGTAAATCAGTAATGGATATGGCAAAAAAAAATGAACATCCTTTACAATGCACAATGGAAAAAAGTTAATGCTGTCACAAAATTTAGAAAAAACATTAAGAGAAGCATATCAACTAGCGACTACTTATAAGCATGAGTATGTAACTCTAGAGCATTTATTATTTTCTCTTTTGGAAGACCAAGATGCAATTAGTGTTCTTAAAGCGTGCGCAGTAGATATTTCAAATTTAAAAGAAAGTGTTGAAAAGTTTATTATTAATGATTTAGAAAATCTAAAAGAGAACTTTACTGGAGAGCCAAAATTAACAAATGGTTTTCAAAGAGTTTTACAAAGAGCTGCTATTCACGTGCAATCGAGTGGGAGAGAGAGTGTTACAGGGGCTAACATGATTGTAGCTTTATTTTCTGAGAAAGAAAGTCATGCAGTATATTTTCTTCATCAACAAAATATGAGCAGATTAGATGCTGTGCAATATATTTCACATGGTATTTCTAAAAGTAATGAAAGTTTTGAAAATGAAGAATTTGTAGATAGTCAAACAAACGACAATAATGAACAACAAAAATCAAAAAGTGCTTTAGGTCAGTTTTGTATTAACTTAAACGAAAAATCAAAAGATGGTAAAATTGACAAGCTAATCGGAAGAAGTAAAGAACTAGATAGAACAATTCAAATTTTATGCAGAAGACAAAAAAATAATCCTTTATTTGTTGGAGACCCAGGTGTTGGGAAAACAGCAATTGCTGAAGGATTAGCAAAAAGAATTACAGAAAAAAAAGTACCTAAAATTATGGAGGATGCAATTATATATTCACTGGATATGGGTGCTCTACTTGCAGGTACAAGATACAGAGGTGATTTTGAAGAGAGATTAAAAGCAGTTCTTAAAGAGTTACAAAAAAAAGACAAAGCTGTTTTATTCATAGATGAAATCCATACCGTTATTGGTGCAGGAGCAACCAGTGGAGGATCAATGGATGCCAGTAACTTATTAAAACCCTCTCTAGGCAATGGTACTCTTAAATGCATTGGGTCAACTACTTATAAGGAGTTTAAAAACTATTTTGAAAAAGATAGAGCTTTGGTTAGAAGATTCCAAAAAATTGACGTCAAAGAACCATCAAAAGATGAGACAATCAAAATTCTTGAAGGGTTAAAAACTTACTATGAAGAACATCATAATATTAAATATTCACCTGAAGCAATTATTAGCGCTGTTGAATTATCAAATAAATATATAGGTGATAGAAAGCTTCCTGATAAAGCCATTGATGTCATTGACGAAGCAGGTGCATCACAATATTTATTGCCCGAAGAGAAAAGAAAGAAAATTATTCTATCAAAAGACATAGAAGCAGTTGTTGCCTTAATGGCAAGAATTCCAACAAAATCTGTTAATCAAAGTGATAAGAATAGTCTAAAAAATCTAGAAAGAGATTTGAAAAATTTTGTATTTGGTCAAGACAAAGCTATAGAAGAGCTTTCTTCTTCCATAAAGTTAGCAAGAGCAGGACTTAGAGAAGATGGAAAACCAATTGGTTCCTATTTATTTTCTGGACCTACTGGAGTTGGAAAGACTGAGGTAGCTAAACAACTAAGCAATACTCTTGGAATTAAACTTCTTAGATTTGATATGTCAGAATATATGGAACGTCATACTGTGAGCAGACTGATTGGGGCTCCACCAGGTTATGTTGGTTTTGATCAAGGGGGATTATTAACAGATGGCGTAGATCAAAATCCTCATTGTGTACTGCTTTTAGATGAAATTGAAAAAGCTCACTTTGATTTATTCAATATACTTCTTCAAGTAATGGACTATGGAAAATTAACTGATCATAATGGAAAGACTGTAGATTTTAGAAATGTTATATTAATCATGACAACTAATGCTGGTGCAATTGATGTATCTAAAAACAAAATAGGATTTAATACAAAAAGATCTAATGATGATAGTAGTGATGCAATTAATAGAATCTTTTCACCCGAATTTAGAAATCGAATTGATTCAATAATTCATTTTAATCATTTATCTAAAAATATAGTACTTTCTATCGTAGATAAGTTCATCATAGAAATTGAGGCTCAACTAGAAGATAAAGGAGTTTCATTATCAATTAATAAGGAAGCAAAAGAATTATTAGCTGAAGAAGGTTATGATGAGGTCTATGGTGCAAGAGAATTGGGAAGAGTAATACAAGAAAAAGTCAAAAAACCTATGGCTGAAGAACTGATTTTTGGAAAATTATCTAAGGGTGGTCACGTAGAAATAACAAGCAAGGATAAAAAAATTAGTTTTGAATTTTCAAATAAGCAAGAAGTTAAAAAAGAACTTGCTTAATTTTTGAACGGGAGAAAATCATTTAATCTTTCTTTCTGACTATCAATTAACTGACTTTCATTATCAAGAAAATTTTGAATTGCCTTGCTGAATTCTTGATCTTTAATCCAATGCGCACTCCATGTTTTAGTAGGAACATAGCCTCTCTGTAACTTATGTTCACCTTGAGCACCAGCCTCAACTATTTTAATGTTATTTCTAATGGCATATTCTATAGCTTGATAGTAACAAAGCTCAAAATGTAAAAAGGGTACTTCGTATTTTGATCCCCATAAACGACCATATAAATGTGTTTTACTTATAAAATTAATTGCAGAGGCAACCATTTTATCATCTTGGAACGCCATTATAAGCAAAATGTTATTTTTGAAATTATCTAATATTTCAAAGAAAAATTCTTTAGTTAAATAAGTAGATCCCCATTTTCTTCCTGTAGTATCTAAGTAGCAATCGTAAAAAAAACTTATATGCTCTTCTTTAATATCATCTCCATTAAGTAATTTTACTTGTAAGTTATTTTTTTCAATACATTGTCTTTCCCGTCTAATTATTTTTCTTTTTCTAGAAGATAAGTCATTTAAAAAATCATCAAATTTTTTATATTCATTATTATTCCAATGAAACTGTATCCCTGATCTAATCATAATATTTTCAATATCATTCCAATTAGAAGCATCATTAACAAAATTAAAATGCAGGGAAGAAACATTTATTTTTTTAGCTTCTTCTATAATATTCTTAATTACTTGAACTTGTTTTTTCTTTTTATCTTTAACTGATTTATTTAAAACAATTCTATCACCAGTAACGGGTGTAAACGGAATTGCAGATTGAAGTTTTGGATAATAATTTATTCCATATCGATGATAAGCATCAGCCCAAGAATGATCAAAGATATATTCTCCAAACGAATGGCTCTTTATGTAAAGTGGACATAATGAAATAATTTTATCATTTTCTTTTTCTATGTAATGATATGGTTGCCAACCTGTTTTGGTATTTGCACTTTTACTTTTTTCTAATGCGTGAAGAAATTCATATTGCAAGAATGGATGATCATTTCCAACACATTCATTCCAAATTGATTTTTTAATATCATTAAGCGAAGAGCAAAAAAAATATTTACTCATATTAAGTTTATTATTTGATTTTTATAATGGCGTCTATTTCAACAGAAATATTTAGAGGAAGTGCGTTTGAGCCAACTGCAAATCTTGAATGTCTTCCTTTGTCACCAAAAATATTGACTAATAAATCTGATGCTCCATTTATGATCTTTGGTTGATTGGTAAAGTTATCAGTGCAATTTACAAAACCTCCAAGTTTTAAAAAAGAATCTAGTCTGTCCCAATCACCATCTATCGATGTTTTTAGAGCTGCAATAATATTAATACAACAAGTTTCAGCAGCTTTTATTCCTTCCTCTTCAGAAATATCTACACCAACTTTTCCACTATAAAGTATTTTACCATCAATTACGGGTCCTTGACCAGATACATAAACAGTATTATCTGCAACCTTAAAGGGTACGTAATTTGCAAGTGGAGTTGGCATATCTGGAATTTTTAGATCTAATTTCTTGATATTTTCTTCAAAGATGTGCATTACATATATATATAAAACAATTTGGGTGAAGGTAAAGTAAACAAATATGAATAAACTTAAAAAACTATTTATTTTCATCTTCATATTCTCGATATTCTTAAAAGGGGGGATTTCAATGGCTGATGAAAAGAAAGATACTATTCATATGACACTTAAAGATGGTGTTGTGGTAATAGAGACTAAACCAAACGTAGCACCAAAACATGTAAAACAAATCAAACAACTTATTGAAGAAGGACAATATGACGGAGTTGTTTTTCATAGAGTTATAGATGGCTTTATGGCTCAAACCGGTGATGTAGAATTTGGAAATTCAAGTAATGATAATTTCAACTTATCAAGAGCGGGAACAGGTGGATCTAAACTTCCTGACATTGAGGCAGAATTTTCTTCTGAGAATCATGGTAGGGGGGCAGTATCAATGGCAAGAGCTCAAAATCCAAATAGCGCCAATAGTCAATTTTTCATTTGTTTTAATGATTGCTCTTTTTTAGATGGTCAATATACCGTTTGGGCTCAAGTTACTGCAGGTATGGAATATGTTGATAATATCACAAGAGGTGAGCCACCTGCTGATCCAGATAAAATAATTAAAATGGAGATTGTAAAATAATTAGATGTTTGTTGCTGACTTGCATAATGATCTTGTGCAAAGAGTTATTGAAGGTGAAGATGTTACAAAACTTACATCGCATGGGCATACGGACATACCAAGGTTACTAAAATCTGAAATTGATTTAGAGATTTTAATCATTTGGGTCTCTAGCAATGCTAAAGAACCAAATTTTTTTAAGAGAGCTGATAAAATGTATGATGAGATTGAAAGAATTTCATCACATAAAGAAATTATCATCCCTAAAAAACTCTCAGACATTAATGAAGCAATAGATAAAAATAAGACAATGCTTCCAATTTCAATGGAAGGTGGAGAGGGTTTAGAAAATGATATCAATAATTTATATCATTTTATCGAAAGGGGACTTTTCTATTTTGGCCCAACTTGGAATCATTCTTTGGATTGGGTTTCATCAAATTATGATGAGACATACAATTTGTCAAAACTTAAAAGCCACGGCTTAAATGAATTTGGGAAAGAGGTTATTGCTATTTGCCAAGATAATAATGTGTTAGTCGATGTTTCTCACATTGGAGAGAAAAGTTTTTGGGACATTGCATCTGTCAGTACTAAACCTTTTATTGCCTCACATTCTAGTGTGTATAATTTGTGTCCACATTTTCGTAATTTAAAAGATGATCAAATGCAAGCTATCAAAAAATCAAAAGGATTAATTGGTTTAAATCCATATCCTTTTTTTATTGATAAATCTTTTAAAGAAAGAGAATCAAAAGAAAGGAATAAATATCTTGATGAATTAAATTCTATTGAAAGAAAATATTCCAATAAAACTTCTCAATGGATTGCAAAACAGCATTTTCTTCAAAAAAAATTGGCGTATATATGCCCAAGTGTAGAAATATTTGTTGATCATATTGAATATGTAATTAATCAAATAGGTATTGATTATGTAGGTATAGGCAGTGACTATGACGGACTTGATTGCCTACCTTGTTCATGGAATGATTGTTTAGATCATATGATAATTCAAGAGTCTTTAGAAAAAAGAGGTTATAAATATTTGGATATTGAAAAAATTATGGGAAAAAATATTTTAAGAGTCCTGGAAGAAATCTATAATTAGCAAAACACCAATTAATACTAAAATAAATCCTGATATTTTTTGTATTATACCCTGCCTTTTTTGGAAGAAATCATTCATTCCATAACTTGTTACAAGAAGGGTTACAATAATATACCACATGCCATCAATTACAGAAGCAGTAACTACAAGAATTGAATGTGAAAAAAAGGAGGCATCAATTTTTACAAATTGAGAAAAGACAGCTGAAAACCATATAAGAATTTTAGGATTAAAAATCGCTATCGAAAATCCTTGTAGGAAAGAATTAATACTTTTTTGTTCCTTAATTTTATCTATTTCCTTGTTTTTTTTAAATATAAATTGAAAACCTAAATATAATAAAAAAAGAATTCCAATTATTTGAATTAATTGAAATAATAATTCGTTTGCTGTTAAAATTATCGACAATCCAGTAACTGCAAATACAGCATACACGCCCATACCTAATCCATGACCAATAGCAGTCATAAAGCCAGCAAATCGATTAATTGTAATACTATTTCTTATAATTAACGCTAAGCTTGGACCCGGTGACATTGCTCCTGCAACACAAACAGTAGCAAACTGAAGCCAAAATATAAAAGTCACTTAATTATTTGTTAGGGTTAAATATTTTTTTATTGTTTCTTGTAAGCCAAATTCAAAAGTATCACATATGAGAGCATGGCCAATAGATACTTCTTTAATATTATTTATATTATCTAAAAAAAACTTTAAATTTTCTAAATTTAAATCATGACCAGCATTTAATTCAATTTTTGGAAACTCTTTTTTTAGATAGTTTGTTACAGCAATATAATTTTTAATTGCTTTTTCCTTATTTTCATTAAAAGTATTAGCATAATCGAAAGTATAAAGTTCTACTCTGTCAGTTTGTATTACTTCTAAATTTTCTAGTGTTTTTATAGATGGGTTAATAAATATTGAAACTCGAATATCATTTTTCTTAAATTCACTAACTATGTCTGTTAATAAATTTTTGTTAATTTCGCAATCCCAACCAAAAGAAGAGGTTAAAGCACCAGGTGGATCTGGGACTAAAGTTACTTGATCTGGTTTAACTTCAATTACTTTTTTGACAAAAAAATCTGATGGATATCCCTCTACATTAAATTCTTTATTTTCAAATTTTGATAATAAATTTTTTAAGGGATCAAGGTCAGAAAATTTTGCGTGTCTTTCATCAGGACGCGGATGTACTGTAATTCCATCAGCACCGTAGTTTAAACATTTATTACTAATTTCAATTAAGTTTGGTAAATCAGCTCCTCTAGCATTTCTTACTAAAGCAAACTTGTTAACATTAACACTTAATGCAGTCATTTTTATTGCTAAATTATTTTTCCATATGTTTTCATCATCCATTCATTTATTTTTGGATGATTGTAGATTTCTGCTCTCAATTTTTTTAATCTTTCATATGGTTCTAAAATATTTATTGGCACTCCATCTAAAAGACCTGATGTTAGCCAACCTAGTAATCTCCAAATTGCTAGATCAGCTATAGTTAAGTCTTTTCCTACAAAAAAAACTGATTGATCATTTTGATTATTTAGATTTTCTAAATATTGAAACCATTTTGGCAAATGCCTAGTTGCTAGTATCTCCCTTGCTAACTTCTTTTTTTCTGAGTCTTTATCTCTGCCAGATAAAGTGACTAGAAAATTTATATCTTGAGCTGCTTCAATAATTTGATCAATTAATGCTGATTTATAATTATCATCTTTAGGATATAAGCCAGAAAGTTTACCACAGTATCTTGCAATAGCGCCCGTTTGTGCAAAGATTTTTCCATCAACCTCTAAAACTGGCAGTTGTTTAAATGGGGCAATTTTACCGTTAGGTAATATACCTGTTTTCTTAAACTTGTCATATTCAACTCCTTCAATTCTATGATCATCAAAAGGAATATCAGCAATAAATAGAGATAAACGTGTTACTTCAGCTCTCCAAAACGGTATTTTAAAATAATATAAAGTTATTTTCATGTTACGAAAGTTTAATAGATGATATCATATATAAAAATGAATAAAAAAATAGACATATTAATTATCATTATAAATATCTTTTTTTTCCTATATTATGCAATTCAGCTTCTAGTTTTTACGGATGAGTTTGCAATAGCCAATTTAGGTTTTTTTAATCATGCAGTTGCTGGCTTATCAGAGATTATTGGAATAATATTTGTTACTTTTAGTATTGGTTTGACTGCAATATTATTTAGAGGATTAGAAAGTCAATTACCTATTTTTTTTTCAATTTTTGTATTTCAGTTAGCTTGTTCAATAAATTTTTGGAGATATGTTATTACAGATAGTCCTGGAGAAACAAATATTGAAGTTATTACAGTTAATGCATACATATTTACCGTCATATCTATGTTAACAGGTATATTATTTTTAAAAAATTATTCTAAATTATAATATGATCCAAAAAGAACAATTTCAAATTGCAAAATGTCTTTGTGGTGGAGTTAAAATTAAGATCTTTGGAAAACTTCGTCATGTAATTAATTGCCATTGCAATCAGTGTATGAAAACTCATGGGAATTTTGCTGCCTATACAAACTGTCTTGAAGAAAATATTATTTTTATGAATAAAGGTACCTTGCGTTGGTACAACTCATCAAAATTTGCAAAAAGAGGTTTCTGTAACAAATGTGGTGCGAGTATTTTTTATAAAATCAAAAAAGGTAACTCTATAAGCATATCTGCAGGTATGTTTGAAAATCCAACAAAACTAAAAACAATCTCATATATATTTACAAAAGGAAAACTAGATTATTATAAACTTGATCCTAATTTGCGTAAGTTTATTAGATCTGAAAAATAAAAATAAATATGGTGCCACAGGGCAGATTCGAACTGCCGGCTTACTCATTACCAATGAGTTACTCTACCCCTGAGTTACTGCGGCTTAGTAAAAATTATAATATCACAAATTAATCCTCATTTAATTTATTTTTATTAATTAAGTAAAATAGAGCCCATCCATTGAATGCCCAAATTATTGACAGTAAATACATATTAAAAGTTAAACTAATAAGTTCTGCCAAATACCCAACAATTGCAGGTCCAAAAATAAAACCAGCAAAACCAAGAGTTAATAAATTTGAAACTGTAAGACTTATTGATTCATTTGTTTCACTTATTGCTTGTCTCAAAACCACAGCAACAAAATTTGCTGTTCCAAAACCAAATATTAAAATTCCAAAAAGAATTATGTATAGATTTGATGTGAAAATAGATATGAATAAGATTATACACGATATTATACTAAAGTAGCTACCCACAGTTATATCACCAAATTTTTTTATTAATTTACTTGCAGCTACTCTAGCAAATATTTCTCCCCCATTAAAAAAAATAATGATTAGTCCACCCAGGAATAAAGGAGCGCCTAATTCTTTTGTTAACCATACTGGTGACCAATCAATAATAATACCTAAAGTAGCAAAGTTCATCATCAACAAAAATCCGTAGATTAAAATATTATTTTTAGGTAACTGAAATCCTTCAACTTTTTCATCGATTTCATATTTTTTTTTAAGACCAAAGATGTAAAAACAAATAGCGTAAAAAAAAAATAATGTTCCTATTATAAAAAAAGTAATTCTTGGATCAGGTATTAATTTGATAAATAAAGCAGCACCTAAAGCTCCGCACAAGGAACCTGCAGAAAAACATGCTTGTGTAAAAGGTATAAGTATTCTTTTTGTTTTATGTTCAATGATTGCCATTTGGGAATTCAAAACTGGAAAAATTAATCCAGCTCCTATTCCAATTGGAATAAAAAATAATGTAAAATAAAAATAATTTGGAACACTTGCAATTATCATTGGTAAGTAAGAGAAAATTATTATTCCTAATATTATTGTATTTGATGTGCCAATTTTTGGTACCATTATTCTTGCACCAAACTGATTGGCGAAAAGATTTGCAAAACCAAATGCACAAATTGAAATACCAAGTTGAGTTTCTGAAATATTTAGCCTTTCCATATTCCATGGTAGATAAACAAAATATACACCTATCATAAACATGATTAGAAATGCTCCGCCAAAACATGTTAGAATTTCTTTTTTAAAATCTGATTGCATATTAATTTAAACTTATTTATAATTTATTAGTTTTATTTATTAATAATAAATTAATTAATACAAATATTTTAAAATAATATATATAATTCTTATATGACAGAAATAGATTTTTGGTTTTCTATAGGCAGTACATACACCTATCTTTCAGTAAATAGATTGGCTGATGTTGCTAAAAAAGAAAATATAAAGTTTAATTGGCATCCTTTTAGTGTTCGAAAGATCATGATGGACATGGATAACATACCGTTTACACCACCATCAAAAAAAATTAAATCTGATTATATGTGGAGAGATATTGAAAGAAGAGCAAAATTTTATGGATTTTTTGCTAAAGTACCCGCGCCTTATCCTCTTAAAGAATTTGATTTGGCTAATCAAATTGCAGTTTTAGGAATGAAAGAAGGTTGGGGTGTTGAATATGTGACACTTACTTATAAAAAGTGGTTTCAACAGGGTAAAGAGCCAGCAATTGACCTCAATCTCTCAGAAGTAATTAATGAACTTAATTTAGATAAAGATGAAATTATAACAAATTCAAAGTCAGCAAATATAAAAAATCAATATTTGCAAAATACAGAAAATGCATACAAAGCAGGGGTATTTGGGAGTCCTACTTTTATTTACAAAGGTGAGGTATTCTGGGGTGATGATAGACTTGAAGATTGTATTAAGTGGATTAATTCTCAATAGTTTTTACTTCAATAAGTTTTTTGTTAGAATCTAAATAATTAAATAAATAGTTTTTAGGAGAAATTTATGAATCTTAGAACTATTTTTAAAGCTCAAGCTGTAATTCTTTTAATAAATGGATTAGGAAGCCTGTTCTTAACTTCTGTTTTTATTCAACAAGCTGGTTGGACACCAACTGACGATTTAATTACCATTGGGCAATTTCTTGGAGTGGTGTTTATAGTCAATGGCATTTGGAGTTGGAGATTTCCAGATATTGCTGCAGAAAATCTAAAGTCAATTGGAATGTTATTTGCTATTGGGGGGTTATTATTCACATTAATTATTTTATTTCACATTGTAACTGGAGCCGTGGCTGGAGCCACAGCGTATGTAAATATTATTTTAACTGCATTATTTGCAATAGGCTTTTATGTTTATAGTAGATAATTGTTATAGCGGGCACTAATTGCCCGCTTTTATCAAATGTATTGAATCTCACATTTTAAGTATTATTTATACAATATGAAATATTTCGATTTAATTTTCCCTAAAGGCCAGTGGTCGATAACAAGAATTGCAATAATATTAATATTTTTTGCTATTCTTGATTCTATAGTTATTTATTACAAATATTATAATTAGTGCCTAGCGACCTCATTTTTTCTCTAAGAGAAGTTGAGATTAAATTTGGTAAAAAAACTATTTTTCAAAATCTGGATCTCAATCTTCATAAAAATGATATGGTTGCCCTGGTGGGTAAAAATGGAGTAGGAAAAAGTACTCTAATGAAAACTATTAGTGGTGAACAAGATGTAGACAATGGAATTATTTGGAATTTTCCTAATTTAAAAGTCAGTTATTTTAATCAAAAGTTTGAAAAAATTAATAATTCTACAATACTAGAAAGTTTGCAAGATTTAATAAATGAAAAAAATAAACATTATATTGATATTTTTTGTGAAAGATTAAATTTAAATAAATTTTCAGAGATCAGAAGTCTATCTGGTGGTCAGATAAGAAAAGTATATTTAATTAGATCTTTATTAAAGGAGTCTGATGTTCTTCTTCTAGATGAGCCAACAAATCACTTAGATTTAGAATGTATTCAGTGGTTAGAAAATTATCTTAGAGATTTAAATAAAACAATCTTATGTGTAAGTCATGATAGGACCTTTTTAAGTAATTTTACCAATAAAGTATTTTGGTTAGATAGAGGAAGGTTAAGAGTAAGTCCAAATGGTTTCAAAAATTTTGATAAATGGTCTGAGGAACTTTTAGATCAGGAATATCGAGAATTAAGAAATAGAAAACAATTTGTCAATATCGAACTAGAATGGGCTAATAAGGGAGTTAAAGCTAGAGTAAAAAGAAATGAAAAAAGATTAAGAAGAGCCAAAGAGTTAAAAATACAATTAGAAAAAGATGAGGCGTCTTATAGAAGTGCAATCAAATCTTTAAAACCTCAAATTGCAAAAAAATCAGTCGATCAATCAAAATTTATTGCTGAATATATAGACGTTGACGTTAAATACCCTAATCAAAAAGATAAAGTATTTGAAAAACTTTCTATTAAAATAGCAAAAAATGATCGAATAGGATTACTTGGGAAAAATGGAACAGGAAAATCTACATTTTTAAAGACTCTATTAAATGAAGTTAAAATTACAGGGGGAAAATTAAAATTAAAAAAGAACTTAGAATTTTCATATTTTGACCAAATGAGAAATGATTTAAATGGAAGAAAATCAGTAAAAGATATTTTGGTTCCATCTGGCGGTGATTATTTAAAAGTTCAAGGTAGAGATAGGCATGTTTGCAGTTATGTTAAAGATTTTCAGTTTGATCCTAAAAATGTTAATCATACAATTCAAACACTATCAGGTGGCGAACAAAATAGGCTTCTTCTTGCTAAAGTATTATCAAACCCTAAAACAGGCTTAATCTTAGATGAACCAACTAATGATCTTGATTTAGAAACGTTAGATTTACTAACAGAAATGCTATCAAATTATAAGGGTACATTATTAATTGTATCACATGACAGAGATTTTTTAGATCAAACAGTTAATAAAATTCTTCATTTTAATACTAATGGCAACGTTTCATTATTTTTAGGTGGCTATAGTGATTTTTTAAATTCACAGATTAAAAACAATACAAATAAAAGTCCAAAAAAAAATAAAAAATCGAATGACAAAATAATCAAGTCTTTAAAATTATCATATAAATATAAATTCGAACTAGAAAATATTCCAAAAGAGATAAATGCAATTCAGGAAGAATTAAATATAATGACTAATGAATTAAAACAGTCAAATATATACTTGGAAAACTATGAAAGATACTTAGAAATAACAAAAAAAATGGAGTCTTTGAATAAAGAACTAAAAATAAAAGAAGATAGATGGTTAGAGATTTTAGAAATAGAGGAAAAATTAAAAAATGAATGATAATTTATTAAATTTTATTGGGTGGATACTTTTTGTAATCTCTTCACTGTGTTTTATAATATCAAGTATTGGAAACTTTTGGGCTATGGGTGGAAGTATATTTTTTTTCTTAGCATGTATTGTTTTTCTAATACCCTATTTTAAAAAAAGAAATTAATACGAGCTTGATGAAGATTTATCTGAATTTTGATTTTTCATTTCATCAACTATTTTTTGAGAATTTGAGCTCATAACTCTAAAATCTGATAAAATAGTTACAAACTTATATCCCAACCCAATCATTTCTTTAGCATAACTTGTTGTTCCATTATGAATTCCTGCTATCTTGCCATACTCTTTTGCTTTTTGAGCAATAAGTTTAATATTAGAAAATACTGGATCTTCTCTTACATCAAATTTTGGAGGCAAACCATATGATGAACTCATATCTGCTGGACCAATATAAACACCAGTTAAATTAGGTACTGACATAATCTCATCTAAATTTTCAACCGCTTGTTTTGTTTCAATCATTGCAAAACTCATTACATTTTCGTTTGCTTTGTTGAAGTAATCCTGACCATAAATTAATTGAGCTCTCATAGGACCAAAACTTCTTTGACCAATCGGAGGATAATAGCAGTAAGATACAAAATTTTCACAATCTTCTTTTGTATTAATCATAGGAGCAATGATACCCATTACACCTAAATCTAGCATTTTCATTATGATACCTGGCTCACTCCATGGAACCCTTACCATAGGTACTGAATTGCTATTTGAAAGTGCTTGAAGCATTGAAATGCTTGACTGATAATCATTTTGACCATGTTGCATATCAATAGTGATAGAGTCCCACTCCATTTTTCCAAATGCTTCTGCAGTAAATGAATTAGGAATTGATAACCATGCATTAATAACTGGTTGATTAGATTTCCAAATTTCTAACAATTTATTCATTTTTTGCATTTATATACTTTAGTTTAAATAAAAATATAGTTAAATTAATATAAATTTATAATTTCTAAAATTTTATAGATTTGTAGTAATATTAAAATATGAGAATTTTAAAAGTATCTCAGATACAGTTTCAAGCTAAAGCAACTCCTATTGATAATGCCAAGCAACTAGAAAGATATTTTAAAGAAACACTAAAGTTTAGGCCGGATATAATTTGTACGCCTGAATGTTCAAATTTAATTACTAACAATAATGATTACTTATTTAAATATTCAACTTATGAAAAAGATTGTCCAATATTAAATATGAGTAAAAAATTTGCAAAAATAAATAAGATTAATATAAATATTGGATCACTATTATTAAAAGTTAAAAATAAAAAAAAGCTTGTCAATAGATCTTTTTTGATAGATTCAAATGGGACTATCAAAACTTTCTATGATAAAATTCATATGTTTGATGTTAAGGTTAGTAAAAATGAAGTTTATAAAGAGTCAGCATCATTTCAAGCAGGAAAAAATATTAAATTAATTAAATTTAAAAATACTAAAATTGGATTTACAATTTGTTATGATGTACGTTTTCCAAGTTTATTTAGAAGGTTATCAAAAAAAGGTTCTGAAGTTATATTAATGCCTGCAGCATTTACAGCTACTACCGGTAAGGATCATTGGGAGATATTGGTAAGAGCTAGAGCAATTGAGAACAACGTTTATTTAATTGCAACAAACATGTGTGGTACCCATCATAATAAAAGAAAGACATATGGGCATTCATTATTAGTAGATCCATGGGGTAAAATATTAAATAAAGCCGCTAAAAAACCAAAAGTACTAAATACTCAAATTGATTTAGACAAAGTAAAAAAAGATAGAAAAAGAATACCATCACTTTTGTATGAATAAAAAAAAATCATTAGTTGATGGGATAGGTAATGTAAATATTACAAAAAAGTATTATGATAATTGGTCTTCTGATTACGATAAAACTCTAAATAATTGGAATTACAAAGCTCCTGTGAAATCAGCAAATATTTTAAAAAGGAAATTAAAAAAAGCACCTAAAAACATTTTAGATCTTGCATGTGGAACAGGACTATTTGGTACAGAATTAAAAAAAATTTTTTCAAATTCAAATATTTATGGCTTAGACATATCATCAAAAAGCCTAATTTTAGCAAAAAAAAAGGATATTTATAAAAATTTGATTACAGCTAATTTTGAGACTAGGTATAATTATAAAATTAAATTTGAATTAGTATCTTTAATTGGTGCGATGACATATTGCAAAAATTTTCAAAAATTATTTTCTAATTTGTCATTTTATTTGGTTACAAATGGTAATTTTATTTTTTCACATAGAATTGACCTATGGAAAAAACAAGATTTTGATTATATTTTAAAATCTCAATCAGATATTTTTAAAGTTAAATATATATCAAGGCCTATCAAATATTTACCATTTAATGAGGATTTTAAAGATATAATAAAAATAAAAATCGTTATTTTGCAAAAATTTTAATTTTTGAGAATTTTTACTTAAAAATTTGTTACTAATTAGAGAATCGGATAAAAGATAATTAGGTTTATTTGAATTCATAAACCATACGATAAAAGAAGGGATATATTCGCCGTGTCCCTTCTTTTTTTATAATTTTTCTAATTTGATTTGGCAATAATTAATTTATTTAGAGAAGTTAAATTTTTCCATTTTTTTAAGAGTTTTTTCACTAACGTGATGCTCAATGCCCTCGGCATCGGCAGATGCTGTTCTTTCATCTAATCCTAAATTTAAAAGAAATTTAAGCACTGTATTATGCCTTTTTCTTGATTTACTCGCTATCATTTGCCCCCTAACTGTTAAAAAAATTGACCTGTATGGTTCTCTTTTAATATAACCTTGACTTTGAAGCCTTTGAACAGTTTTGTTTGCTGTAGCTTGCGCAATTCCCAATTTATTTGCAATATCTACTATTCTTGCCTCTCCTTTTTGAGAAAGTAGCTCAGAAATTAATTCTAAATAATCTTCTGTATTCTCTGTTTTATGGGCATTTCTTACTTTCCTAAAAGACATAATATTAAAATATCACAAAATTTAAAAAAAATTAATAGAAATATAGCTATAGCTATATTATTTAGCTATAAATATAATATGAATGCTTTAATAAATGTCATAAATAATCAGAAAAAAATTATCTTTGCCAACGAAGGAAGATTATTAAAAAAATCTTTTTTTGGATTATTCATTTTAGCATTAGCTTTTCAAAGTGGAGAATTTGGAAATATTATAAGAAATTCAATGATAGATGCTTACATTCAAGTCTCTGTTTTTGTAGGTTTCACTTTATTTGTATTTATTGGACTTGATAGCTTAACAAAATTTGATGTTAAAATATTTTTATCTAAAACTCAAAAAATTCATGTTCCTTTAGCTGCTTTTCTTGGAGCAATACCAGGTTGTGGTGGAGCTATTATTGTTGTAACTCAATATATTCAAGGAAGAATATCTTTTGGGTCATTAGTTGCTGTTCTAACTGCAACAATGGGAGATGCAGCTTTTCTAATTTTAGCAATTGAACCTTCTACTGGATTGTTAATATTTATTATTGGAATTTTAGTAGGCTCTATTTCAGGATATTGTGTTGATTTAATTCATGGTACTCAATTTATGCAGCCAAAATCAATTGTAAAAATTGAGTTTGAGAAAATTAAAAAAACTTTTGTTTCTAAATTTAATATTTTTTGGATATTTATTTTTATTCCTGGTTTTATTATGGGATTTTTATCAGCTTTTAGAATTGAACTAACATCAGATATTTATAACTCATTATTTGTTCTTATCGGTTCCTCTGGTGCAATTCTTTCAATATTTATGTGGTCACTAAATCCTTTAAGTGATTTTCAATGTTCTACTGACAAAAGTAGAGGTTATATATCTAGAGTAATAGATACAACAAATTTTGTAACAACATGGGTAATTAGTGGTTTTTTAATATTTGAAATATTTATGTATTTTTCTAACTTAGATTTAAAAGTTTTTTTCGATCTTTGGATGCCACTAGTTCCTCTAGTTGCGATATTATTTGGTTTTCTTCCTGGGTGTGGACCTCAAGTAGTTGTAGCCACATTTTATTTGAATGGATACATTCCTTTATCTGCTGAACTTGGAAATGCAATATCTAACGATGGAGATGCTTTATTTCCTGCAATTGCTCTTACTCCCAAAGCAGCAATATTAGCCACTTTATATAGTGCAGTGCCAGCTATTTTAGTTGCATATACATATTTCTATCTTTTTGAATAAAATCAATAAAATCAATCTTCCAAAGAAAATTTGCATTGTATGCAAAAGACCTTTTTATTGGAGAAAAAAATGGGAAAGAGATTGGAAGAATGTTATTTACTGTTCAAAAAAATGCTCTAAAAAAAATATTTCTAACATAAAAACATCTTAATTGTGACAGAAAATAAAAATACAAAAAAAAAACAGACTAAAAATTTAGTTAGAAGTTCTAGGCTAAAAAGATTAGAAGATCAATTAAAGTCAAATATTTTGAAAAGAAAAAAAGCAAAAAAAAATAATGGATAAATTATTAATTACTGGAAAAAAAAATCTGAAAGGCGATATTAATGTTCACGGCTCAAAAAATGCTGCTTTGCCAATACTTGTTTCTTCACTATTGAGTAGTGAAGATTTAACTTTATCAAATATTCCAAATGTTGATGATATAAATAACATGATCAAATTGCTTAACGGTTATGGTGCAGTTATAAAAAAAAATAAAAAATTAATCACTATAAATAATAAAAATATCAAAAATATTTCAGCGGATTATGATATTGTAAGAAAAATGAGAGCTTCAGTGTTGATATTAGGCCCTCTTTTATCAAGATTTGGTTATTCTAGGATTTCTTTACCAGGAGGTTGCGCAATAGGAACTAGACCAATTGATATTCATTTAAATGGCTTAGAAAAATTAGGAGTAAATTTTAAAATTGAAAATGGGTTTGTTATTGGAAAAGTATCAAAAAAATTAATAGGTAATAGAATTAAACTTCCCTTTCCAAGTGTCGGTGCAACTGAAAATATTTTAATGGCTTCTATATTGGCTAAAGGTGAAACAGTTATTCAAAAAGCAGCTATGGAGCCAGAAATAGAAGACTTGGGAAAATGTTTGATTTCTATGGGGGCAAAAATAGAAGGTCTTGGAACAGATAAAATATATATTCAAGGTGTGGATAGCCTTTGTAAAGCAAAACATACAATAATACCTGATAGAATTGTTGCCGGAACATTTATAATTTTAGCAGTAATGTTAAATACTGATATTAAAATTAAGAGTTTGAACTCTGATCATTTAGGTTCATTAATAAAAATTCTTAAAAACATGGGTGCTAATATAGATGTTAAAAAAAATTTAATAAAAATTAAAACATCCAAATCTTTGAAGGGTATTAAAGTAGTTACTGAGCCATATCCCGGTTTTCCTACTGATTTACAAGCTCAGCTTATGTCATTAATGACCATAGTGAGTGGTAAATCTGAAATAAAGGAAACAGTTTTTGAAAACAGGTTCATGCATGTTCCAGAATTAAATAGATTGGGAGCAAAGATAAAATTACATAAAGATAAGGCTTTGATAAAAGGAAATCAAAAATTTAGAGGAGCACAAGTAATGGCTAGTGATTTGAGGGCTAGTGTAAGTTTGGTACTAGCCGCTCTTTGCTGCGAAGGTCAAACAGTTATTAATCGTGTATATCATTTAGACAGAGGATATGAAAAAATAGAGAAATATCTAGGCAACTTAGGTGCAAAAATAAAAAGAATTAAAAGCTAACTTTTCCTAGTTTTTTTTTAAATCACAATATATTAAGCTCATTTTTTATGAGTAAGATAATTATTGCAGTCCCAAGGGGAAGAATAATCAAAGAATGTAAAAAAATTCTTTTAAAAACGTCATTTGCTCCAGATCCTTTATTATTCGATAAAAATACTAGAAAATTAAAATTCAAATCCAATAACAAGAACATTGAGTTTATAAAAGTCAGGGCATTTGATGCATGTACTTTTGTTGCATTTGGTGCTGCACAGATTGGAATTGCTGGAGAAGACGTCATTCAAGAAAATGATTATTCAGAAGTTTATGCTCCTCTAGATCTGAATATTGGACATTGTAAAATTTCAGTGGCAGCAAAGCAAAGTCTTTTAAAAAAAGAAGATCCTGAAACTTGGAGTAATATTAGAGTGGCAACAAAATATCCAAATATAACAAAAAAATATTTTTCCTCAAAAGGTATTCAAACAGAAATAATTAAATTAAATGGATCTATGGAATTAGCTCCATCATTAAATATGTGTAGAAGAATAGTAGACTTAGTCTCAACTGGTAAAACATTAAAAGAAAATGGACTCGTAAAGATTGAAGATATAATGAAAATTCAATCTAAACTTATCATTAATAGATCAGCATATAAAACTGATATGATTAAAATAAAAAAAATTATCTCAGAAATTGAAAATATAATTTCATGAAAATTGTAAATTTAAAAAAAAATATAGTTAATAATAATCTTGAAAATATTCTTATTAAAAGAAACAATAAAGTTAGTACTAGAATAGCTCGAATAGTAAAAAATATAATAATTGACATAAAAAAAAATGGAGATGAGGCAATTTATAAATATTCAAAAAAATTTGATAAAATAAATATTAAAAATAATGATTTGAAATTGAACTTACAAACTAAAAAAATTTCGACAAGTGTTGATAAAAACGTAATCAAAAGTTTTAGGAAAGCAATTAAAAATATTACAATTTTTCATAAAAAACAATTTCCTAAAGACATTACACAAGTAAAAAATAACATTATGTTGAAGTCTCAATGGAAGCCAATAGAGTCAGTTGGTGTATATGTTCCAGGTGGCAAAGCATTTTATCCGTCATCTTTAATAATGAATGTAGTTCCTGCCAAGATAGCTGGCGTAAAAAGAATTGTGTGTGTCACTCCACCTAGTAAAAATATTAATCCTTATTTTTTATCATTGGTTAAAGAATTGAATATAAGTGAAACCTATTTTGTTGGTGGAGCACAAGCAATAGCTGCTCTAGCTCTTGGAACAAAAACAATTAAACCAGTTAATAAAATATTTGGTCCCGGTAATGCTTTTGTTGCAGAGGCAAAAAAACAACTATTTGGTAAAGTTGGAATAGATTTAATAGCAGGACCTTCAGAAATAGTTGTAGTTGCAGATGAAGACAATGACCCCTCTTGGGTTGCATCAGATTTAATGGCACAAGCAGAACATGACGTTAATGCACAGTCCATCTTAATTACTGACAGTTTAAAATTTGCTAATAAAGTCATAAAAGAAATCAACATTTTGCTCAAAACAACTGAAAAGAAGCAAATAATAGAAAAAAGTTTAAAAAATAATGGATTAATTCTAATTGTTAGAGATTTAGACCAAAGTTATAATATAATAAATCATATTGCCCCTGAACATCTTCATATTCAAATTAAAAGGTACAATTTTTTGTTATCAAAAATTAATAATGCTGGAGGAATATTTGTTGGTAGTTATTCTGCTGAAGCTTTTGGTGATTATATTGTTGGTACAAATCATATTTTGCCAACTTCTGGTTCAGCAAAATTTTCGTCAGGTTTGGGAGTTTTAGATTTCATGAAAAGAAATTCTTTAGTAAAAATTAATTCTAAATCATTTAATTCTATTAAAGAAGACACTAAAATTATGGCTGGTATTGAGGGTTTAGATGCACATAAAATGTCAGTAAAAATTAGACAAAAGAAATAAATTTAATTATATAAAGTTAAAAAAAAGGAATTAGATGCCAAAAGAAGGTTCAATTGAATTTCAAGGTGTAGTTTTAGAATTACTTCCTAATGCAATGTTTAAAGTTAAATTAGAAAATGATCATGAAATTTTAGCACATTCTTCAGGTAAGATGAGAAAAAATAGAATTAGAGTTTTAGCAGGTGACAAAGTTACAGTAGAAATGACTCCTTATGATTTAACAAAGGGCCGAATTACTTTCAGATGGAAGTAAAGAAGAAGAAGAAAAATAATATTTTATCTTTAAAACAAAGAGTAAAATGCCCAACTTGTAAAAAGGTTGCAAAAGAACCTTTCATACCCTTCTGTTCAAAAAAATGTGCTAGCTTAGATTTGATGCAATGGTTGACTGATGAAAATACAGAAGACTTGAAAAATTGACTAATAATAAAATATTTAATTGAATAACAATACAAAACACTTTATCAGTTTAATTTATGCCCAGGTAGCTCAGTTGGTAGAGCAGAGGACTGAAAATCCTCGTGTCGGTGGTTCGATTCCGCCCTTGGGCACCATTATTATTATTAATATTCTTTCCTAATATTAAAATCTGTTTAAATAATCTATTTAAATTAATGTCTATCGATAAAATAATTGTAAGTTCCTCAGATAATAAATATTTCCATCTTTTAAAAGAATTATTTCTCTCATTAAAAAAAAATAATATCTTGGATGATTATCATTTTGCTGTTTTAAATACAGGCATGGATGAAGAACAAATAAATTATTTAAAAGAAAATAATATTAAAATAAGAGATGCAAAATGGGATGCGAAAGTACCTCAATATAAAATACTTGGAAGAGATCATTTAAAAACACAAGTTGCAAGAGCTTATCTGCCAGATTATTTTGAAAATTATAAAATTTATATTTGGTTAGATGCTGATATTTGGTTAAATGACCTGAATTCATTTCTTCTATATGAAAAGGGCGCAAGAAATGATTGCTTAACTATAACTCCTCAAAGCGATAGAGCATACTTTAATACTGCTAAAGTAGATTGGTTTTTAAATTTTCCTATTAAAGTTAAAACAATTAATTTTAAAAATATTGGAAAGTCAGTTTCAAAGAACTTAGGTAAAAAATTTGCTTTCTATTCAACGCTTAATGCTGGTGCTTTTGCTATTAGTTCAAATAAATTTATATGGGATATTTTTCAAAAGAATATAAAATTAGCTGCAAGAAAAGGTAGAATTTTTGGAACTGATCAAGTAGCTTTGGCATTAACTGTTCATGAAGATAAAGTACCGACTGAATTCCTTCCTTCATACTGTAATTGGATGTGTGAATTTCATCTTCCAATATATGATGATATTCAAAAAAAATTTCTTGAACCTTATTTACCAAATAATCCAATCGCGCTTGTACATCTTGCTGGTTTGGATGATATACGATTAAATAAAAAAATTTTATCAAATATAAAAACAACTAATGGAGAACTGATTAAAAAATCACTTAGATTTGATGTTTAAATTTGAAAAATTAGTATTTGGAGATGCAGGTTGGGGCGATGAATTTCTTGTTGCAACACTTATGACTTTAGTTGTGAGTATTTTATCAATGGGTTTAGGTTTATTTTTAGCAATTCTTACTGTTTGGGCAAAAATAATTCAAAATAGAATAACAAATTTTTTTGCTAATTTTTACACCACAGTAATAAGAGGTATTCCAGAGCTATTAGTAATATATTTAATTTTTTTTGGAGGAAATTCTCTTGTAATGAGTATCGCTAAAGTATTTGGATATAATAAGTACATAGAGCTGAATGCTCTTACAATTGCTACTATTGCTATAGCTGTTATATCAGCAACGTATTCCAGTGAGGTTCTAAGAGCTGCCTATTTATCAATATCCAAAGGTCAAATAGAAGCTGCGCGCGCACTTGGTATGAATAAATTTAATATTTTCTTAAAAGTTATTTCTCCACAAGTAATAAGGCATGCACTACCTGGAATAGGCAATGTATGGCAGATAACTCTTAAAGATACTTCTTTAATTTCAGTAACTGGACTAGTTGAAATCATGCGTCAAACCAGAATATCTTCAAATGTAGAACACTCTCCCCTAACTTTCTTGATAACTGCAGCAATATTATATTTATGCTTAACTACTCTCTCTAGTCGAGTTTTTAAATCTTTAGAAATTAATTATTCTAAGGGATTTTCAACATGATAGATTTTTTTAATAACATTACAAATTCTCTGATTTTCAATAATTTTTTTTTAGTATTATCAGGTTTGGACAATACGATTTTATTACTATTAATTTCTTTACCCATAGGTTTTATCTTAGCATTATTATTTGCATTAGGAAGAGTCTCTAAAATTATAATTTTATCCAAAGTGATTGCTGGTTATATTTTTATAATTAGAGGTACACCTTTGCTGGTTCAAATATATTTAATTTATTTTGGATTAGGTTCTGTCAAATTTATAAGAGAAAGTTTTTTGTGGTATGCATTAAAAGAGCCTTTCTGGTGTGGGGTAATAGCACTTACAATTAACACTGTTGCATATGGAGCGGAAATTTTTCGAGGAGGCATTCAATCAATTGAAAAAAGTCAAGTTGAGTCTGGTTTATCTCTTGGTTTTACAAAATTTTTGCTTTTAAGAAAAATTATATTGCCTATAGCTATTAGAAAAGTTCTTCCATCTTATGGAAATGAGTTAATATTAATGGTTAAAGCTACTTCTTTAGTTAGTCTTACAACATACATGGAAATGACTGGTATAGCGAGAAAGATAATGGCTAAAACATTTGCACCAATTGAAGCATTTATTGCAGCAGGAATTCTTTATCTTTTTCTAAATTTTCTAATGGTTCAATTTGTTAAATATTTAGAATGGAAATATAATCCTCACTTAAGATTAAATAATTAATTTCTAAATTTTTTATGACAAGTGCTGCAGTTTGCAGCCATTGCTTTAATAGCATCACTTATCATTTCGTTATCTTCTAGTTCTATGCCTAAAGATATCATTTCGATATCATCTACAAAGTTTTGGTTGTATTCATTAAATGTTTCTCGATCACTCCAAATATTATCACTAGCTCCTTCTGCTTGACTATTTTCGGGATAATAATCTTTAAATTCAGATGCTGAATGAAGAAGAGTTTCATTAAGTTTTAGCATATCCTCATATTGATCTGAATTTATTAGTCTGTAAAGTTTCGTTGATGTGCTTTTAATTTTTTGCATTATTGCCATTCTTTCATTGACAATCTTTTCTAACGATTTGTCTTCTAATGTGACTTTGTGAGCTAGAACATATAAAGGAATGAATGAAATTAAAGTACTTAAAGTAATTTTAAAAAGAATACCCATTTTTTGTTATTATATTATGCAAGTAATTATGTCCTAATTTTGCATATTCAAGAGGGTTTGCTTTTTTTGGATCTTGTTCAGCCTCAATAATTAACCATTCCTGATATTTTGCCTCATATAATATCTTAATTAATGGATCGTAATCAATACACCCATCACCTGGAACAGTGAAAACACCATTTAAAAACGACTCTCTAAAGCTTAAGTCATCTTTAATAGATTTTAAAAAAATATCTTTTCTTATATCTTTACAATGAACATGGTTAATTCGAGAAATATAATTTTTTAATACTCTCTCATAATCTGCTTCAGCAAACATCAAATGTCCAGTGTCATAAAGTAAAAATGTATTGTGATTTGTCATATCCATAAATCGATCTACATCTTCCTCAGACTGTATAATAGTTCCCATATGCTCGTGATATGACATTGGTATTCCTTCATCCATCAGCATATCAGATAATTCACTTATTTTTTTGCAATAGCTATCCCATTCATCTTTTTCAAGTATTGGTCTTTTACTAAGAGCTTTTGATTGATCACCTTGGATTGATCCAGATACATCAGCAAAAACAAAAACATCTGCATTAATTAACTTTAATAAATTTAAATGATCTTGAAGTGCTAGCCATTCTTCTTTTGCACTTCTTTCTCTCAACAATGAACCATACCAACCTCCTGGCATTTTTAGTCCAAATTTTTCTAAAAGAAACTTGATTATTCCAGGATTTCTTGGAAATTTACCTCCCAATTCTATGCCTGAAAATCCAGATACTCTTGCATCCTCTAAACATTTTTCAATTGGAGTATCTCCACCAAGTTCAGGCATATCATCATTACTCCATGCAATAGGGGCAATACCAAGTTTTATTTTCATTTAGTTTTTAATATTTCATGATAGATTAAAAATAAAGATAAATATGAACCTTTTATTGGTAGATGGAAATGAAAAAGAGGCCTCCGATCGTTATATAAGATTAGGAATGGAAACTCAGTTTGAAGTTTACAAAAATATTTTAGAAAAAAACAGTAATTCAAAAATTAATATCACAATAATCCATCCTGCAGTACACGACAAATATCTTCCTTTAGGTGTTAATTTAGATGATTTTCAGGCAGTAGCTTGGACTGGAAGTCTTCTTAATATTTATGATGAAAATAAATTTATAATAAAACAAATAGAGTTAGCTAAGGAATTATTCAAAAGAAAGAATAAGATATTTGGAAGTTGTTGGGGTTTACAAGTTTTGGTTACAGCCGCTGGAGGTAAAGTTAGAAAGAATCCAAATGGACTTGAGGCAATATTAGCTAAGAACATTAAATTAAGTGATGAAGGCATTAATCATGATATGTATAAAAATAAAAAAAATTCATTTAATGCTTTTTGTTGGCACTATGATGAAGCTGAAACCTTGCCAAAAGACACATTAGTTTTAGCATCTAACGAAAAAAGTAAATATCAATCTATATCTTTTAACTTTGATCAATCTTGTGTTTGGGCAGTTCAGTATCATCCAGAATTTAATCCAAAATGGATGGCTGGCTTAATGGAGCAAAGAAAAGAAATTTTACTAGAAAATAAAATATATGAAAAATTATCTGATTTAAAAAAAGAAAAAGAAATTTTTGTAGATCAAAGTAATATTCTACCCAATGAGTTATTTTTTTATAACGATGTGCTTAATGAAAAAATGCACTCAGTAGAGCTAACAAATTGGTTAAACCACAATAATTAATAAAACTTATTTACTGCCCCTATAATTGTTTTCCAATTTTTGATATTTAATTTAGATTTATTTTTTGAAATTTTAGCCTTAGAAACTTTATCTTTTTCCCATAAACTATTAATTTGATTAGTATTTTTTATTATACCAGATTGCAAACCTGCCAGATAAGCAGCTCCTAGCGAAGTAGTTTCAATATTTTTAGGTCTTATTATCTTTATTTGTGTAATATTAGACAGACTTTGTAGAAAATTATTATTTTTTACCATACCTCCATCAACTTTTATTTCATTAATTTTTATTTTTGAGTCTTTTTCCATACACTCGATTAATTCGTATGTCTGATATGATAAACTATCTAAAGTTGCTTTTATAATATCCTCCTTGCTAGTTTTTCTTGTTAAACCAAAGAAAGTACCTCTTGCATTAGAATTCCAATATGGAGCTCCTAGCCCAGTTAAAGCAGGAATAAAATATATATTTTCGTCATCATTTGCCTTATCGTAAAGTTTATCAGTTTCATTTGAGTCTTTAAAAAAATTTAAATTATCTCTTAGCCATTGAATTGCAGATCCAGCAACAAATATACTGCCTTCATAACAAAACATTTTTTTTCCATTAATTTTAAAAGCAACAGTAGTAAGCAATCTATTATTGGATATTTTAAATTTATTACCAATATTCATAAGCAAAAAACAACCAGTCCCATAAGTGCTTTTTGATTGACCTTTGTTAAAACATGCTTGGCCAATAGTAGCTGATTGTTGATCACCTGCCATACCACCAATAGTTATAGGCATTCCAAATAATTTTGTTGATCCAAAATTATAAGAATTTTCAACAACTTTGGGTAATATTTTTTTTGATATTCCAAATATTTTTAACATTTCATTAGACCATTCTTCTTTTTTAGAGTCAAAAATCATAGTTCTTGATGCATTTGTAATATCAGTGAGATGCGACTTACCCTCTGTTAAATTCCATAACAACCAAGTATCTATAGTTCCAAATAAAAGATTATTATTTTTAAGATTATTCTTTGCTATTTTAACATTATCAAAAATCCATTTTATTTTTGTTGCTGAGAAATAAGGATCCAGTTCTAATCCAGTAATTTTTTGTATTTTTTTTTGTAATCCTTTTTTTCTTAAATTAGAGCAGTACAAACCAGTTCTCCTGTCCTGCCATACAATTGCATTATAAATAGGTATACCAGTTTTTTTATTCCATACCACTGTAGTCTCTCTTTGATTTGCTATACCAATTGAAATAATATTTTTAGATAATAATTTATTTTTTTTTATAATTTTTTTAATAAGATTTTTTATGTCATTCCAAATTTCTAATGCATCATGTTCAACCCAGCCTTCATTAGGAAAATATTGATTAAACTCTTTTTGAACAATATCGATAATTTTAAATTTCTTGTTATACAATACTACTCTAGAACTAGTAGTACCTTGATCAATAACTAAAAGATATTCCTTCATAACTTAGATATCTAAATTTTTAATAAAGTTAGCATTATTTTGAATAAATTTAAAACGTAACTCAGCCTGTTTGCCCATTAATGTTTCAAATAGTTTATCAGTTATTTTTAAATTTTTTTTTGCTTGGTCAGTGGTAATTGAGATTAAACTTCTTTTATTTTGATCCATGGTAGTTTCTTTTAATTGGTAAGCTGGCATCTCTCCTAAGCCTTTAAATCTTGTAATGTTGAAATTTTCTTTTTTAAATTCTTTTATTACAATTTTGTCTTTTTCATTTTCATCAAATGCGTAAAATGATTTATTTTTATCATAAATCTTAAATAGTGGAGGCATAGCTAAATAAAGTCTATTTTCATCGATAAGTTCTTTCATATATTTGTAAAAAAAAGTAATTAGAAGTGTTGCAATATGTGAACCATCTACATCAGCATCAGTCATCAAAATAATTTTTTCATAACGAAGTTTAGAAATATCAAAATTTTTGCCAATACCGCATCCCAGAGACTGAATAAGATTTTGAATTTCATTATTGTCAGCTATTTTTGATAATCCAACATTGTAAACATTTAAAATCTTACCTCTTAAAGGTAGTATTGCTTGAAATTCTCTGTTTCTTGCTTGTTTTGCAGAACCACCAGCGCTGTCACCTTCTACAATGAAAATTTCTGACCCTTTTATTGATTTGCTAGAGCAATCAACTAATTTTCCAGGCAGTCTATTTCTTTCTTTGATATTTTTTCTATCTAGTTCTTTAATTTTTGACAGATCCGTTCTTTGAAGTGCTCTTTCAATTAAAATTTCTAAGAGTTTTTTTGAATTTTTTTTATTAGCATTTAACCATAATAAAAATTCTTGTTGTGATTTACTTTCAATTTCCTTTTGTAAATTAGGCATTATTATTCTTTTTTTAGTTTGCCCCTCAAAGCTTGGATCATTAATAAATATAGAAATAATAACATTAGAATAATCAAAGATATCGTTGTGATTTATATTATTTATTTTCGAAAATTGATTTTTTTGCCCATAAAGTTTTATAGCTTTTAAAATTCCATTACGAATACCATTTTCATGTGAACCTCCATCTGGTGTTTCAATGGTGTTACAGTAAGACATCAAGCTTGAATTTTCATTTATATTAAATGAAATTAATGTTTCAAAATTTTCATTTTCATTAATATTCGATTTTAATAAAAAATTTTTCTCAAATAATTTAGTGTTATTTTTGTATTCAAATTCAAAATAATCTTCAATTCCTTTTTTGTAAAAAAAACTTTTTTTATTAGGTGTATTATCTTTAATTAGTTCCTTATCAATTTCAAAGTTGATAGTTGTACCACCAACTAATACAGATTTCATATTTATAAAATTATACAATTTTTTTGGAACAAATTTTGTATTTTCAAATATAGCTTCATCTGGCATAAAAGTAATTTCAGTTCCTTTTAGTTTCTTGCTACATTTATCTATTTTTATTTTTGTTTTAATTTTCCCTTTTGAGTAATCTTGTCGATATACTTTCCCATCTTTGAAGACCTGGACTTTTAATAAAGAGCTTAAGGCATTTACAACAGAAATCCCAACTCCATGCAATCCACCTGAAGTTTTGTAAGCACCACTATTAAATTTTCCACCTGCATGAAGTGTTGTTAAAACAACCTCGACGGCTCTTTTATTTTTATATTTTGGGTGAAAATCAATAGGGATACCTCTCCCATTATCTTTTATTTTTATTGAGCCGTCTTTTTTATAATGAAAATTTATATCAGTTGCATGGCCAGCTAAAACTTCATCTATACTATTATCTAAAACCTCATTGACTAAATGATGTAGTCCATCTTGGTTTGTACTTCCAATATACATACCTGGTCTTTTTCGAACTGGTTCAAGTCCTTCAAGAACCTCAATATCTTTAGCGTTATAAGTGGATTTTTTACCCATTAATATTTCTTATCAAAAGTGTTGGGCTAAAAATATAAAAAAAACCGCCCTAAGGCGGTTTTCTATTAAAGATAAATAAAATTACTACGCATCATAGTATAATTTAAACTCATGTGGATGAGGTCTAATGTTAATTGGATCAACCTCATTTTCTTTTTTATAGCTAATATAGGTATCAATTACATCTTTAGTAAATACATCACCCTCTAATAAAAAAGCATGATCTTTTTCTAGTGCTTCAAGAGATTCAGCTAATGATCCAGGGGTTGACTGTATCTTTGATAACACGTCATCACTAGCAGCATAGAGATTTATATCTGTTGGTTTTCCAGGATCAATTTTATTTTTTATTCCATCTAACCCTGCCATTAACATTGCTGAAAATGCTAAGTATGGGTTTGCTGAAGGATCTGGACATCTAAATTCCATTCTCTTAGATTTTGGGCTCTGGGAGTAAGCTGGTATTCTTACTGATGCTGTTCTATTTCTTTGAGAGTAAACAATGTTTACTGGAGCTTCAAAACCAGGAACTAATCTTTTGTATGAGTTAGTAGTTGGGGCGCAAAATGCTAAAAGTGCAGGCGCATGTTTTAGGATACCACCAATATAGTTAAGAGCTAAATCACTTAAATTTGCATAATTACCTTTTTTATACATAAGTGTATCTCCACCCTTCCAAACACTTTGATGAACGTGCATCCCCGAACCATTATCTTCAAACAAGGGTTTAGGCATAAATGTAGCTGTCATTCCATGTTGCTTTGCAACATTTTTAACTACATATTTGTATTTCATCATATCATCTGCCATTTTTAATAAAGGAGAGAACTCTAAATCAATTTCGCATTGACCACCTGTTGCTACTTCGTGGTGATGTGCCTCAACAGTTAATCCAATGTCTTGCATTGTCATTACCATTTCCGTTCTTACATCTTGAAGTGTGTCTACTGGTGGTAAAGGAAAATAACCTTCTTTATGTCTAGGTTTGTGACCTAGATTTGGATTTTCATCTGAGCCGCTATTCCATGTACCTTCAGTGGAATCAACTTCGTGAAAAGCAAAGTTTGAACCTGAATCAAATTGAACATTATTAAAAACAAAGAATTCAGCTTCAGGACCAAAGTAAGCTGTATCACCAATTCCAGATGATTTAAGATATTCTTCAGCTTTTTTAGCAATATTTCTTGGATCTCTGCTATAATCTACAAGAGTTACTGGATCTTTAATATTACAGTGCAAGGCTAGAGTTTTTTCAGAAAAAAATGGATCAATGTATGCAGTAGTTGCATCAGGCAAAACTATCATATCACTGTCTTGAATTTCTTGGAAACCTCTTACTGAAGATCCATCAAATCCAAGTCCATCAGAAAAAATATCTTCGTCTAAAAATTTAATAGGTATAGTAAAATGTTGAGTTGTTCCTGGTATATCAGTAAAGCGCATATCAACCATTTTAATGTCCATGTTTTTTATTTCAGACATTAAATCTTTTGGAGTCGAGCTTTTTAATTTCATATCTATCTCCTTACTTCAACAAAAAGGTAAGCTTTCCAGCTTTACCCGGTTAAATCATGCTCTAGTTATGAAATCTGCTTTTGATGCGCGTTCCTTCAGTTTTAAACTTACTTCCGATCTACATTGTAGATTGAACGATTTATAACTTTTGCATGCGTTCCTTCAGCACTTAAAGCACCTACTTCCGACTCACAATGAGTTGAACGATTATGGCTTAAATACTAACTTTTTAATAAAAGTAAAGTAAAATTAGACAGCTTCACTGTCTTTTTCACCAGTCCTTATTCTAATTACCTGCTCAATATTGGAAACAAATATTTTCCCATCACCAATTTTGCCAGAATATGCGGTAGTTTTTATGGCTTCAATAACTTTTTCTACTTGATTATCTTCAATAATTACTTCTAATTTCATTTTTGCTAAAAATTCATCATCATAATTATCATTGGTATCAATTCCTCCTGTAGAGCCTCTCTGTCTTCCAAATCCTTTAACATCTATAACGGTCATTCCTGATATACCAAGTTCATGAAGTGAGTCTTTTACACTTGATAATTTGAAAGGTTTTATTATGGCTTCAATTTTTTTCATATTGTAGATATCCTTTTAATAGCTTTTTCGATATTTTCTATAGAATTTGCAAAACTTATTCTAACAAAGTTATCAGCTTTATCACCAAAACTATTGCCAGGTACCAGTGCAACACCTTTTTTTTCCAAAGCTATATCAGAAAACTCTTTTCCACTCAATCCAGTTTTCACAACGTTTGGAAAAGCATAAAACGCTCCTCCAGGCTTGAAACAAGAAATATTTTTTAATAAATTTATCTCTTTGTAAACAAATTCTTTTCGTTTTTGAAACTCTAAAACTATTTTGTTTAATTCTTCTTGTGGTCCAGTTAGGGCTTCAAGCCCAGCATATTGAGATATTGAAGTTGGACAAGAATGATTATTAACACAAAGTTTATTTGCAAACTCAATAAGCTTAGTTGGCCAAATGCTCCAGCCTAGTCTCCATCCTGTCATACAATAAGTTTTGCTCCAACCGTCTAGGATAATAAGTCTATCAAATAGTTCATCATATTTTAAAAAAGACGGCATCTGTAAATTATCAAATATAATCTTGCTATAGATTTCATCGCTCAAAATATATAAATTAGGATATTCTTTAAAAATTTTTATTAGTTCATCAATTTTATTTTTTTTCATAAATGATCCTGTTGGATTATTTGGATTATTTATAATTATTAGACTTGTGTTATCAGTAATCAAATTTTTTAATTTGTCTAAATTAATTTCAAAGTTATCTTTTTCATCTAAAAATAATGGAACCGGTTTAGCACCACTGTATTTAATCATTGATCTATAAATAGGAAAGCCTGGATCTGGATAAATAATTTCTTTATTTGAGCCTCCTAAAATCAATGTACTCATAAAAATAACCGGCTTCCCACCAGGAGTTATTAAAATATTTTCTGGATTTATTTTAGCTTGATAATCATCATATACTTTATTAGAAACTGCTTCTCTTAACTCTGGTATTCCATTTGAAGGAGTATATCCATGTTTACCATCTTTGATTGCTTTAATAGCTGCTTCTTGAATATTAATTGGTGTATTAAAATCAGGTTGCCCAATTCCAAGATTTATAATATCCTTACCTTCTGAAGCTAATTTATTAGCTTTTGCAAGTACTGCAAAGGCGGTTTCAGTTTCTAATTGAAATATTCTTTTTGAAAGTTGCATATATTTGGTATAGCGAAATTAGATAAAAATAAAACTTTTTATTAAATTTTTTGGCGAACGTAGCTCAGTTGGTTAGAGCGCAGGCTTGTGGTGCCTGATGTCGTGGGTTCGAATCCCATCGTTCGCCCCATTTTTATAATTTTTTATTTAATATTTGTATTCTCTATTGTTTTTTACCTCAAACTACATAAAAGCAAATTTGCAATTGGGCCGGTGGTGGAATTGGTAGACACGCTAGATTTAGGTTCTAGTGCCGTGAGGTGTGAAGGTTCAAGTCCTTTCCGGCCTACCAAATTACTACTGAATTTTGAAAATGGATATTAAAGAATTAAAATCAAAAAAACTTTATAAAGAGTATTCTTTAGAAATTCCTTTTGATGATATTGATAAAGAAATAAATCAAAAAATTCAAAATATTATTCCTAATGTTTCAATTGCTGGTTTTAGGAAAGGTAAAGCGCCTTTAAGTATAGTTAAAAAAAAATATGAAGATAGTATACTAAATGAAGTTATACAAAATGTTGTAAATACCAAAACAAGTGATTTAATTAAGGAAAAGAAATTTAATTTATTTAGACAACCTAAGGTTGACTTAAAACAATTTGAAAAAAATAAACCAGCCAAAATCGAAATTAGAATAGATTTACAGCCCGAAATTAAGTTACAAGATTTTAAAACTATTAAACTAAATCAATATGAGATTAATTTATCTAAAAAAAATTTAGATGATCAATATAAAAATTTTATTGAAAGCCAAAAAAATTTTAAAACAATAACAACTAACAGGTTAATTAAAAAGGGAGATAAGGTTTTTATAGATTTTAAGACTGATGATACAAATATACCTGAGTATTTGAAATCTCAAAATAATATTCCAATTGATACAGGCATTGATCAAGAAATTCTTCCAGGAATTAATAAGGGACTAATATCTAAATTCAAAATAGGAGATGATAAAAAAGTAAATATTGACCTTTCAACAATATTAAAAAATAAAGATTTAAAAAAAATTTCCTATTCAGTAAAGGTTATTTCTATAGAAGAAAAAACTAAATTTGAAATTAATGATGAATATTTAAAAAAAAATGGATTTAAAAACGAAGATGAATTAAGAAATTTCTTAAAAAATAATTCTAATCAACAATATATTCAAGGAATTAAGCAGATAGAGAAAAAACAATTGATGGATCTTTTAAATAAACAGTATGATTTTGATTTACCAGAAGGTGTTCTGGAAGATGATTTTAAGGAAATATGGAGTAGGTTAGAAAATGCAAAGAAAAATGATAATTTAGACGAAGATGATAAATCTTTAAGCGATGATCAACTAAAAAAAAGATATAAAAAAATTTCTGAAAGAAGAGTCAAATTAGGAGCTCTCTTACAATATATTGCTAAAGAAGAAAAAATTTTAATTTCAGAGGAAGAATTATCACAAGGCATAATGCAGTATGCAGGCCAATATCCAGGTCAGGAAAAACAGATAATGGATTATTTAAAACAAAATCCATCAAGCGTAGAATCTATAAGGGGGCCGTTACTTGAGCAAAAAATAATAGATAGGATAATATCTAAGGCCAGTATAACTAAAAAAAGTATTAATGATGAACAGTATAAAAAACTTGAACTAGAAACTTTTGATATTAAGAGAGATAGTGTTTAATGAAAAATCCAATTGACAACTTAACTAACAATCTAATTCCAATGGTAGTAGAGCAATCTTCAAGGGGCGAAAGAGCTTATGACATATACTCCAGACTATTAAAGGAGAGAATTATTTTTCTTACCGGGCCTATTGATGACAACATTGCTAGTTTAATTTGTGCACAATTATTATTTTTAGAATCAGAAAACCCAAAAAAAGAAATTTCATTTTATATAAATTCACCAGGAGGAATAGTTTGGTCAGGTTTAGCAATATATGATACAATGCAATATGTTTCTTCAAAGATTATGACAATATGCGTTGGTCAAGCTGCATCAGCAGGCTCACTATTATTAACTGCAGGTGAAAAAGATATGAGATTTTCCTTACCTAATTCTAGAATTATGGTTCATCAACCTAGCGGCGGTTATCAAGGTCAAGTAACTGATATAGAAATTCAGACAAATGAAATTAAGAAAACAAAGCAAAGATTGAATGAAATCTACTCTAAACATACTGGAAAAAAAATTAATGAAGTTGCTAGCATTATGGAAAGAGATAAATATTTTTCTCCTAATGAAGCTATTAAATTTGGTCTAATTGATAAGATAGTAAATAATAGGAAATAATGTCAAAAAAAACTGATAAAGAATCCTTATTTTGCTCATTTTGTGGCAAGAATCAGAAAGAAGTAAAAAAATTAATTGCTGGCCCAACTGTTTTTGTTTGTGATGAATGTGTTGAGCTATGTATGGATATAATCAAAGAGGATAATAAAAATAATAAGTCTAAAATAAAAAAAGATATACCAAAACCATCAGATATTAATAGGTTTTTAAATGAATATGTAATTGGTCAAGAAGATGCAAAAAAAGTTTTGTCAGTTGCTGTTTACAATCACTACAAACGTTTATCCAATCCTGAGTTCGATAATTTAGAAATTTCAAAATCTAATATTTTACTAGTTGGACCAACTGGTACAGGCAAAACACTACTAGCCCAAACTCTTGCAAAAATCTTAGATGTTCCTTTTACTGTTGCAGATGCTACTAGTCTTACTGAAGCGGGTTATGTTGGAGAGGATGTAGAAAATATTATTTTAAAACTATTGCAAGCTTCCGAATATAATGTGGAACGTGCTCAAAAAGGTATTGTTTACATTGATGAAATAGATAAAATTGGAAGGAAGAGTGATAATCCTTCAATTACTAGAGATGTTTCAGGGGAGGGTGTACAACAAGCTTTATTAAAAATTATGGAAGGCACAGTAGCTAGTGTTCCACCTCAAGGCGGAAGAAAACACCCTCAACAGGAATTTTTACAAGTTGATACATCTAACATACTATTTATTTGTGGAGGCGCCTTTTCGGGTTTAGATGATATAATCAAATTCAGATTAAAAGGTACATCAATAGGTTTTAACTCTTCTATAGATATCAGTAATGATAAAGTTGGAGAAATATTAAGTAATTTAGAAAATAGAGACTTGCTAAAATTTGGAATGATACCTGAATTCATAGGAAGATTGCCTGTAATTACAACTTTAAAAGAGTTGAATGAGGAAATGTTAATTAAAATAATGACAGAGCCAAAAAATGCTTTAATTAAACAGTTTCAGGCATTATTTAAAATGGATGGCATAAATATAGAATTTAAAAATGATGCATTAAAGGAAATATCTAAACTAGCAGTTGAGCAAAATACAGGTGCCAGAGGGCTTAGAACAATCATCGAAGATACTTTAATGGAATTAATGTATTCCTCTCCAGATAACAAAAATTTAGAAACAATTATTATAAATAAAGATGCTATAACCAAAAAATCAGAACCAATTTTGATTTTTTCCAATAAAAATAATAGTGATAAAATTTTAGCAAATAACTCTTGATTTTAATTTTCAATACATCATTTAATATATATGATTAAAGTCTTACTACCTGTCTTACCCCTAAGGGATATTGTTGTATTTCCACATATGGTAGCCCCTTTATTTGTTGGTAGAAAATTGTCCGTTAATGCTATTAATTCCGTAATGGGGGGTGACAAAAAAATTTTTTTATTATCTCAAAAAAATTCTGAAATTGATAATCCTAGTGAAAAAAATTTATATCAATATGGAACTGTGGCGAAAATAATTCAACTTTTAAAATTACCTGATGGAACTCTCAAAGTTTTAGTTGAAGGTTTATATAGAGCAAAAGTTTCTAAATTAAATTTCAATAAAGATTTTACAGTAGCCTCTATTCTAGATTTAAAAATTGATTTAAAAAACAATGCTAATATTAAAGCTCTTCAGAAACTTATCGTTGAACAATTTGAAGAATATCAAAAAATTAACAAAAAAGTATCTGTCGAATTAATAAATAATATTAAGACATTTAGTGAAGCAAACAAAATAGTTGATGTTATTGTTGCTAACCTAAATATTTCATTAGATCAAAAGCAAGAAATTCTAGAAATAGAAAACACTGAAGATAGATTAAATAAAGTTTATGGCTATCTTGTTTCGGAAATTGACTCCTTTCAAGTTGAAAAAAAAATTAAGGGTAGAGTAAAAAGACAAATGGAAAAAACCCAAAAAGAATATTATCTCAATGAGCAAATGAAAGCTATCCAGAAAGAACTTGGAGAAAACGAAGACATAGATGAGGTAACAGAATTAGAGAATAAAATTAATGAATTTTCATTAACCAAAGAGGCTAGAGATAAATGCAAATCTGAATTAAAGAAACTTAAGTCAATGAGTCCGATGTCTGCAGAAGCCACAGTAATTAGAAATTATCTTGATTGGGTATTGTCAATACCATGGAACAAACCAACCCAAATCTCAAAAAATATAAAGAAAGCATCTAATATACTCGAAAGCGATCATTATGGGTTAAATAAGGTTAAAGAAAGAATTTTAGAATATTTAGCTGTTCAAAAAAGAATGGATAAAATTAAAGGTCCGATATTATGTTTAGTTGGCCCACCAGGTGTTGGGAAAACATCTTTGGGAAAATCCATTGCTAACGCTACAGGAAGAAGTTTCGTTAGAATGTCCCTAGGTGGTGTTCGCGATGAGGCTGAAATTAGAGGACATAGAAAAACATACATAGGCTCTATGCCAGGCAGATTTATACAATCAATGAAAAAATCAAAGTCCTCAAACCCACTTATTCTCTTAGATGAAATAGATAAATTAGGGTCCGACTGGAGAGGTGACCCATCCTCAGCACTATTAGAAGTCTTGGACCCTGAACAAAATAATAAATTTAATGATCATTACCTTGAGCTAGATTACGACTTATCAGATGTAATGTTTGTTTGTACAGCAAACACATTAAATATACCTCCGGCTCTTCTAGATAGAATGGAGATTATAAGAATTCCTGGTTACACTGATAAAGAGAAAAATCAAATAGCGCAAAAATATCTAATACCAAAACAATTGAAAAATCATGCTCTAAAGAAAACTGAAATTAAATTTAATTCCAAAATTATTAATCAAGTAATTAGAAATTATACAAGAGAAGCCGGAGTTAGAAATCTTGAAAAAGAAATCTCTAAGATTTGTAGAAAAGCAGTTAAAATTCTAGAAACATCTAACAAGAAAAAAGTATTATTAGATCACAAGCAATTAAATAATTTCCTAGGTGTTTTTAAATTTAGATCAAATGAAATTGAAAAGAAAAATTTAGTGGGCATTACAAATGGTCTAGCATGGACAGAGGTTGGCGGAGAAATATTATCTATTGAGGTATCACTTTCTTCAGGAAAAGGTAAATTGACAATAACTGGTAAACTCGGTGAAGTAATGAGAGAATCAATACAAGCTGCTGCTTCATACGTAAAATCTAAATCTTTAAATTTAGGCATTAATCCAAAAGATTTTGAAAATCTTGATATACATGTTCATGTTCCTGAGGGAGCAACTCCAAAAGATGGTCCTAGCGCTGGTATTGCAATTTTTAATTCCTTAGTATCATCACTGACTAATAATAAAATTAAAAGAGATGTTGCCATGACTGGAGAAATTACTTTGAGAGGAAGAGTATTGCCTATAGGTGGTTTAAAGGAGAAAATATATGCTGCAACTAGGGCAGGTATAAAAAAAGTACTGATACCTGAAGAGAATATGAGAGAGATTTCAGAATTCGATAAAGAAATTTTGAAAAATATTAAAATTATACCAGTATCTGAAGCTATATCAATTTTGGAACATTCACTTACTAAAGCCATTAATCCAATAAATTTGAGCGAATCAGGCATAAGAAGTAGTCAAAAAAACCTCTCTACAATTGATCAGGGTAAAGAAAATATTACTCATTAATATATATTTTAAGCCATTTTTTTTATAAATTCCTTAGAATCTGGGATTTAATTCATAATATTATTGACTTACTGAATTTTGAACGATTATTTATATTTATTTATCAAAGGAGACTTATAGTGAACAAAAATGATCTTATAGCCTCAGTAGCATCATCGGCAGGTTTATCAAAATCTGATGCTACTAGAGCAATTGAAAGCTTTCTAGACTCTATTACTAATGCTCTGAAAAGGGATGAAAAAGTCAGTATTGTAGGCTTTGGCAACTTTAGCGTTAGTCACAGAAAAGCTACTACTGGAAGAAATCCTCGAACTGGTGAGTCAATTCAGATACCAGCATCAAAAAGACCTAAATTTACTGTAGGAAAAGCTTTAAAAGACTCAGTAAATAACTAATTTATTTTTTTCTTGCACCGGCTGTTAAATAATTTAACAGCCGTTTTTGTTTGGGTGTTTAGCTCAGTTGGTAGAGCATCTCGTTTACACCGAGAGGGTCGGGAGTTCAAGTCTCTCAACACCCACCATGCGCGGGAGTAGTTCAGCTGGTTAGAACGCTGCCCTGTCACGGCAGAGGCCGCGGGTTCGAATCCCGTCTCTCGCGCCAGCTTTTGTGTATTAAAGTCGCAACTAGACACGTTGTTATTATTGAATAAATCGTTAAATACATTACTAATTTATTTGTGAGATTATAGTGTCAGATTTTCTATTTGAATATTTACCAATTTTGATTTTCATATTTATAGCTTTAGCTTTAGCAGTTGGAATGACACTGCTTTCATTTGTAGTAGGAGACTCTCAACCTGATAAAGAAAAATTATCTGCATATGAATGCGGCTTTGAAGCTTTTGATGATGCTCGTGGGAGATTTGATGTAAGATTTTATTTGGTAGCAATATTATTTATTATTTTTGACTTAGAGGTGGCCTTCTTATTTCCATGGGCAATCACACTTGGTAAAATAGGATTATTCGGTTTCTGGTCAATGATGATATTCTTAACAGTATTAACAATTGGTTTTATTTATGAATGGAAAAAGGGAGCACTAGAGTGGGAGTAAAAAAAGCTAATAAATATATAGAAGACACTCTCAATTCAGAACTTTCTTCAAAAGGTTTTTTAGTTGCTAGTTATGATAAAATTCTTACCTGGGCTAGAACAGGTTCATTATGGCCAATGACTTTTGGATTAGCATGTTGTGGAGTAGAAATGATTCACTCGTATATGGCTAGGTATGATCTTGATCGTTATGGTGTAATACCAAGAGGAAGTCCTAGGCAATCTGACGTAATGATTGTGGCTGGAACACTGACCAATAAAATGGCACCTGCATTAAGAAAGGTTTATGACCAAATGCCTGAACCACGTTGGGTAATTTCAATGGGCTCATGCGCCAATGGTGGTGGATATTACCACTATTCATATTCAGTAGTTAGAGGGTGTGACAGGATTGTTCCAGTTGATGTTTATGTGCCTGGATGTCCACCAACAGCTGAAGCATTAGTTTATGGTATTCTTCAATTACAAAAAAAAATTAGAAGAGAAAATAAATTTAAAAGATAATAAATTATGATACAGATTCTCAAAAAAATAAACGGAATAAATAATATTGTTGAAAACAATAATCTTATAGAAATAGAATTTGAAAATAAAAATATTTTAAAAATATTTGCTCAATTAAAAGAAAATAGCAAACTTAAATTTAACCAGCTCTTAGATATTACAGCTGTTGATTATCCATCAAGAGAATTTAGATTTGATTTAGTTTATATATTACAAAGTTTAACAATTAATAAAAAAATAATTCTTAAAACTATTATAAAGGAAAACGAAAATATAGAGTCTATAACAAATATTCATAGATCAGCTGATTGGTACGAGAGAGAATGTTATGATTTATTTGGAATTGAATTTTTAAATCATCCTGATCTAAGGAGGATAATGACTGATTATAATTTTGAGGGTTACCCTTTACGTAAAGATTTTCCTTTAACTGGACATACTGAGGTTCGTTATGATGATCTTGAGAAAAAAGTTATATACGAACCTGTCAAACTATCTCAAGAGTTTAGAGATTTTGATAGCGAATCTCCGTGGGAAGGAATGGAAAATAATCTATTTGGAGATGAAAAATCCACCGGTGATAATTAAAAATGAAAGAATTAGAATTAAATACAACAACAATTAATTTTGGACCTCAGCACCCAGCTGCACATGGTGTTTTGCGATTAGTTGTTGAGCTGGAAGGAGAGGTTGTACAACGAGCAGAACCACATATAGGACTTCTCCACAGAGGAACAGAAAAATTAATTGAATATAAAACTTATCTTCAAGCTGTTCCTTACTTTGATAGATTGGATTATGTATCACCAATGTGTCAAGAACATGCTTTTGCATTAGCAACTGAAAATCTTTTAGGTATTGATGTTCCTGAAAGAGCAAAATATATTCGTGTAATTTTTGCTGAAGTTACTAGAATATTAAATCACTTATTAAACATACCAGCATACGCTGCTGATATAGGAGCTGTAACCCCATTCCTATGGTGCTTTGAAGAAAGAGAAAAACTTTTGGAATTTCATGAAGCAGTATCTGGTGCAAGATTTCATGCAGCCTATTTTAGACCCGGAGGTGTTCATCAAGATATGCCAGAAGGTATGGAAGAAAAATTATTTGAACATTTTAAAACTCTTCCAAAATTTGTTGATGACCTTGAAAGCTTGCTAACTAATAATAGAATACTAAGACAAAGATCAGTTGACATTGGAATTATATCAAAGGCTGAAGCAATAGAATGGGGATGTTCAGGTCCTGTCTTAAGAAGTGCAGGTGTTGCTTGGGATTTAAGAAGATCGCAACCTTACGATGCTTATGACCAAGTTGATTTTGATGTTCCTGTCGGAAAAAAAGGTGATTGTTTTGACCGATATTTGGTTCGAATAGAAGAAATGAGACAAAGCATTAACATTATTAACCAATGTTTGCATAAAATCAAACCAGGCCCAATATCAATAGAGGATAATAAAATTACACCTCCTAAAAGAAATCAAATGAAAAAATCAATGGAAGCTTTAATTCATCATTTTAAGCTTTTTACTGAAGGTTATCGTGTTCCAGCTGGTCAAGTTTACAGTGCAGTAGAAGCTCCAAAAGGTGAATTTGGAGTTTATCTTGTTTCTGATGGATCTAGTAAACCATATAGGTGTAAGATTAGAGCACCAGGTTTTGCACACCTTCAAACATTGGATCATTTATCAAAAGGACACTTAATGGCTGACATAGCTGCTATACTAGGAAGCCTAGATATTGTTTTTGGAGAGATAGATAGATAATGTATCATCCTGGCACAAATAATAAAGTATATAAAAAAATTAATGATAACTTTGAATGGTCATCAGAAAATTTTAAAAAAATTTCAAAAATAATAAAAAAATATCCATCAAATCGAATTCAAAGCGCAGTTATTCCTTTGCTTGATTTAGCACAAAGACAAAATAATGGATGGCTTAGTAAGAACTCAATGGAAAAAGTAGCGGAAACTTTAAGCATGTCTTACATAAGAGTTCTAGAGGTAGCCACATTCTATTCAATGTTTAATTTAGAACCTATTGGTAAAAATTTTGTACAAATTTGTAGAACTACTCCATGTTGGTTAAGAGGAAGTGATAAACTTTCTAAAGTTGCGCAAGAAGTTTGTAAAACCAATATTGGTGAGACAAGTTATGATAAAATATTTACCGTTGTTGAAGTTGAATGCTTAGGTGCATGTTGTAATGCTCCTATGGTTCAGATCAATGATGATTATTATGAAGACTTAGATGAAGAGAGTTTTAAAAAAATACTTCAAGATTTAAAAGATAATAAATCAATAAAAGTAGGTTCACAAATTGGTAGAAAATCATCACAGCCTGAAAGAAAATTTGATGCTTAAGGAAAAAGACAAAATTTTTAAAAATTTATACGGTTTTGAAGACTGGAAATTAGAGGGCGCTAAAAAAAGAGGTATTTGGTCCAATACTAAAGAACTTATTAAAATGGGTAGTGAAAAAATTGTTGAGGAAATTAAAAATAGCCAATTAAGAGGAAGGGGAGGAGCAGGTTTCCCCGCGGGACTAAAGTGGTCATTTATGCCAAAAGACTCTGGAAAAGATCATTACCTTGTCGTTAATGCAGATGAGTCAGAGCCAGGCACATGTAAAGATCGAGAAATTATGAGAAACGACCCACATCTCCTTTTAGAAGGTTGTTTAGTTGCTTCCTTTGCCATGCATGCACACACTTGCTATATTTATATTAGGGGTGAATATTATTCTGAATCTTCTAATTTACAAAAAGCAATTGATGAAGCTTACGCAAATAATTTAATTGGTAAAAATGCCTGTGGCACAGGTTGGGATTTTGATATCTACCTTCATAGAGGAGCAGGAGCATATATTTGTGGTGAAGAAACTGCTTTACTTGAAAGTTTAGAAGGTAAAAAAGGGCAGCCTAGATTAAAACCTCCGTTTCCTGCTGGCGCAGGTTTATATGGATGTCCTACAACAGTTACAAATGTAGAAACAATTGCTGTATCTCCAACTATTTTAAGACGTGGTTCAAAATGGTTTGCAAACTTAGGTAGTGTAAACAATACAGGAACAAAAATTTTTAGTATTTCAGGACACGTAAACAACCCATGTAATGTAGAAGAAGAAATGGGCATACCACTAAAAGAATTGATTGAAAAACATGCAGGTGGTGTAATTGGCGGTTGGGAAAATTTATTAGCTGTAATTCCTGGTGGCGCAAGTGTTCCTTTATTACCCAAGTCTATTTGTGATACTGTTAGAATGGATTTCGATAGCCTAAAAGAAGTTCAAAGTGGATTAGGAACTGCTGCTGTCATTGTAATGAATAAATCAACAGATATTGTTGAGGCAATAGCTAGATTATCACATTTTTATAAACATGAAAGCTGTGGTCAATGTACCCCCTGTAGAGAAGGTACTGGATGGATGTACAGAATGATGGAAAAAATGATTCATGGTAATGTTGAATATAAAGATATTGATAAAATTTTAGATGTGACAAAGCAAATAGAAGGTCACACAATATGTGCCTTGGGTGATGCTGCTGCTTGGCCAATTCAAGGTCTGTTTAGACATTTTAGACCTGAAATTGAAAAAAGAATTGAAGAAAGAAGTAGAAGAGTAGCTTAGTGCCTAAGATAACAATCGATAATAAAGAGTACGAATTTGAAAATGGAATGACAGTAATGCAAGCTTGTGAACAAGCAGGTACTGAAATTCCAAGATTTTGCTATCACGAAAAACTCTCAATAGCAGGAAATTGCAGAATGTGTTTAGTAGAAATGGAAAAAGCTCCAAAACCTATTGCATCATGTGCTATGCCAGCTGTAGAAGGAATGGTCATAAAAACAAATACTGAAACAGTTAAAAAAGCTCGTAAAGGTGTAATGGAGTTTCTTCTTATTAATCATCCATTAGATTGTCCCATTTGTGATCAAGGAGGAGAATGTGATCTTCAAGATCAAGCGATGTATTATGGTTTTGATAAAACTAGATATGAAGAAAATAAAAGAGCAGTTCAAAATAAAAATATGGGACCACTTGTCAAAACAATTATGACAAGGTGTATTCACTGTACAAGATGTGTTAGGTTCTCTACAGAAGTTGCGGGCGTTGATGATATAGGATTACTTGGTAGAGGTGAAAATGCTGAGATCACTACGTACTTAGAGAAAACTATTGAGTCAGAATTGTCTGGAAACGTAATTGATTTGTGTCCTGTAGGTGCTTTAACAAGTAAACCATATGCATTTAAATCTAGACCATGGGAATTAACTAAGACAGAAACATTTGATGTATTTGATGGGATTGGTTCTAGTATAAGAATTGATACAAGAGGAAAAAAAGTTTTAAGGGCTCTTCCTAGAATAAATGAAGAAACAAACGAAGAATGGATAAGTGATAAAACTAGATTTGCAGTTGATGGACTTTCAAGCCAAAGATTGGATAGTGTTTATTCTAAATCAAATAAAAAACTCCAAAAATCTTCATGGGATGATGCATTTGAATTAATAAAAAAAGAAATTTCAAAAAGAGGTGAAGAAAATACTGTATTTTTATCTGGTAAGTTTACCGATATTGAAACTTTATATTCTTCAAAAAAATTTAGCCATTCATTAAAATCAAAAAACTATGACTGCAGATTTGATAACGCACAAATTATTGATAATTCATCTTCAAGTTATAAATTTAATTCGACAATTCAAGAAATTGAAAACGCTGATGCTATTCTTTTAATTGGATGCAATCCAAGATGGGAAGCTGCGGTGCTCAATGCTAGAATTAGAAAGGCATATATTGAAAATAACTGCAAAATTGGTCTTATAGGTCCTAAATTAGATCTTAGTTACAATTATAATCATCTGTCTGATTCTTTAGATTATCTTAATAAATTATCTAACAATAATTCTGATTTTAATAAAGTTTTAAAATCTGCAAAAAACCCACTTATAATATTAGGTACTTCAGCAATAAATAATGATCATGGAAAAAAAATATTAGAAACTGTAGGATTAATTGCAAAAAATATTCAAAAAAATAAAAAAATAAATCCATTAAACATTCTACACCAAGATATTTCTAGAGTAGGAGCATTAGATTTAAAATTTTATAATAGAAAATTTGATGTTGATTACAATAAACAATTAAAAAAACATATAGATAAAACTAAACCTGTGGTATTCTTAATGGGATTAGACGAAATAAATTTTTCAACTTTTAAAAATGCATTTGTTGTTTATCTTGGTCATCATGGAGATGTTTCAGCATCTATTGCTGACATAATTTTACCAACTCCTGCATATACTGAGAGAAGTTCTACTTATATGAATATTGAAGGTAGAGTTATTCAAACAACCAAGTGCCATAATCCATTGGGTGAAGCTAAGGAGGAGTGGAAAATTTTTAGAGTTTTAAGTGACTTATTTAAAAAAGATTTAAATTTTAATAATCTTGGAGAGCTTCGAAATGAACTTACAAGTAACTATCATCAATTTGCCCTCTTAAATGAAGTTAATTCTAATGGTGAAATCACTTTTGCTAAAAAAAGTAAAATTGAGAATATTAAAATTAAATATAATATTGAAAATTTCTATATGAATGATTCTATTTCTAGATCTTCTGCAACAATGGCAAAATGTACTAAAGACATTTTAAATAAGGCAGCATAATAATTAAATGACTTACGATATATTAATTACAGCGTTAATAATCGTTGCCCAAATACTTGCTGTTGTCGTACCAGTTTTAATATCTGTAGCTTTTTTGGTTTATGCTGAAAGAAAAGTTTTAGCTCTAATACAATTAAGAAGAGGTCCAAATATAGTAGGTCCTTTTGGGATATTACAAAGCTTTGCAGATGCATTAAAACTTCTCACTAAAGAAAATATTATACCAAGTGGATCAAATAAAATTGTATTTATCTTAGCACCCATAATAACAATGGTACTTAGTCTAGCAGGTTGGGCTGTAATACCTTTTTCTCCAGGATGGGTAGTCTCTGATATTAACGTAGGTATAATGTATTTGTTTGCAGTATCGTCTCTTGGAGTATACGGAATAATAATGGCTGGTTGGGCTAGCAACTCTCAATATCCTTTTTTAGGGGCATTAAGATCAGCTGCTCAAATGGTTTCATATGAAGTATCTATAGGATTTGTAATAATTACAGTATTATTATGTGTAGGTTCTTTAAATTTATCAAAGATAGTTTTAGCACAACAGACTGTATGGTTTGCAATTCCATTATTGCCTATGTTTATTATATTTTTTATATCTGCTTTAGCTGAAACAAATAGATTGCCTTTTGATCTTCCAGAAGATGAGTCAACACTTGTTGCAGGATTTTTTACTGAATATTCATCTGCTTCATTTGTATTATTTTTTTTAGGTGAGTATGCGAGTATGATTTTAATGTCTTCTATGACTGTTATTCTTTTTTTAGGCGGATGGCTTCCTCCATTTGATGTATATCCATTAAATGTTGTTCCGGGAGTAATATGGTTTACAGTGAAAGTAATATTTATATTGTTTTTATTTATCTGGGTTAGAGGAACCTTCCCAAGATATAGATATGATCAGTTAATGCGACTTGGATGGAAAGTTTTTCTGCCTTTTTCTTTGTTTTGGGTTGTAGTAACTTCTGGTTTTTTAGTATATTTTGACATGCTGCCAAATTAAAATGTATAAATTAATTAAATCTTTTACTTTATTTGAATTAATTCAAGGTCTATTTTTAACTTTCAAATATATATTTAAATCTAAAGTTACAATAAATTATCCTCATGAAAAAGGTCCATTAAGTCCACGTTTTAGAGGTGAGCATGCACTAAGAAGGTATCCTAGTGGAGAAGAAAGATGTATCGCATGTAAGCTTTGTGAAGCAGTATGTCCTGCTCAGGCAATTACAATTGAGGCTGAGCCAAGAGAAGATGGAAGCAGAAGAACAACAAGATATGATATAGATATGACTAAATGTATTTACTGCGGTTTATGCCAAGAATCTTGCCCAGTTGATGCAATAGTCGAAGGACCAAACTTTGAATTTGCCACTGAAACCAGAGAAGAATTAATTTATAATAAAGATAAGCTTTTAGAAAATGGAGATAGATGGGAGCAAGAAATTGCTCAAAATATTCATCTCGATAGAAAATATAGATAAGAATGGTTCTTTATTCATTAACATTTTATCTTTTTTCATCTGTTGCAGTTCTTTCAGCTCTAATGGTCATAAGTGCAAAAAATCCTGTTCATTCAGTTTTATTTTTAATTTTAAGCTTTGTTAACGCATCAGGGCTCTTTGTTTTGTTAGGTGCTGAATTTTTGGCAATGATCCTTGTCGTTGTATATGTTGGCGCTGTTGCTGTTCTTTTTCTGTTCGTTGTAATGATGCTTGATATTAATTTTGTAAAATTGAGAGAAGGTTTTTTGCAATATTTACCCTTTGGAGCATTATTAGGTATAGTTCTAGTAATTGAACTTGGAATACTTTTTTTAACAGATAGATCTTCTAACATTTACAACAATCAAACACCAATACAACCTATAATTAATGAAGTTGAGAATACAAAAATGATTGGGCAAATACTATACACTGAATATTTTTATTTATTTCAAATATGTGGGATAATTTTATTAGTTGCAATGATTGGTTCAATTACACTTACATTAAGAGACAAAGGCGGTGTTAAAAAGCAAAATATAGATTCTCAAAATACAGTTGATGCATCAACAGCTATAGAAAAGAAAAAAGTAAAAATAGGTGAAGGAATTTAATTTATGATTACTCTTGAACACTATCTTTTTCTTGGAGCAATTATTTTTACCTTAGGTGTTTTAGGAATATTTTTAAATAAGAAAAATTTAATTATAATTTTAATGTCTATAGAACTTATCTTGTTGTCAGTAAATATTAATTTTATTGCTTTTTCAGCATATATTAATGATATTTCAGGGCAAATTTTTGCAATGCTTACACTTACTGTTGCAGCTGCTGAAGCAGCAATTGGGCTCGCCATACTTGTAGTATTTTTTAGAAATTTAGGATCAATAGAAGTAAATAAAATTAATCAACTTAAGGGATAGTAGATGGCAACTTCAATTATATTTTTACCTCTACTTGGTTTTCTTTTTTGTTTTTTACTAGGTAAACAGTTTAATTATAAGGTTTATCAAATATCAACAACTTCTATCCTTTTTCTTTGTGCTTTATTTTCTTGGATAATATTTATTCAGTTTATTAATAACAAGGCAACTGAAACAATCTTTATTCTTAACTGGATCACTTCTGGGAACTTTATTGTTGATTGGTCAATAAGATTAGACACCTTAACCGCAGTGATGTTCATTGTGGTTACAACTGTTTCTGCTTGTGTTCATTTATATTCAATAGGTTATATGGAAGAAGATCCATCAAAAATAAGATTTATGGGTTATCTAAGCTTATTTACTTTTTTTATGCTTGTTCTTGTATCAAGTAATAACTTGCTGCAAATGTTTTTTGGTTGGGAAGGTGTTGGACTAGCCTCATATTTATTAATTGGTTTTTGGCACCATAAAGATTCAGCTAATAAAGCTGCTATAAAAGCATTTGTCGTAAACAGAGTAGGAGATTTTGGATATGCAATAGGAATTGCTGGAATTTTTTACATTTTTGGTACAATAAGTTTCGACAGTATATTTGAGCAAGTGGATCAATTTAGTGAACATCAAATTCAATTCCTTTCATTAAGTTTTCCAACTTTAGATTTTTTGTGTTTTCTTTTATTTATAGGTGCAATGGGTAAATCTGCCCAATTAGGTTTACACACTTGGTTGCCAGATGCTATGGAAGGACCTACCCCTGTTTCTGCCCTAATACATGCCGCAACAATGGTAACAGCTGGGGTATTTTTAATTGCAAGAATGAGTCCTCTTTATGAGTTTGCTACATTTACTAATTTATTCATTACTTTTATAGGTGCGGCCACAGCTATTTTTGCTGCCTCTATAGCTTTAACTCAAAATGATATTAAACGAGTAATTGCATATTCAACATGTAGTCAATTAGGATACATGTTTTTTGCAGCAGGCGTAGGCGCTTATAATGCATCAATATTTCACTTAACAACTCATGCTTTTTTTAAAGCCCTTCTATTTCTTTCTGCAGGTTCTGTAATCCACGCAATGCATCATGAACAGGATATGAGAAAAATGGGTGGGCTTTTCAAAAAAATACCTTTTACTGCTACAATGATGTGGATTGGATCTCTTGCAATTATTGGTTTCCCATATCTGTCCGGTTACTATTCAAAAGAAAGTATTTTAGAAAATGCTTTCTATACATCAAATGGAATAGCATACTTTGCATATTTAGTAGGTATTTTTACTGCTCTACTTACTGCATTTTATTCATGGAGATTATTATTCCTTACATTTCATGGTGAAAATAGATCAGAAAATAAAATTTATGATCACACCCATGAGTCACCTTTTGTTATGACAGTTCCATTATTTATTCTTGCAATTGGTTCTATTTTTTCTGGAATATTCTTTGCTGATTATTTTATTGGATATTACAAAAAAGAATTTTGGGATAATGCAATATTATTAACAGAAAGCTCTCATAAATATCTTCCTCTTGCACAATCATTAATATCAAAATCTGCTGTTGCAATCGGAATTCTCGTCTGCGTATTAATATATTCAAATAATTTAAATAGAGCAAAAAATCTTTCCTATAACTTAGATCCTTTGTATTCTCTTTCTAGAAATAAATGGTATGTGGATGAGTTATATCATAAAGTATTTGTTTTAACTTTTTTCAAATTAGCAAACTTTTTCTGGAAAAAAGGAGATGAAAAAACTATTGATGGTTTAGGGCCAAACGGGATCTCTTGGGTTATTTCAAAATCTTCAGCTTATATAAGTTTATTTCAATCAGGTTATCTGTTTCATTATGCTTTTGCTATGCTTGGTGGCCTAGTAATAATTCTTACATGGTTTTTATATTATTAAATGATTGATTGGCCCTTAATCTCAGTTATTATTTTTTTACCTTTAGTTGGAGCGTTAATAATTATTTTTATTAAAGAAGATGAATCAACCTCTATTAATATCAAATGGGGCGCTTTATTTACAACAATAGGAACTTTTATTTTAAGTTTAATATTGTGGTTACAGTTTGATTATTCAAATCCTTCATATCAATATGTAGAAAAATTTAGATGGTTTGATGATTTTAATTTTTTCTACCATGTTGGAGTTGATGGTATTTCACTTTTTATGATTTTATTAAGTACATTTTTGACTCCACTATGTATATTAGCCAGTTGGAATAATATTAAAAAAAGAGTTAAAGAGTACATGCTTGCCTTTCTGTTTTTAGAAACAGTAATGATAGGAATGTTTGCCGCTATAGATATACTTTTATTCTATATTTTTTTTGAATCAGTATTAATACCTATGTATTTAATTATTGGTATTTGGGGTGGCAATAGAAGAATCTATGCATCTTTTAAATTCTTTTTATACACTCTTTTGGGATCAGTACTCATGTTGATTGGTATCATTATAATGTACAGGAATACAAATTCGATGAGTATTGAGTTTCTTCAAGGTAATTATTTTTCCTATAATACTCAATTGTTTCTTTGGCTTGCCTTCTTTGCTTCTTTTGCAGTTAAAATCCCTATGTGGCCTTTTCATACATGGTTACCTGATGCTCATGTTGAAGCTCCAACTGCTGGATCTGTTATTTTAGCAGGGGTACTTTTAAAAATGGGTGGGTACGGTTTCATTCGTTTCTCAGTAGGCATGCTTCCAGAAGCTACAGAATTTTTTATTCCTTTAATAATGACATTAAGTATTATTGCCATAATATACACTTCCTTAGTAGCATTAGCACAAACTGATATTAAAAAACTTATTGCATATTCATCTGTTGCACATATGGGAATTGTAACTATTGGAATTTTCTTAGTTAACCAACAGGGTTTAGAGGGTGCAATGATGCAAATGATTAGTCACGGACTAGTCTCAGCAGCTTTATTTTTATGTGTTGGTGTTATTTATGACCGAATGCACACTCGAGAAATTGAATTTTATGGAGGATTAGTTCAAAGAATGCCTCTATATGCAACAGTTTTTATGATTTTTATGCTAGGATCAGTTGGCTTACCAGGAACTAGTGGTTTTGTTGGAGAGTTTCTAGTTATCATTGGAGCATTTAAATTTTCAAGTTACGTTGTTATTGGTGCAGCATTTGGGATAATACTTTCAGCTGTGTACATGTTATTCCTTTATAAAAGAATTATTTTTGGAACTATTACTAATAAAAAACTTGAAGATATTTTAGATATAGACGCTAGAGAAAAAATTATTTTAATTCCACTGGCAATTTCAGTAATTTTATTAGGCATTTTCCCAAATCTATTTTTAGACCCAATGAGATTGTCGATTGAAACAATAATTACAAACTACGAAATAGCCAATGCTAAATAATATTTTTAATATACTTTTTATACCAGAGATTTTTTTAGCTTGTTCTTCTTTTTTATGTTTGTTATTTGGTCTTTACTCAAAAAAAAATGCATTTAGGCAGACATCTAATTTATCTGTTTTCATTTTATTTTTAACTATTTTAATTGTTTACTTAGATAGAGGATCAAATTTTGCAAATTATAAAAGTTTATTTAGCAATTCATCTTTTATAAATTTTTTTAAAATTTTAGTTCTTTTAGGATCAATAGCTAGCATTTTAATTTCTAAAGATTATTTTTTAGGCATTAAACTTAAAAATTTTGAAATTCCTATTTTATTCTTATTTTCGACTCTTGGCATGATGTTAATGATTGCTTCAAATAATTTGATGTCTATGTATTTAGCGATAGAACTTCAAAGTTTATCTTTATATGTTGCTGCAGCAATAAAAAGAGATTCAATTTTATCAGCTGAGTCAGGTGTAAAATATTTTATTTTAGGGGCATTATCATCGGGTATACTTTTATATGGTTTCTCTTTAATTTATGGATTTACTGGTTCAATGAATTTTGATGATATAAGTTTTTATTTATCTAAATATGATAATTTAAATTTAGGTCTGATATTTGGGCTTGTATTTGTAATGGTAGGCTTGGCTTTCAAGGTTTCAGCCGTACCTTTCCATATGTGGACCCCCGATGTTTATGAAGGAGCCCCAAACTCAATTACAGCTTTTTTTGCTATTGTTCCTAAGATTGCAGCAGTAGCTTTAATTTACCGATTTTGTTTAGTTACATTTGAAAATTTTTACTTAGAATGGAGTCAAATTATTTTATTTTTATCAATAGCCTCAATGTTTCTTGGAGCAATTGCAGCAATTGCACAGTCAAATATTAAAAGGTTGTTAGCTTATAGTTCAATAGGACATATTGGTTATATCTTAATCGCTTTAGTTGCAGCAAATGATGATGGAATTAAGGCAGCATCAATTTATATGTTTTCATACATGATAATGAATATTGCAATTTTTGCTATAATACTCTCATTGAAAGTTAAAAATGAATATTTAATTAATATAAGTGATTTAAAGGGACTAAGTAAAAGCAATCCAATAGTTAGTCTTTCTATTTCAATAATTATGCTATCAATGGCTGGTATACCTCCATTTATTGGATTTTTTGGAAAGTTTTATATTTTTATTGCTGCGATTGAACAAGAGTTATATGTGCTTTCAATACTTGGTGTTCTAGCAAGTGTTATTTCTGCTTTTTATTATCTAAGAATTATTAAGATTATGTATTTTGATGAAAGTATAAACGAAGGAAGTCTTAATTTTAAAATTTCTTTTCAATCAAAAATTATTTTGTCAATAAGTTTGTTTTTAATTATTTGTTTTATATTTTATCCATCTTTATTGATAAATATATCAGCAAATTTGATTATTTGATTAATGTTAATAGATAAAATCAAAAATTTGTTAGATAAAAATAATTTTGATTTTCACTTTATTGAATCTGTAGACTCAACAATGTCAGAGGTTAAAAAACTTTTTTTAAATAGAAATGTGTGCTTGATGGCAAATGAGCAAAAAAAAGGATTTGGAAGACGGGGCACCATTTGGGAAAGCCCAAAAAATAATGTCTATATTTCTATTTTATCTAAAAATATATTACCAATAGAAAATCATTTTTTAAATAATGCTTTTATTACTAATATGATTTGTTCTGTAACTGAAAATATTTGTAATATCAAAACTCAAATAAAATGGCCAAATGACATTTTAATTAATAAAAAAAAAATTTCTGGAATTATTTCAGAAATATATAGTATTA